>NZ_JBITPI010000063.1:0-121903 GCF_050467745.1 Paenibacillus sp. NRS-1781
TGGTTATTCAACAGGCGTGAAGAATAATAGTTCCCTAAACCTTTCAGCTAAGTCTCCAAACTTGGCTCATTCGCTACATATTCGAAGCAAAATTCCGCTTCATTCGCTTCCTTCAGTTATAGACAATGCGGATAATTCCAACATGCTGTATACATGGGCAAACACAGAATATAAACCTGATAGTGAGGATTACTATCGCAAATGTAATATCCAAATCGTTAGAAATGAAAACACAATCCGAGATATTACGTTTACACACGCTTATGTAGATAAGTATCAAGAACAGATTGATACCAGCAAAGAGATTCTTGAGTTTGAACTTGTTTTAAAACAAAAAGAAGATCAATTTGGAAAAATTCAGTACAGTCCTCAGGTAGAACCTAAGGAAACAAGAGAACAGGATCAGTCTGATGTCTCGCAAAAAATACTGGAAGGCGCATATAGTAAGAATATGCTAGTGTATGCAGGAAATAATACTTTTCCGTTTGAAAATCCGATGGTAGAACTAGAAAAAACTTGGGTACGAGGCGTAGAGAAGGTAAAGGATTCGACAGACACTGTAATACATTATCCTGATCGTAAAGCATTTACATTAGTAGCTGTTCCTATAGCTCGAAAGAAGTACGGGGACATCACAGCCAATTTACTTAAACATTCACTTGATTACAAACCAGGAAATTTAAACTTTAACGAATGGTCATATGAGGCGCAGCAAGTTAAAAAGTCTAAAGAGCACATCGCAATAGTTAATGATGAAGTCAAAAAAGCTAATGCTAAAAAAGTTAAAAGTTTTTCTTATAATGGATCTGAGCAATTAGAAAGTGATAGAGATTTATATAATGCTTTTCACAAAATGAAGTACAAAATAGATGGAACATATGTAAACGGGCAATGGAAAATTACTACAACGTATTCTGATGTCTATAATTTTGAGTATAATTTTAAGCAAATGTTTACTGGGAACAACAAACTTGGTTGGGCTGCAGCAAACCTAACAAATTTAATGGAATCATGGGGAACACTAAATGAGTATACGTCTTATGTAACAGTAACTGATACAAGAAAAGCTTGGAAGTGAGGTGTGAATTGCAGATGAAGCGTAGATATATCTTTATTTTGATCTTGATCTCTCTACTAGTTATAACTACTACTCTAATTTTCTTGGTGAATTCCGGGGATAATACGAAGTATAAATACCCATCAGGCAAAGATACCGTAGAATATTTTGGTGACGGGACTTTTCAAATTTTGAGAGGGGGGCCGCAAGACCCTTTAATACTTTATAATCATCTTGCTGATCCACTAGAAAAAGCTGTTGATAATATTGTGTCATATAAGATAAAAAAAAATATCGTATATGTGGTTGGTGAAAATGGCTTTATTAAATTGGATTCAAGTACCAACACGTACGAGCAAAAGAAACGGATTAACGACTTTACTTCCAAAGATAGAGAGATATTTAATAAATTAATGGAAAAATAAAAGTAAAGTCTCCAGACCTACCTAGAGCTTTTTTATGGTATAATTTGGATCGTGCGACAAAACGGCTATAAAGGGCGGTCGGCTAATCTCCCGGAAGGGAGATGATGCTTGTGGAGGTTAAGATGCTTTGACATTAATGATGATGTTCGGCACGTTATTAATTACGTTGATCGGATTTATCGTTACGATTGTTATTGCGCTGAACCAAGACAAAAGAAATAGACCGCCCCCACTAAGGATACGGTCTTATTCCTAGATCAACACCTTAAACGCCGACCGCTCTTATATCGGCAAGTCGTGCAGGGGAGCGGTGGTAGCCGTTCCCTTTTTCTATTCTTATGTTACCACACGGAAATTATTCAGGCAATAAAATTGCCTTTGTTGACTATGGTCAAATATTAAAACCCCGGATTGCTCCGGGGCTATTTTACCAATCGCGTTTCCAACTATATTTGGTTACCTACTCTGCTTCTACTTCATCACATAACCTCTGAGCCATTTCTGGATTGCCGTCTTTGATAGCTGCTGCAACTTCTATAAATTTCTCTTTTACGTCTTTATCAAATGATTCAGCAGAACTTTCTACAGCAGACGCAATTGTTTCTTGCATGTCAGAGTCTTCTTTTACATCATCATAAAGTCGCGCTAGTCTTACAGTCGTAGCAATGAACCTTGTTTCATCATCTACGTATACAATATCGTCCTGCGGATCATTAGTAATTTCACTATCAGATGTTTGTGTTTGTTTAGGAGCAGGTTGCTCACCATTGGTTGCACAACCTGAAATCAAAAGGATAAGTATGAATAGAAAAGTAAATGTTGTCTGCCTAAACATCTGACCCCAATTGTTCCGCCTCCTTATTAATGGTCATTGAGGGTGTTTCTTTTTTATGTTCAAAGCGATCCAGAATAAAAAAGAAGCATCCAAGTACAGCGAACACAAGGGAAGCAACCCCATATAGCATACCTCGCATACCCATTATAATGTAATTGTACGCATCACCGCCTACAACATGGCCCATCTTATCCCACGAGTTGTCATGCAACGAAGAGTATTCCGCATTATAATCTCCATAGTGATAAGCAACTACAAAACCAGTTATAAGTAATACACACGAAAGCAAAAAGAAAAAATACGAAGCCTGTTTCATCTTTAAATCTCCTTTAGGTCTTTGTTTCAGCCCGTTTTAATAACTTTTAACAAGAATCCATTAGCGTAGATTTCAAAGCGGTAGATGTTCATGATGCGCTCTCCTTTAGAAGTACCGTATATAGTAACATTTTTTAAAGTTCCAAAGGAGAAAAAGCAAACAAAATGTAGGGGGCGAATTGGGGCCGAAATGTACAATTAACCTCTTAGTCCACCTTATAGCCTTAACCTATCACTTCTATAGATATCATATCTTGGATCAATCAAGCATGTCGTGGTATATTGTTGACATCCAAGAGAAAGCCGTACAGCCTTCTCTATAATTAGGTTCGAAAAACACAGGGGTGAATGTTGATGAGCAATAAGACTATGTTCGAGAAAATTTGGGATAACCATGTCATCTATCAGGAAGAGGGAAAGCCGAGTATTTTGTACATTGACCTTCATCTAGTACATGAGGTGACCTCGCCGCAGGCGTTTGAGGGGCTTCGTCTTAGCGGACGCAAGGTGCGTCGTCCAGAGCTTACGTTTGCGACGATGGATCATAACGTACCGACGCAGGATCGTTACAATATTACGGACCCGATTTCCAAGCAGCAGATTGATACTTTGACTCAAAATTGCCGTGATTTCGGTGTCACACTGTATGATCTGGATACGATTGATCAAGGTGTCGTTCACGTTATGGGACCGGAGCTCGGTCTGACTCACCCGGGTAAAACAATTGTTTGTGGTGACAGCCACACCTCCACACATGGCGCGTTCGGAGCGCTCGCTTTTGGTATCGGAACCAGCGAAGTAGAGCATGTAATGGCAACGCAATGTCTACAGCAAACAAAAGCAAAAACAATGGAAATCCGCTTTGTGGGCCGCCGCAAGCCGGGTGTGACAGCAAAGGATATGATTCTGGGTGTCATCGCCAAATACGGCACGGATTTCGCTACCGGTTATGTTATTGAATATACAGGTGAATCTATCCGCGAATTGAGCATGGAAGAGCGCATGACCGTGTGCAACATGTCTATTGAAGGCGGAGCCAGAGCGGGTATGATTGCGCCGGATGAAACAACCTTTAACTACTTGCGTGGACGTCAACATGTAGCGCAAGGAGCTGCTTTCGAGCAGGCGGTTGCTGAGTGGAAAGATCTTGTTACAGATGAAGGCGCTGAGTTTGATATCGTGCTAGAGTTTGATGTGGATGCTTTGATTCCACAAGTAACCTGGGGGACTAGCCCGGGCATGGGTACAGATATCTCTGCCACAGTACCGATTCCGGCAGAATTGCCAACAGAAAACGAACGTAAAGCTGCTGAAAAAGCGCTTGAATATATGGATTTGAAGCCAGGCACACCGATTACGGATATTGCGATTGATTATGTATTTATTGGCTCTTGTACCAACGGGCGAATTGAAGATTTGCGCGCTGCGGCCGAGGTGGCCAAAGGCTATCAGGTATCCGACAGGGTAACAGCAATTGTCGTACCAGGCTCAGGACGTGTGAAAATTCAGGCCGAGGAAGAAGGACTGGACGTCATTTTCAAGGAAGCAGGATTTGAGTGGCGTGAAGCGGGATGCAGCATGTGTCTTGCGATGAATCCGGACGTACTTCAACCGGGACAGCGCTGTGCGTCGACTTCTAACCGTAACTTTGAAGGTCGACAAGGACGTGGAGGCCGTACTCACCTCGTATCTCCGGCAATGGCAGCCGCTGCGGCGATTCATGGACATTTTTTCGATGTGCGGGACTGGAAGTTCAAGCAGGAAGCAGTAGTCCACTAGGATACGGAGGAGGAATTTACAATGGAAGCATTCACAACTTTAAAAGGGATTGTAGCACCTGTGGATCGGGTGAACGTAGATACAGATGCTATTATACCCAAGCAGTTTTTGAAACGAATCGAGCGCACAGGTTTTGGACAGTTTCTGTTTTACGAGTGGCGTTTTGATGAGGAAGGAAATATAAATCCTGATTTTGAACCGAATAAGCCTCGCTATGCAGGGGCATCTGTTCTGATCTCCCGTGCCAACTTTGGCTGCGGCTCCTCCCGTGAGCATGCGCCGTGGGCAATCATGGACTATGGATTTCGTTGCGTAATTGCACCGTCTTATGCGGATATCTTCTACAATAACTGTTTTAAAAATGCTATTTTACCGATCAAGCTGTCTGAGGAGCAAGTAGAGGATTTGTTTCAACGCACAGCCAAGCATGATAACTACCAATTGAACGTAGACCTGGACGAAAAAACAATTACCGACGATTATGGTCTGCATATTGATTTTGATCTGGATGAGCATCGACGTCAATTTTTGCTGCAAGGTTTGGATGACATTGGCTTGACGCTCCAGCATGAGGCTGAAATTCTGGCTTATGAACAGAAGCGTGCTGCGAAGCAAGGCGCATAATTCCAGCTCAGTATGAGTTTGTAGCGATAAAGTGAACTGGTTTGTTGGACAAAAAGCCCGTACTGGCAATTTTTTTGCCTGCGGGCTTTTGTCATATTCATAAGATAAATTGGTAAATAAGGGGTTGACGGTTCGTCACAGCATGGTATGGTAAATGTATAATTGTTGAAGGACTATGCCTATGTAGTAGAACAAAAAAATACATATATTAAGTTAGGGGAATGAGGATGAAGAAATATAGTTGGTTGATACTGGCGGCTATCTTAATTTGGTTGTGGCCGTCCTCCTCTCATGTGAATGCGGCTGGAGCAGATTTGTTTTTAGATGGAAAAAGGATAGAAGCACCTTCAGATGCCAAGCCTGAAATGGTTAATGGAAAAGTCATGGTTCCGCTTCGAGTGGTTGGTGAACAGCTTGGCTATCAATTTAAATGGGAACCACAAGCCTATAAAATCTCAATCCAAAAAAACAGCACGGATATGTCCATGTATGTAGGCCGTACATCGGCTGATGTGAATGGAAAAATGGTCAATTTGGATGCACCTCCTGTGCTGCGTGGTAACTCCACGATGGTTCCGTTACGTTTTGTCGGGGAGCAAATGGGGCTGAAGGTAGATTGGAATAATAAAAATAAATCCGTGAATCTCAGTCAAAAGGTGACAGACCAGCAGACAGAAAAACAGTCTCCATCCCAAAAAACATCACAAACGCAGACACAGATCACGAGTACACTAAAAACGTCTTCGTCAACAACAACGACTACAAAGCTGACTGGATCAGACAAGCTTACACAGGACGAACTCGCATCATCCAAGCAGCAGGATACAGAACAGCTACAAGTAAATACACTACTGGTACAAAACATTACCTTTCAAGATGAAGCATTACAGATTTCATTGAACAGGGGTGTAACGCCCAAAGTGACCCAAATGACGGGACCTGACCGCATTGTTGTAGATCTGGCAGAAGCGGCGCTGACGTCGGAGCTTTCTCAGCAATTTCCGGTTCGTAGCGATGGATTACGAGTGCTGACGAATATTGACAGTGGGGATGTGCAGGAAGTCAGGTTTGCCCCCGCCGATGGACAAAAGGGCGGCGTCCGTATTGTAATTGTTTTAAACCAGGTACGTGACTACGAGCTTTCAACTAACAGCACAGGTGAAATCACACTCCAATTGCGTGAACGCAGTGTTGATCAGGCTGTGACACCAACCAACAGCGGCGGACGGAAAATAGTCGTCATTGATCCAGGGCATGGTGGCAGAGATCCCGGAGCAGGCAGTATCACTGGAAGACACGAAAAGGAGTTTGCACTGGCTGTAGGGTTAAAGGTCAAGCAGCTCTTGCAAAACGATCCTGATATTCAGGTAGTCATGACCCGCAATGGAGATACGTATCCTACGCTGGATGAACGCCCCCAGCTAGCAAACGAACAGCAGGCGAGCGTGTTTGTTTCGATCCATGGAAACAGTATGCTGCCCTCCAATAAAGGAAAAGCTAATGGTTCTGAAACCTACTATGCACGTCAGGGAAGTCTGGCTCTGGCAACAACGATGCATAAGCATCTTGTGGCAGCAACCGGATTTAAGGATAACGGGATTAAGGTGGCGAATCATATCGTAACGAGAAAGGCTCAAATGCCAGCCGTGTTGCTGGAATGTGGCTACCTTAGCAATCTGTCTGATGAAGCAGCCATGTTCTCGGAAGAAACACAGCAAAGGATTGCGGAAGGGATTGTGGACGGTCTAAAGGAATATATGGGGACTGTGACGGTTAACGACACGAGTGATTCTATCAACTCATAATTTTGAAAATTTTAAATGAGATCGTATCAAACTCACCAAAAAGCTGCTTTTTCTCCCTATCCATGTTTAGGGAGAAAGCAGTTTTTTTTGTAATCCGATCAATGACTTTAGCCGCAAAGCGAATGAACTATATTTTTAGCTATAATTCGACAAAATTAGTTCTTTGGCACGTAAATTTCTGTTATGATGGAATATATTCGCAACTTTTGGTGTGGAATAACGTCTAAAAGGTTGTCTGATATTACATAAGCGCGTATATCAGGTCGCCGCACCGGAGCATGTGGCAAAAAAATTATGAATGGAAGGGTGACGAATGAAGAAATTTGGTTTTTTGTTGTTATTATTTGTCTTCATGTGGGCGGTTCCGGGTTATGGACATGCGGCTTCGAGTGGAACACAAATCTATCTCGACGATCAACAGTTAAGTGTCCCGAACGGTGCTAAGGCACAAGTGATTGGCGGAAGTACAATGGTTCCGCTACGGGTAATTTCTGAAAATTTAGGTTATGACGTGACATGGAAGCAGCAGGCGCGAACCATAACGATTGAGAAGGACAGTACCTTGATCCGAATGATAATCGGAAGCAAGACAGCGACTGTCAATGGAAGCGACATTAGTCTGGATGCTTCGCCTCTGCTGCGTTCCAATTATGCTCTTGTACCGCTTCGCTTTATCGGCGAGCAAATGGGACTGGACGTAAAATGGGACAGTAGCTCCAAGTCCGTAAAATTATATACCCGCAGCAGCGGGTCGGGAAACGGGGAATTTACTCCTCCTAAATCTGGGAATAGCAGCACAGATACTGGAAGTGTAACTTTACCAACGAATAATGCCAGTTCAGGTGTAATGCAGGTACAAGGAATCAGTTTCAGTCAAAACCGCTTAACCATTACGACTATGGGTGAAGTGAAGCCAAAAGCATTTACAATGACTGCCCCTGATCGAGTAGTTGTGGATTTGCCGGCTACGGCTTTTGCTGACAACTTTGGGGCCCAGCAAAAGCTGGACAGCAGCCAGAATGGTTCACTGGATATTCAGGATGAAGCGGATGTATCCGGTATCCGTTATGCTTTATTCCAAAAGGAACCTTCAACGGTTCGTGTTGTTATTGATCTGAAGCATGTCATGAATTATACCGCATACAATGACGGCTCGAATCGCGTTATCGTCGATCTGGCATCGAAGGATTCAGTGAATACAGCACCTGATGCTACCTTACCGGATGGGTCACAGACCTCACCAGTTAACAGCAATGGCAAAAAAGTCGTTGTTATTGATGCCGGTCATGGAGCGAAGGATTCAGGAGCCGTAGGGATTTCTAAAAAAAATTACGAAAAGACCTTCAACTTGGCTATGGCTCTGAAAGTAGAAAGCATTTTGAAGCAGAACCCTAATCTTGAGGTTGTGTTGACACGCAGCGATGATACGTTTTTGGAGCTTAAACAGCGCGTAAAAGTGGCTGAAAATCTCAATGCCAACGTATTCGTGTCCATTCACGCCAACAGTAGCGGCAGCTCGGCTTCCAATGGTACAGAGACGTATTACCAGCGTAGTGCAAGCAAAGCGTTCGCGGACGTCATGCATAAGTACTTTGCACCAGCGACAGGTTTGACAGACCGGGGCATTCGTTATGGCAATTTCCATGTCATTCGGGAAACGACGATGCCTGCTGTTTTGCTTGAGGTAGGATATCTCAGTAATGCGAAAGAGGAAGCTACATTGTTTGATGAAGATTTCCAAAACCGGGTAGCTCAAGGGATTGCAGATGGCATCACAGAGTATCTTGGTGTAAAATAAATCTTCAACAAATCGCTTGCCAACGTCAAGCAAGGAGGGGGACATATGAACAAGAAAATCGTAATCGCAGGTCTGCTGGCACTGTTTGCTATTGCAGGTGCAGGCTGCGCTTCCAAGGAGACAGCCGCTCCTGCTGCTCCATCTCAGGAAACGGAAACGTCTGCGGCGCAAAATAGCACACCAGAACAAACGACCCCTGATTCATCGACTCAGTCTGTTGAAAATAACGGAGCGAGTCAAACACCTGCATCCTCGTCAACCGAGCCTACAAACACCAAGACGGATACGGTAAAATCAGGAGACCGCCAAACTCAACAGATCACGGTGTACTACACTGATACACAAGAGACAGGCTTGAAGGAACAGAAAAAGGAAATTACCTACCCAAGCGAGCTGGAAAAATTCCAAAAGGCGTTTGAAGCTCTGCAAAAGAGTGGGAATTCTACCCTGATACCGTTATGGTCTGAGAAAATTTCCGTGCATAAAATCAAATTGGACAATGGAGCATTGACGTTTGATATTTCCCTGCCGGACGAGGCTCGTCTGGGTGCAGGTGGTGAGGACTTGGCTATTGACGCTTTGAAGAAAACGATGTTCCAGTTCAAGGAAGTCAAAACGCTGGATCTGCTCGTAGATGGTCAATCCCTGGAATCCTTAATGGGACATGTAGACCTGGAACATCCGATGAACCGTTAACAGATCAGACTGTATGAAAATTTCTTGGGAATTACACACTTTTCTCGTGCAATCTGTGACAGTTAATGTTAATATAGGAGTGTATTTCTCGCCTATGCAGGCAGTCATGCACAAATAGTATTCGTTTCTTTCCGGATGATTATTTAGAGTGACCGTCTTGATGCGGGCTATCCCGTATCAAGACGTTTTTTTTGGTAGGAGGTAGGATTCCGTGAATGCAGCAACCGCACGTTATATATTGGACACCATCGGTACGATGTTTCCGGATGCCCATTGTGAGTTGAACCATGACAATGCTTTTGAATTAACGATTGCTGTGTTATTGTCCGCTCAATGCTCCGATCAGATGGTGAATAAAGTAACGGCAGACCTGTTTCAAAAATACAAGACACCCGAGGATTATTTGGCTGTTCCCATTGAAGAACTGGAGCAGGATATCCGCAGAATAGGCTTGTACCGGAACAAGGCTAAGCATATTCATAACCTGTGCCGTTTATTGATAGACCAGTATGGGGGAGAAATACCGTCTGAGCATGATGAGTTGGTCAAGCTTCCCGGTGTTGGGCGCAAGACGGCTAATGTCGTTGTGTCCACCGCTTTTAATGTACCAGCTATTGCGGTAGATACGCATGTAGAGCGTGTTTCCAAACGACTGGGCTTTGCGGGATGGGACGATTCAGTGCTAGAGGTGGAGAAAAAGCTGATGAAAAGGGTACCTAGGGACGAATGGTCCTTGACCCATCACAGGCTCATTTTTTTCGGCCGCTACCACTGCAAAGCGCAAAATCCTCAATGTCAGGTATGTCCGTTGCTCGATGTATGCAGGGAAGGCAAGAAACGTATGAAAACGTCCCCGATCAGGAAAGATAAGGAACGTAGAGCTTAAAGACCCCGTAGAAATTTCGAGGGTTTAACCATTTATGTGTAGAAAAGGATGAAGAGTATGAAATGCATTTCGGTATATACAGACAATTTTGAGGCTTTTTCCGATATTTTTGAGCAAATCGTAACATCGGAGTTTGCTGAAAACGAAGAGCGCGAGCTTGAAGGAATCACAGTTAGCCATTCTGGTGATGTACCGGAGCATTATCTGGAGCGTATGTCTCAAAAGCCGGAAGTAGTCGTAATGAAGGACAAATCCCGCGGAATTACGATTTTGCAACATGGTCAAGTATTCGAAATTTTGTTGCCAGTGCTTGAGACGGCAACAAATTAAGTTCAATTAGCGGACATGCTTGCATGTCCGCCGTAGGCGGCTCGGCTGGTCTAACCAGCCTGGGAACGCATGGTGTATAACTTACAGAGGAGTTATTCTTAAATGAGCATTTATGATTATTCAGCCGTTGCAATGAACGGCAAGGAAATCTCCCTTAGTGATTTTAAAGATAAAATGGTGTTAATTGTAAATACAGCCAGCCAGTGCGGTTTTACATTTCAATATCAGGATTTGCAGCGTTTGTACGATCACTATAAGGATAGAGGTTTAGTGATTCTCGGCTTTCCGTGTAATCAGTTTGCCGATCAGGAGCCGGATTCCAATGACAGCGTGCATACTTTTTGTACCCTGAATTATGGCGTAACGTTCCCCATGTTCCAAAAAGTGGATGTACGTGATAAGCAGGCTCATCCGTTGTTTACATATCTTGCTTCATCGTTGCCCTTTGAGGGCTTTGATGAAACGCATTCGGTTGCCAAAATACTTATTCCTTTAATTCATGAGCGTCATCCTGAATACTTAGCTGGAGATTCGATCAAATGGAATTTTACAAAATTCCTGATTGATCGGAACGGGAAAGTGGTCAAACGCTTTGAGGCGACGACGGATCCCCTGGATATGGAAGAGGATATTGAAGCTTTGCTGTAAAGATCAGTTTTGGACAGAATGAGATGAACTTGTTGGTACTATTGATAAAAAGGCGGTTTCCCAAAGTCATGTACATGACTTTGGGAAACCGCCTTTTTTTAACATCTTTTTTAATTCAGGATTTTGCAAAATTAGAATCCAGTCGCTCCAAGGTGCAACATATAGATGAATAAAATCATTTCGATCTATATATTGCTGGTTACACGTCGCTTTGTGGATTTTTTGCGAAATCCTCAACTGTGATGATTCTCACAGCGCCTAAGGAATGCTACAATAAAGCTATTTGAGGCAGCTAAGGGACAAGGAGTGGAACTATAGCTTATGATGCAAACGATTACAGGGAATGCTCGGGAAGAAATGAATACGATAGAACAGTTACGGAATTTTTTGCGCACAGCCGGGGATGAGGAAGGAGCGAAAGCCGTAGCAGACTTGCTGGCTAAGGCGGAAGCAGAGGAATTGACCATTGCATTTTGCGGGCATTTTTCCGCTGGGAAATCGAGCTTGATCAACAGTCTGTGCGGCAAAACGGTGCTGCCATCCGGGCCGGTTCCTACGAGTGCTAATGTGGTGTCCATCCGTTACGGACATTCGAGAGCACGAATTCACCTGGCTAAAACATTTGAAAACCCGGAGCCGGAGGTACTGGAAACCTCTCTGTCCGAGCTGGCTGAATATTGTAAAAATGGCGGAGCTTACGAATCGGTTCAGGTATGGGAGGATGTCCCGATGTTAGCTGGTGGAGGGGTACTGCTGGATACACCTGGTGTCGATTCTACAGACCGCGGCCATGCGCTGGCGACACATTCTGCTTTGCACTGGGCGGATATTGTTTTTTATGTGATGGATTATAACCATGTTCAATCGGAAAATAACTTGTCCTTTGCCAAAAGTCTGTCGGATTGGGGCAAGCCGTTATATTTGATTATTAACCAAATAGATAAGCATCGAGAGCGAGAGCTTTCATTTACACGTTATCGTAGTGAGGTGGAGGCCAGCTTTCATGCTTGGCAGGTTCATTACGCGGATATACTGTTCACCTCCTTGAAAGAGCAAAACCATCCTTTGAACCAATGGGAAGAGCTGTCGTTGCTGATCAAAGCACTGTTGGAGCGAAAAACAGAGCTATTGTCGTACAGTTTGGTTTCCTCCATGCGCCATTTGGCGGATCAACATGTGGAGGTTGTGCAGGCTGCCGAGGAAGAGGAACTGAATACGTTGCTGGAAGAGGCAGGCGGGGAGGAAGTCATTTCGCGTCTGGATATGGAGCTGGAAGTTTTGCAGCAAGAGGATGAACACTGGAATATACTACCAGAGCAGGGGCATAAACGACTGCGGCAAGAACTGGATCATGTACTGGAGCATGCCCATTTGACACCTGCAGAGCTGCGTGAGGCGGCGGGCGAATATTTGGAGAGCCGCAAGCCGGGCTTCAAGGCCGGGCTATGGTTTGCCGGAGGAAAGACGGAGCGGGAGAAGGAAAACCGTTTAGAACGACTGACTGGTATGCTGGCTGATCAGGTGGAGGGGCAGTTGCTTCCTCATGTGCGAGAGCTGCTGCGTTCCTGGGGGGATGGGCATAATTTGTGGTCGGCTGCGTTGGAACAGGGGCTGGACGAAATTCGTCCTGTGACGGATCGGGGACTGATTGAGCAGACGGTGAAGGAAACAGCGTTGTCGCCGGAGTATACGCTGAACTATTGCAAGGATCTGCGCAGCGCCGTCACGGCAGATTGCCGCCGCAAGGCGCTGGCGCTGGCAGACCGCCTGCTGGCGCAGCTAGCTGCGCAGGCCGAAGCACGCCGCGCGGCGCTTGCGTCCGCGCGCACCGAGCTGCTGGCGCAGGCGGACGCGGCAGGCCGTTATCGCGCCCGCCTAAGCGCCTCGGCTGCATACGCGACCGCGCTGCGCAGCCTGCTTCCGCAAGCAGCCGCGCCTGACGCGTTGCCTCAGGCGGCGGCGCCAGCGCCTGCGGCGGAAACCACCGCTGCGGCTTCGGCCACGCCAGCGGGCGCTGCGCGTACTGCCGCCGCTGGCGCACACGCCGCCGCTGGCGCACACGCCGCAGCGGCGCAGCCGCTTGCAGGCACGACGGCAGCACAGCCCGCCGCCGGAGGCCGCCGCACGCGGCTGGATGCAGCAGCGTCCCGGTTGGAGGCCGCTGCTGCATTGTTGAGCCCGTACCCTGCCATGCAAGCGGCAGTACGGGATTTACGCGCCCGCGCCGCTGCGCTGGAGGGCGGGCGGTTCACGCTGGCGCTGTTCGGAGCATTCAGCGCCGGGAAGTCCAGCTTCGCCAACGCTTTGCTGGGCGAAGCGGTGTTGCCTGTATCGCCGCATCCGACGACAGCGGCGATTAACCGGATTATGGCGCCCGCAAGCCAGGAGCGCCATGCCACCGCCGACGTCCATATGAAATCAGTGGACGCTTTGCGGGAAGACCTTAAATACTCGTTTCGGCTGTTAGGGCTGGGAGAACCGGGTGCAGAGGGATGGCAGGATACCGTACATGCGTTGTCCCCGGAAGGCATTCACCCTGCCGGGCGGCCCCATTACAGCTTTTTGAAGGCTGCCGCCGCTGGATGGGAAGAAGCTGAACGTTTGCTAGGCCAGCAGCTTCAAGTGAATCTGGAGCAATACCGGGATTTTGTTGCATCCGAGCATAAGTCATGCTTTGTGGAGCATATTGATCTTTATTATGACTGCCCTCTGACCCGTCAGGGGATCGTGCTTGTGGATACGCCTGGAGCGGATTCAGTCAATGCGCGTCACACAGGTGTGACCTTCAATTATATGAAGCATGCGGACGCTCTTGTATTTGTCACGTACTATAATCACGCGTTTACCCAAGGAGACCGTCAATTTTTGAACCAATTGGGCCGGGTGAAAGAGACGTTGGCAATGGATCAGACCTTTTTTATCGTCAATGCAGCAGACCTCGCTTCGTCCGAAGAAGAGCTGCAATCCGTAACCCGGCATGTGCAGGAGCAACTGCAAGCGAACGGGATTCGTAAGCCGCGTATTTATCCGCTGTCTAGTATGCTGGCGCTGGAAGCAGCCGAGCAAGGAGAGGCTTCGCTGCGTGCCGCTTCACGTTTTGATGCGTTTGAAGATGATTTTTCAGCATTTGCAGCCGAAGAACTGGCCGGACTGTCCATCGCTTCCGCCATGCAGGAGCTGGGTCGGCTGCGAAGCAGGATAGTGCAGCACGCCGCAGATGCCAGATATAGCGTGGAGGAACGCGAAGGACGGTTGGAGCGATTAACCCATATCCGTGAGGAACTGGAGCAAACATTATTGAGCTTGTCTGATAGCAGTGGTGCAGCTGTGTTGTCTGGGGAAACCGATGAACTGCTGTTTCACGTACGTCAACGGCTGGCTTATCGGACTGGAGAGTTTATCGCGGAGGCGTTTCATCCGTCTGTCCTGCGGGAAGGTGTGGGCGATCTTCGTTCAGCCTTTGCTTCCTGTGGTCGTGAACTGATGCGCCTGATCGAACTGGAACTGTCACAGGAATTGCTGGCAACCACGCTGAGGCTGGAAAAAACGGGGCAAAGCTTGGTACGCAAGGCTATACAGCGGTGTGTAGAGGACATAAACCATCAGCTGGAAGGACTGGATTGCACGGTTCCAGAACCCAGAGAATGGGCTGTTCCCGAATGGAGTGATATTTCCCTGCAGGAGTCCATCCATTGGAAAGAATATTGGGGCAGCTTTAAAAATCCTAAGCTATTTTTTGAAGGATCCGGCCGTGCAGGTCTGCAAGCCACACTGGAGCCGGTGCTGCGTGAGCGAGTCGGGGAAGCTGTAGAGCAACAGCGAGAACGAATGTCCTCTTTTTACATTATGCTGGTACAGGAGGAACAAACGTGGCAGACGACTCAGCTTCGGGAGCAGATGCTGGAGACAATTCGCGGTATGGAGCATGCACTTACGGGTGGTGAGCAGCCACAGGTTTGGGAAGAGCTTGCCAGTCGGATCGCCGCCTTGGAGCAGGAAGAATCGCTAACGTAATTCTTTTCGCACATTGCCAAAGTTCATTTTTCAGATGGCCTAATCAGCCGCCTAATAGCATTCCATTCATAGCTTGCGGGCTACCGCCGCTTCATGGACAAGCTATCTTTCATCAGGACACCGGGTTGCGGGACAACCCGGTGTTTTACGCATGCTTCAAAAAGACAGCAATACCGAGTAATTAGCCATATTCAATGATAAGAAAGCGATTTAATTTGTCTAATCACCCGCCAATTGCGAACCTGCCTGAAAACGGTCAGTTATCCTCTTTGCCCCCTTGGAATGCGAATGGTAAACTTCACTAAGCCATATAACAACGTCGTGCAACTAATGGAGGGACATTGACATGGAAGTGCTCAGGCAATTGCAGGGCTTTTTTCGTGAGAGGAGACATTATCTATTTCTTTCCATTCTATGCCTTGCGATAGCGACGGCCCTGGGACTGGTGTATCCAAACCTGCTCCAAAGGCTAATTGATAACGCTATCATTCCCGGTGACTTCGGGAAAGTCCCCGCGCTGGCTCTAACTGTGCTGGGAGTCGTGATCGTCAAAGGCTTTATGCAATTTTTACACGGTTTTTTTGGTGGACGGCTGGGTAACTATCTGGCATACCGACTCCGCAATGCTTGTTATGAAAAGCTTCAATTTTTGTCCTTCAGATATTATGACACTGCCAAAACAGGGGATCTCATGTCCCGTTTGACGGGTGATTTGGAGGCGATTCGCAACTTTATCGGGTTTGGTTTTGCCCAAATCCTCAATGTGGTACTGATGGTCGTATTCGGATCAATAATGATGCTGTATATCAACTGGCAGCTCACCCTCATTACGATGATCAGCATGCCCTTGCTGCTCTTCGTCACGTTTAAGTTCGAATCCCGAATTCACCCCACCTTTCAGGAAATGCGGCTTGCGCTCAGCGCCTTGACGACAGCGGTGCAGGAAAATATAACAGGTGTGCGCACCGTCAAATCATTTGCCCGCGAATCATATGAGGTTGAAAAATTTTCAGTGCGAAATGAGCAATACAAAAATAATCAAATTCAAGCTGCTTCCCTGTGGAGCCGTTTCTTCCCCGCCATGGAACTGATTGCTTCGGTCAGTGTCGTTCTTCTACTGGGCATGGGGGGCTATCTGGTCATTGAAAAGTCGCTGACTCTGGGTCAGCTTGTCGCCTTTTTTAGCTTAATTTGGTACATTATCGGCCCCATCTGGAACATTGGCTTCCATATCAATAACTATACCCAGTCCAAAGCTTCCGGTGAACGGGTCTTGGAGCTACTGAATCAATCGGTGGATGTTACCGATGAAGCTGATGCTCTGTCGCTCGATGCTAATGAGGTAGAGGGCCATGTCACCTTTGAGCATGTCACTTTTGCTTACGGGAATAAGCTGCCCGCTGTCGTTGACATCAACCTGGATGCGCCCCCGGGATCAGTCATCGGTATTTTGGGCGGAACCGGATCAGGTAAATCCACCATTATTCAGCTGCTTATGCGAGCTTACAATGTGAACGCAGGCAGCATCAAGCTGGATGGGACGGATATACGCCATTTGAAAATCCGTGATTTACGTGCTCAAATTTCTTCCGTGTTCCAGGAGACGTTCCTGTTCTCATCTTCCATCCGTAACAACATTGCTTATGGATTAAGCCATGTCAGTAAGGATGACATTATACGCGTATCCAAGCTGGCCCAAGCGCATGAATTTATTACCGAGCTGCCATTGGGTTATGACACAGTTGTCGGTGAACGGGGACTGGGGCTGTCTGGTGGGCAAAAGCAACGGATTGCCATCGCGCGCGCACTACTTAAAAATCCGAAAATTCTGGTGCTTGATGATGCGACCAGCGCGGTCGATATGGAGACGGAGCATGAAATCCAGACCGGTTTTCAAGAGGTTATGCGGGGACGGACGACCTTTATTATTGCTCATCGTATTTCTTCACTTCGCCATGCTGATGAAATTGTAGTGCTGGAGGAAGGGCGGATAGCCCAGCGAGGAACGCATGAACAGCTCATTGCCACTCCAGGTCCGTATCAGGATGTGTATCATATTCAATACGCCGACTACATAGCCCAGACTCCTGACGGTGCATCCGAAAGGCAGGTGAGATCATGAATGTACCCGCTGAAAAAGCCAAAACGATTCAAAAACCAATGAATGAGCGATTTGTGTACCAGGATGATGATATCATCGACAAACCGTTTAACTGGAACGAATTCAAACGGTTGCTCGCATACATGAAGCCTTACGCCCGGCAGATCCTGCCGATACTACTGGTCATGATGA
Source organism: Paenibacillus sp. NRS-1781 (assembly GCF_050467745.1). Taxonomy (NCBI): domain Bacteria; kingdom Bacillati; phylum Bacillota; class Bacilli; order Caryophanales; family Paenibacillaceae; genus Paenibacillus; species Paenibacillus sp. NRS-1781. The sequence continues at coordinate 17,506 of NZ_JBITPI010000063.1, forward strand.
TTCTTGGTACCATCACCAAGCTGACTGTACCCTATTTGATCAGTCTGGCCATTGACAAGGCGATTGCTCCCGTAGGGCCTGCACTGCCGAGTGTAAAATTGCTGCTGCTTATAACGGGAGCAGTGCTGTTGCTATATTTAATTCAATGGGCAGCCAGTACGTACCGCATTAAATTCACCAATATTATCGGTCAACGTGTCATTTACGATCTGCGTGAGGATCTGTTCAAGCATATTCAGAAGCTTTCTTTCAACTTTTTTGATAAAAGACCGGCTGGATCTGTCTTGGTACGCGTTACGAATGACATCAACTCGCTTCAGGATCTATTTACGAATGGTGCGGTGAATGTCCTGATTGACTGTGTACAGCTCACTGGAATCATCGTCATTTTGCTGCTGATTAACTGGAAGCTTGGTCTGGCGGTCATCGTGACTGTTCCGATCATGTTTTTAATCTCTACCAAGCTGCGTGTGCGCATCCGCCGTGCCTGGCAGGAAGTACGCATGAAGAATTCCCGTATCAACTCTCATCTGAATGAATCCATTCAGGGTATCCGTGTGACACAGGCGTACACGCAGGAGCAGGAAAACATGGCTTATTTCGATAACATGAACAGCTCCAGCAAGCGATCTTGGGATAAAGCATCTGCCATGAATCAGATATTCGGCCCGCTCATTGATATTACCGGAGGCTTGGGTACGCTTGTGCTGTTCTGGTTCGGAGCGCATCTGATTCAGACGGATCAGCTTACGGTAGGTCTGCTGGTTGCGTTTGCCAACTATGTGGGGAACTTTTGGGACCCGATTAATCGACTGGGCCAGATGTACAACCAGTTGCTGGTAGCGATGGCTTCGTCGGAAAGAATTTTTGAGTTTATGGATGAACAGCCGAATATTGCGAATAAGCCGGGAGCCCAAGACCTGCCGTCTATTCGTGGCGATATCCATTTTGAAGAAGTTATTTTTGAATATGAAAAGGGGCGTCAGGCGCTTAAAGGCATTCATCTCTCTGTCGAGGCGGGTCAATCCATTGCGCTTGTCGGGCATACCGGATCTGGTAAAAGCACAATCATTAACCTGCTCAGCCGGTTTTATGACATTACATCAGGGCGACTTACGATTGACGGTCATGATGTGCGTGACGTAACGGTGGAGAGCTTGCGTAGCCAAATTAGCATCGTACTTCAGGATACATTTATTTTTTCAGGTACGATCCGCGATAATATTCGATTCGGTCGACTGGATGCAACGGATGAGGAAATTGAAGCGGCTGCGAAGGCAGTCAATGCTCATGAATTCATCGTTCATTTGCCGGGCGGCTATGAAACAGAGGTAGAGGAGCGGGGCGGGATGCTGTCCATGGGCCAGCGGCAGCTGCTATCCTTTGCCCGCGCTTTACTGGCTAATCCACGTATTCTCATATTGGATGAAGCCACAGCCAGTATAGATACGGAAACAGAGCTGAAAATTCAGGAGGCTCTTCAGGTGCTGCTGGAAGGCAGAACCTCCTTCATGGTTGCTCATCGTTTGTCCACCATTCGGAATGCGGATCATATCGTCGTGCTGGATCACGGGCAGATCCAAGAAAGTGGGAATCATGAACAATTGATGAAAAAACATGGAATTTATCGGGGGCTGGTGGAAGCACAATTTAGATTTTTGTAAAAAAAAGATCAAAAAATCGCGATTTTTGTAAATTTAAATGCGGAGCGCTATTGCATTCTTGGAGCTAAACCCTGAAAATAAAGATGAAAAGAGATCAGAGCAATATCTTCAGAGGGGGAAGAGTTCAAGATGTGGGGTGCTCCTTTTTCTGCCGGGGCTAAAAAGATGCTGCTTCTGGGTAGCGGCGAATTGGGAAAAGAAGTCATTATTGAAGCTCAGCGGCTTGGCGTGGAATGTATTGCTGTAGACCGCTATGAACTGGCTCCAGCAATGCAGGTGGCTCATCGTTCTTATGGTTTGGATATGCAGGATGCTGAGGCATTGAAGGCACTGATTCGCAAGGAAAAGCCCGACATAATTGTACCTGAAATCGAAGCTATTGCTACGGGTGCTTTGGAAGAATTGGAGCAAGAGGGATTTCACGTAGTTCCAACGGCCCGGGCCGCTCGTCTTACGATGGACCGGGAGGGTATTCGCAGGCTTGCTGCCGAGAAGCTGCTGCTTCCGACCGCCTCCTACCGCTTTGCAGATGATTTTGAGCAGTTGCGGTCAGCGGTTCATGAGCTGGGCACGCCATGCGTGGTCAAGCCCTTGATGAGTTCGTCGGGTAAAGGGCAGTCTGTATGCCGGACACCCGAAGACGCGGAATCCTGCTGGAATACAGCGTTGGAAGGCGCACGTGCCAAAACAACACGTGTCATTGTTGAAGCTTTTGTTCCGTTTGAAAGTGAAATTACGTTATTGACTGTCAGATCGGTATCGGGTACGACTTTTTGCCCACCGATTGGCCACATTCAAAAGGATGGGGATTATGTCGAATCTTGGCAGCCTCATGGCATGACGGACAAGCAACTTTCGGACGCGGAGGACATTGCCCGTACGATTACGGATGAACTGGGTGGTTACGGATTGTTTGGCGTGGAGCTGTTTTTAACGGCTGATGGCGTCGTATTCAGTGAAGTATCCCCCCGTCCGCATGATACGGGAATGGTAACAATGATTACGCAGGATTTGTCGGAATTTGCGCTTCATGTACGGGCCATTCTCGGATTCCCGATACCGTCTGTTACACTGCTAACCCCTGGGGCTTCGGCTACCTTGAAGGCAGAACAAGCTACACGGGATTTTGTAATCGGTGGTCTGCATGATGCATTATTGCTACCCCGGACACAGGTGCGAGTGTTCGGTAAGCCAGAAACCAAGCCGGGACGCCGGATGGCTGTAGCGCTTAGCGCTGCGGGAGATGTGGAAACAGCACGGAAGACGGCCAAAGAAGCTGCCAATATGCTGAAAGTGGAGGTAAATCATGTCTAACAGTGTGATGATTCCAGTACTGACAATTCGTTCCGTAGAGCTTGGCGATTGCGAAGCCGTAACAGGACTGCTAAGAGAAGTCGGATATCCGATGACTTGTGGTGTGATGAAAGAAGTTATGGGAACTACGCAGGAGGACTGCCAAGCCAATATGATGGTCGCAGAAATGGATGGTCGTGTTGTCGGCGTAATCGGCATGCATACGGCTCAAAGCCTGGCTTATCCTGATCCTGCCGTACAAATCACCATGCTGGTCGTGAGCAAGGAGTATCGCGGCGAGGGCATCGGCAAGCGCTTGGTGGCCTGCGGTGAGGAGTGGGGACGTGCACAAGGAAGCTTTCATTTGTTCATTACCGGAGCAAATAACCGCATCAAACAAATAGAGGCCCAGGCATTCTACAACCGAATCGGCTTTGAAAAGCAAGGCTATCGTTTTAGCAAAAAGCTTAAATAACAGCCCTGTACAAGCCCGGATTATATTCAGAGCCTCATTACCATAGATCAGTTCCGTTTAGGCCATTGCCGAACGGGGCTATTTTTTTTCCAACTTTTATACCATTGATCCTGCTATGAAACATGTTATACTGCTAGAGTAAAGATTACAAAGTTGTAACCAGGCAGGTTCACAACAAGGCATTATACAATAAGGAGATGACGAAATGAAGAATATGTTGAAAAAAACACTGGTGATGGGAAGTTTAACCGCTATGTTATCCGCAGGATTCATCGTTCCGGCATCAGCTTCACCAGCTGACGATTTGTCTGCCCAATTACAACAATGGTTCCAGGATAACGGATATACGGTGAATACCTCTAACGGAACGACTACGATTACGAAGACCGTAATTCAAGATTTGTCCGGACAGGCTCAAGCGAAAACAAAGACAACGAATCCTTCTTCCGACAAGCAAGTAGCAAAGCCTGCTAACCAAAAAGGTTCACAGCCTGCTACCAACAAACAGTCGAAAGCTCAAAATACGAATTCAGGAGCAGGTCAGTCCGCCGGGTCGGATGCACAGCTCAGTAAGTCTCAATTTGCTGTAGAAGTAGTAAAGCTGGTGAATAACGAGCGTAGCCAAAAAGGTTTAAGCCCACTCGCTTCTAACGCGAAGCTTACCGAAGTAGCTTTGGCCAAGGCAAAGGATATGAGTACAAACAATTACTTTTCCCATACATCACCGACTTACGGCTCACCTTTTGATATGATGAAGAAATTCGGCGTAACTTATACGTATGCGGGTGAAAATATTGCGATGGGACAACAAACACCGCAAGAAGTTATGAAAGCCTGGATGAACAGTCAGGGACACCGTGAAAATATTTTGAAGGCAGAATATACACAAATCGGTGTGGCTTACTATAATGGATACTGGGTACAGGAATTTACACGTAACTAAAAGTCGATCATAAAAAAAGCGTTTCAAACGTCATTATGATATTATACTGACAACCTAACGCTAAATTCAAGGCCTGCTGACACGTTCAGCGGGCTTTTTACGTTGTTTTCCCCTCTATTGGTGCGCTTATCTATCACTTTTACTTATATGCAAGAACAGGCATAAGTGCGACAAGTATAGTATGATAACACTAAACTATATTGATAACTGATAACTGATAACTGATAACTTATGGGAAAGTCAGGTGAACGAATGAGCTACGAAATTGTGCATGAAGGTGCCTTTGCTATGCTCAAGGTACAGATGAACCCTGGAGAAACGATTAAAGCGGAGATGGGAGCTATGGTTTCCATGTCTTCCAGCGTGGATATAAAGGGGACTGTGGATGGTGGGTTGTTGCGCGGCTTAGGCCGGATGCTGAGCGGGGAGAAATTCTTTTTTCAGGAGCTGAGAGCATCTCGAGGGCCAGCTGAGGTGCTGCTTGCTCCGGCAAGTATAGGCGATGTACAAGCAGTGGAATTGGACGGTACGTATAGACTTTTGGTGCAAAAGGATGGCTTCCTGGCGTGTACGGAGGGCATTGAGGTCAGCACTAAAATGCAGAATCTGATGAAAGGATTGTTCTCGGGCGAAGGTTTTTTTATCGTTGAAATTAGCGGTCGCGGAACTGTGTTTTTATCCTCTTACGGAGCCATTTATCCGATTTATGTTGCACCCGGAGAAGAGCGTATTATTGATAACGCTCATCTGGTGGCATGGCCGGACTATATGGATTACAAAATTGAAAAAGCGTCCAAAGGCTGGTTGTCCAGTGTAACGAGCGGAGAAGCACTTGTATGCCGTTTTCGCGGCGAGGGGACGATATTGATCCAAAGCAGAAATCCGGGCAGCTTCGGACAATGGATCAAAAGCTTTATACCCGATACCAAGTGAGTTTTTCAGCTATGCAGAGGTAAAGGACGAACTGTATGAACCAAAAAGTCGTAATAAAAAGGATGGCGATATGCCATCCTTTTTAGCATGCTACAGCATTTTGCATCATTCGATTCCCAACGCTCGAAAGTACAATAGATAGACGAACTAAACCGTTTCGATTTCTATATTGCTGATTTGAAATAGCTCTTGGGATTGTTGCAAAATGCTCATGTATGCTTCATAACACTCAGAACGGTTTATTTGCAAAATGATATGAGAAGCTTTATGTTTATTTCACTAAGTTATCAGGAGGGAACACGAGTGAATTCATCAAAATGGATCTGGCGGTCTGTCGGTTCCGTGTCCATCGCCGCCACACTGCTATTATTGTACGGATTTATTGCCGCAGTACGAAGCATTACGGCTCCAGAGCCGCTCGTTAGCACCAAACCTGTAAATTCGGGTTCATCGCAGATACAAAATGCGCCATCCGCTGCAACTCAGACGGGGGAGTTTCGGGTAGCTGCCATTGGAGATTCGCTGGCGAAAGGAACTGGCGATGACTCAGGCAGCGGTTTTGTACGACGGTCGGTGACCTTGTTAAATGATCAGGAAGGCCATAAGGCTCAGCTCATTAACAATCTGGGCATTAACGGCCTGACGACTCAGGGACTTTTGACCAAACTGGATGAGCCTGGCGTGGCCTATGTGTTGAAAAAGGCCAATGTTATTATTGTGTCCATTGGCGGAAATGATTTGTTTCAGGGGGCACAAGCTGCCCAAACCGGCAAAGAGCCACCTACGCTTAATGGCTTGCGCAAGGCTCTGCCTGATGCAGCCAAGCGTTTACAAAAAGTGCTGTTAAAAGTCGGGAAAATCAATCCTAAGGCAAAAATTATATACGTTGGACTATATAATCCATTCAGTGACCTGCCGGAAATGAAAATTCCGGGAAATCTGGTCGTGACGGAATGGAATTTGGCTGCTATGGCAATTACCAATAAAAACAGTCATATGACGCTGATTCCAACCTTCGATTTATTTCAGCAAAATTTGCCGGTTTATTTATCCTCCGATCATTTTCATCCTAACGGACAGGGCTATCAGGCAATTGCTGAGCGAATCGCTCAAGGGTTTGCAGTAGCAGCAGCGGCTAAGGAAGGCGACAATACGGGGGATGGACAACAGTCCACGAGCAGTCAACCTGCTGAAGTGAAGAAGGGAGGGAACAAGTGATGAGCATCCAATCTGCTGACAAGACTGAGTCCGATGTAGCCAAAGATTCGACAAGGATGAATGGAGCATCCGGCTATCATTCCGACTACCAGATCGGAAGTCAAGACGGAGGCAGAAGCAACAACGAAACGGTTCTCTCTGTTCAGCACGTCAAAAAGCGTATTGGACGCAAAATGATTATTCAAGATGTAACCTTCGATGTGCGTGCGGGTGAAATTTTTGGCTTTCTTGGTCCCAATGGGGCTGGAAAAACGACGACCATTCGGATGCTGGTCGATCTGATCAAGCCTACGGAGGGCACCATTACTGTGTGCGGTCATAATGTGAACCGTGATCCGGAGCAGGCTTTGCGGCATATTGGTTCTATTGTGGAAAATCCGGAGGTATACAGCTATTTGACAGGGTGGGAGAATCTGGAGCATTTTGCCCGCATGCAGCGTGGCGTGAATGAACAGCGCATTCGTGAAGTGGTGGAGCTGGTGCGGCTGGATCGCCGTATTCATGATAAAGTAAGTACGTATTCTCTTGGGATGCGCCAGCGTCTCGGTATTGCTCAGGCATTGCTTGGCAGACCCAAGCTGCTTATTCTGGATGAACCGACAAACGGATTGGACCCCAAGGGGATCAAGGAAATGAGAGCTTTTATACGTCTGCTAGCGGCAGAGGGCATGGCTGTATTTGTTTCCAGTCACTTGCTTAGTGAAATCCAGTTGCTGTGTGATCGTGTCGCGATTATTAGCAGGGGAAGGGTGCTTGCTGTTGGCGGTGTGAGGGAATTGGTTGAAACACATTCGCGTATGGCGGTATGGCAACTGGAGCCCCATGATCAGGGTCTTGCCCTGTTGGAAGGCTCTCCGCATGTACAAATCATTACAAACGCCGATGAACTGATTGATGATAGCATTGTTGCAGGCAGCGGAGCGGATGCTATTTTTACAGAAATGGACGAAGAGCATATCGCGGAGCTGGTCGTACAAATGGCGGCTTCCGGCATTTCCGTTAAAGGTGTAACCAAAATCAGCCCTACACTGGAGCAGTTATTCCTGAAAATGACGGAAGGTGAGATTCTTGAATAACATTTTACCGCTCGTACAAAATGAAACACTCAAAATCATCAAGAAGAAACGATTTTATGTCATTTTACTTGTTTTGCTTGTGCTTGTGCCGATTTTTACGTACGCTCAGATGAAGGTGGCAGAAAATAACCGCGAAAAATTCGGCAATGACTGGCGGCTGGAGCTGCGTCAGGCCATTACCGACAACCAAAATTCGCTGGGCAGCGACCGGGTTCCGGAGGAATGGAAGACCTACAGGCGTGTATTTGTCCAACAAATGCAATATTATCTGGAAAATGACGTGAACCCGAATGAACCAAGTGGTGTAACCTTTACCAGAGAGTTTATGGACAATTCCATTAATTTGTTCGTTCCATTGCTTATTATGGCGATTGCCTCCGATCTGGTTTCAGGAGAACGGACGACGGGTACGATAAAAATGCTGCTGACCCGCCCTGTCAGGCGGTGGAAGGTGCTGCTAAGCAAGCTGCTAACACTGTATATGTTCGTTTCGCTCATCATTTTGGCTGTGTTTGTGATCAGTTATCTTATATCAGGACTGTTTTTTGGCTTTAAAGGCTTTAATGTTCCGGTATTTACGGGCTTCCAAATTGCTGGATCAACGGTGGATGTGTCGGCGGTACATGCGATCCCGCAATGGTACTATCTGATGCTGCAAGCCGGATTGATCTGGTTCGTCAGTCTTGTGATAGCTTCGCTTGCCTTTATGGTTTCGGTGCTGGTACGTAGTACGGCGGCAAGCATTGTGGTGATGATGGCTGCGCTCATTTCGGGCACGATTTTAACGAATATGGCCTCATCCTGGCAGAGTGCCAAATATTTATTTATGGTTAACCTCGAATTGACCGATTATTTATCAGGAAGTCCCGCCCCGATTGAGGGGATGACCTTGCCATTTTCTTTAGCTGTACTGGGCATTTGGGGGGCTGCGGCGCTGATTGTTTCATTCGCCGTCTTTACGAAACGGGATATATTGAATTAAAATGGACAAGGTAAAAGAAAACATCTGTTTGCATTTTTGGTGAAAATCATCAAGAATAAGGCAAAACACGGTTACGATTAGACAAAGGGGGAGCATGAATGGTCGACAAAATCGACTTGTCTGCGGGAGCGACCGGCACTCAGAACGGAGCTTCAGAATATGGCGTGGACGACATTCAAGTGCTCGAAGGGCTTGTGGCAGTTCGCAAACGGCCGGGCATGTATATTGGGAGCACCAGTTCTTCGGGACTACATCATTTGGTATGGGAAATTGTGGACAATGCGGTGGATGAGCATCTTGCCAAGTTTTGCTCCCGCATTGACATTACAATGCATAAGGACGGTTCCGTTACAGTAACAGACAACGGACGTGGTATTCCTACAGGAATGCACAAAACAGGAATCCCAACACCGCAGGTAGTATTCACCATTTTGCACGCCGGAGGTAAGTTCGGCGGTTCGGGATATAAAAAGTCCGGGGGTCTGCACGGTGTAGGCGCGTCAGTAACGAACGCTCTTTCGGAATGGCTTGAAGTGGAAATTTACCGGGACGGCAAGATTCACCGTCAGCGGTTTGAATATTGGCAGGACAAGAAGGGCGTGGAACATGTCGGGGAACCGACCACAGGCCTTGAAGTGCTGGGCAATACCAACAAGACAGGTACCAAAATTACTTTTAAACCGGATATTCGTGTATTTCAGGCGGGCATTTATTTCAATTACGATACGCTGGCCGAGCGTCTTCAGGAAATTGCTTTTCTGAACTCAGGTCTTCGTATCCAGCTTAAAGATGAACGCAGCGGGAAATCGGATGAGTATTTTTATGAAGGCGGAGCAAGCCAATTTGTTGCTTTTCTGAATGAAGGTAAGGACGTGCTGCATGACGTCATTCACTTCAACGCGGAGAAGGAAGACGTTGAGGTGGAAATTGCCATTCAGTACAACGCAGGTTATACCGAAACGATTGCTTCGTTTGTCAACTCCATTCCGACACGCGGCGGGGGTACGCATGAAACGGGCTTCAAAACCGCTTACACCCGTGTCATGAACGACTATGCGCGACGCACGGTAATGCTGAAGGAAAAGGATAAGAATCTGGAAGGCAATGATTTACGTGAGGGAATGATGGCCGTAATCAGTGTCAAGATGGCCGAGGTTGAATTCGTCGGTCAGACGAAGGATCAGTTGGGTAGCGCTTCCGCACGTAGTACGGTGGATGCAATTGTATCGGAGCAGATTCAGCGTTTTCTGGAGGAAAATCCGCAGGTAGCGCAAACGTTAATCAAAAAGGCAGTTCAGGCGTCCAGAGCGCGTGAAGCAGCACGTAAGGCTCGTGACGAAATGCGTTCCGGCAAGAAACGCAGTGAAAGCTCTAATCTGAATGGCAAGCTATCGCCTGCGCAGTCCAAGGATTTTACACGAAACGAGCTGTTTATCGTGGAAGGTGATTCGGCTGGAGGATCGGCGAAGCAGGGACGGGATTCCAAAATTCAGGCTATTTTGCCCTTGAAGGGCAAGCCGATGAACCCGGAGAAATCCAAGCTGGCGGATGTTATGAAAAATGATGAGTATCGCGCGATTACAGCAGCAATCGGGGCGGGGGTAGGAACAGAATTTACGCTTGAAGATAGCAATTATTCCAAAATCATCATTATGACGGATGCGGATACAGACGGCGCCCACATTCAAGTGTTGCTGCTGACGTTCTTTTATCGGTATATGAAAGAGCTGATTGATGCGGGACGCATATTTATCGCTCAACCGCCATTGTATAAAATAACCCGTAAGTCAGGTAAGCTCGAAACGGTACGTTATGCTTGGACTGATGAGCAGCTTGACAATTACTTAAAGGAATTTGGACGGAATTTTGAGCTTCAACGCTATAAAGGACTCGGGGAGATGAACCCTGATCAGTTATGGGAAACAACGATGAATCCCGAGTCACGTACCTTGCTACGCGTCCAGATTGAGGATGCAGCCAAGGCTGAACGCCGTGTGTCCACATTGATGGGCGACAAGGTTGATCCGCGCAAGCGCTGGATTGTGGAAAACGTAGATTTTACGGAATATGTAGAGTAGTGCTATCAAATGAGGTGTATACATGAGCTTATCGGAGCAATTTTTGCCAGCTTTTCTGGAGGAAGTGGTCGGTGACCGCTTTGGCCGATATTCCAAATATATTATTCAGGATCGGGCGATACCGGATGTGCGGGATGGGTTAAAGCCAGTACAGCGCCGTATTCTGTACTCCATGTACGATTCCGGCAACACACCGGATAAGGCTTATCGGAAATCTGCCAAAACCGTCGGGGATGTGATGGGTAATTATCACCCCCACGGTGACTCGTCAATTTACGATGGTATGGTACGGATGGCGCAGCCTTGGAAAATGAGTCACGTACTGGTGGACGGTCATGGCAACTGGGGTTCCCAGGACGATGACCCTGCGGCAGCTATGCGGTACACGGAGGCACGTCTGTCTCCAATCGCGATGGAAATGCTGCGTGACATTGAAAAACGAACGGTTTTGTTCAAGGATAACTTTGATAACTCGACCAAGGAGCCAGTTGTGCTGCCTTCCCGTTATCCGAATCTGCTAGTCAACGGCTCCAGTGGAATTTCAGCTGGATTCGCGACTGAAATTCCAACACACAGCTTACGTGAGGTCATTGACGCCAGCATTGCCGTGATGGAAAAGCCGGATATTGAGCTGGAAGAGATTATGACCTTTATTAAAGGCCCTGATTTCCCGACGGGCGGACTAATTATGGGTGGCGAAGGCATTAAGGACGCATATCGTACAGGCAAAGGACGTATTTATATCCGTTCCAAAACGGAAATACAGTCTTTGCGCGGAGGTAAGCAGCAACTGGTGATTACGGAGATTCCATACCAGATTGTCAAATCAAGGCTCGTAACCGCCATGGAGAATATCCGTCTGGAGAAAAAGGTGGAAGGGATTGCCGAGGTTCGTGACGAGAGTGGCCGGAACGGTCTGCGAATTGTTGTGGAACTGAAGAAGGAAGCCGATGCGGAAGGAATTTTGGCATATCTGTTGAAAAAAACTGACCTTCAGGTGGCTTACAGCTTCAACATGGTAGCCATTGTGAACAAAGCGCCGCATCAGCTTGGTTTGAAATCCATTTTGGAAGCGTATATTGCCCATCAGCGCGAAGTTGTCACACACCGTATCCAGTTTGAGCTGGAGAAGGCGGAGGATCGCGCCCATGTGTTGGAAGGCTTGGTTAAGGCGCTGAACATTCTGGATGAGGTCATTGCGGCCATTAAATCTTCCAAAAATCGCCAGGACGCGCAAAATAATTTGCAATGGATGTTTGGCTTTAGCGAACGTCAGGCAGATTCTATTTTGACCTTGCAGCTGTACCGTCTCACGAATCTGGAAATTACTACGCTGGAAAAGGAATTAAGTGAAATCCAGAAAAAAATTACACAGTACCGTTCTATTTTGGAAAGTGATCGCAAGCTGGTCAGCTTGATCCGCAAGGAACTGCTGGAAATCCGTGAAAAGTACGGCATTGACCGCCGTTCAGACATACAGGGTGAGGTTGATGAGATTAAGGTAAATCTGGAAGTCATGGTTGGGGCAGAGGATGTATTGTTGACTCTTTCCAAAGACGGCTATGTGAAGCGCACAGGTATGCTGTCCTTCACCCGCTCTGGTGGGGAGCGTTCAGCTTCCGGCGTCAAGGAAGGAGATTATGTCACCCAATTGCTTGATGTCAACACACTGGATGTGCTGCTCATCTTCACTCAGCGCGGACAATATTTCTTATTGCCTGTGCATCAGGTGCCAGAGTATAAGTGGAAAGAGCCGGGAACCCCGATTGTTAACGTTATTCCTTTAACCAAGGATGATCGGATCGTGAGTGTCATTCCGATCAAAAATATGGAGGAAATCGGCAAAAGTCTGGTGTTTGTAACGAAGAAGGGCCAAGTGAAGCGAACCGAGCTGAAGGATTATGCAACGAAACGTTCCAGTGCCGTAGCAGCCTGCAAGGTAGCAGGGGACGATGAGGTATTATCGGTAACGCTAAGCGACGGTACCCGGGATATTATGCTAATTACCCGTGCGGGGATGAGCATACGCTTCAAGGAGCAAGAGGTTAATGCAATGGGTCGCGTCTCGGCTGGTGTCAAAGGTATACAGCTGGCGGAAGGCGACGAAATTGTTGCAGCGCTGTGGGTGGAAGAGGATGAAGGAGAAGTGCTGGTGCTGACGGAATCCGGTTATGGCAAGCGTACGCTTCTACTGGATTATCCTGCTCAGGGACGAGGCGGTAAAGGAATCACCACCTTCGAATTCAAGGAGGGCAAACGGGTACGTTCGAACGGAACTCGGATTGTGGCTGCCTTCTATTGCCGTGAAGCTATTCAATTGTTTGCGATCACTGCAGATGGACAGACGATGTCCTTCCTTTCGGAAAAAGCTCCTTTGACTGACCGCAAGGATACAGGCAAGCTGCTGGCTCCTGTGGAGAAGAAGGACGAAATTGTGAATGTGCTGCCGCGTAGTGAGCCACAGGCTTCCCGGTCCATAGAATAACAGGAAAGTCAAGCGCTTTTTAGCTCGAAAAAGAGAGGTCCTCTCGTGCCATTCCGGCACGAATGAGGACCTTTTTGCCGTCATGCTGTCGAACCTTGACCAGCCTCCAAAACCGAAGTGAGACTTCCTTCCCCTTTTCAATTGATGCTCCAAAAAGGGCAGGAAACCGGGGCTGAATGGCGAAAATTTAATGTGATGAAATACAATCCGGACGGTGGCCCATACGGTAACTATGATGCTTTTACTGACCCTGTTATTCAAAGGAGTGAGGCAAATTGCAAACGACCGAATTTGCGAAAATCTGGTCCAGAATGGCTAAGGATTACAAGGTTCATATGGAGCAGAAGTTGGCTCCATCATTAACTGAGGCTCAGCTTACGGTGCTGGAGGTTCTGAATGATTACGGCCGCATGAAACCGTCTCAACTGATCCCGTATCTCGCAACCACACCTGCGGCGGTTACAATGCTGCTAGACCGGATGGAGCGGAATCGCCTGGTCACCCGCTTTAGAGACGTAAAGGATCGCAGAATCGTATGGATTGTTATTTCGGATCAAGGAAGAGAAGAAGCGGAACGGGGACTGCAAATAAGGGATGATTTTCTAGGCTCTGCACTAAACCGCATTTCGCAGCATAATCAAAATTTGCTGGTTTATTTGTTAGGTAAAATCACCACAAAAACGAAAACTTCTGCATCGGCAAACGAGACAAAGGCAGTAAAGGAACAAATGGAGCGAGCGGAGTAAGCATCTCCTCTTTCATATTCTAAATAAAAATGCGCGGATAAGGCTGGCCAAAGGGGTCACACATATCCGCGTTTTTGTGTTGAAAAAACACATTCTGTAGCTGGTGACACCTTTTTTAAATGGATTTCTGTATTCTGTAAGCTTCATCTGCTCTTTTCAATACTTATATTTGTTACAGGGGTGAATGTTGACATTTACATATAACATGATAAAATTATTATACATGAATAACATTTCGTATACGAATAGTTGCTTGATTATGTATATGGAATGTGAATTGGGTAATGGGAAGAAGGATGGTTCCAATGAGTGACAGAGAGGAAGACAAACTTGAGGTGTATCGGATTATTCAGTCGGTAAGGGAGGTTAACAAAACGATATTTTATGCCTTCTGGAATGAGGAGCAGCATTTGGATCTGACAGCCGTTCAGCATATGGCTTTGGCGATTCTGAATAAACGACCCAATATCGGGTTATCTGAGCTGGCAGACTTAGCCCATATGGGTTGTAGCTCCATGAGCGGGGTGGTTGACCGCTTGACCAAGGCAGGATATATCGCTCGCGGACGGCATGAGCATGATCGTAGATCCTTAGTGCTGACGCTTACGGCAGAAGGAAAAGACATCATGCAAAAAGTAGACGCCATGTGGATGGAGCGCGTCTTGCCCATTCTGGACATCCCGAAGGAGCATCTGGACATGGTCTTGGATATCCATAAACAAATGATGATGAAATTGACACCGAAGGGAATGAATCAACCTGAGCAGTCCTCAAATGACACTACCGGGTAATGTACGCAGAGCACCCATTGTGGCCGCTCTGTTGATTGGCGCGTTTGTTGCGATTTTAAACCAGACGTTGATAAGTGTGGCTTTACCGAAAATGATGAGTGATCTGAATGTAGATACCAATGTGGCTCAGTGGCTTAGTACGGGCTTTATGCTCGTGAACGGGGTATTGATCCCAGTGACCGCATTTTTGATTGCGCGTTATTCCACTCGTAAATTGTTTATTAGTGCAATGATTATCTTTTCAATCGGCACGCTGTTGTGCGCTATTGCGCCGAGTTTTAGCATATTGTTGATCGGACGTCTCATTCAGGCCGCGGGCGCGGGTATTATGATGCCTTTAATGATGGTCGTTATCTTGAACATCTACCCCATTGAGCGTCGTGGCCGGGCGATGGGAACACTGGGGATTGCGATGGGTTTTGCTCCAGCCATTGGACCAACCTTGTCCGGTTATATAGTCCAGCATTACGACTGGCGGGTACTGTTTTGGATCATCCTGCCGATTTCAGTGATTTCGATTGTGATCGGATTTATTTTTCTGAAAAATGTAACGGAGCAGTCCAAGCCTAAGCTGGACATTCCCGGCATCATTTTGTCTACGCTCGGTTTCGGCGGACTGTTATACGGCTTTAGTGATGCAGGAACATCGGGCTGGGGAAGTATTCCGGTTCTGTCTACGCTTATTGTGGGGACGATTGCACTCATTCTGTTTATTGTTCGCCAGTTGAAGGTTGATGAACCTATGCTGGAGTTCCGCATCTTCAAATACGATGTGTATAGCTTGACGACCATCATTAATGTCATTGTGACGATGGCTTTGTACGCTGGTATGATATTACTACCGATTTATTTGCAAAATATTCGCGGCTTTTCACCGCTTGAGTCCGGTATGCTCATGTTGCCGGGGGCGATTCTGATGGGGGCCATGTCTCCTGTGACCGGGGCTATTTTTGACCGAATTGGAGCACGCTGGTTGTCCGTGATCGGCTTGTTGATCATGGCTGTGACGACTTGGGAGTTCTCACGCTTGACCGAGACAACGACCTATATGACACTGCTGGTTAATTATACGGTTCGGATGTTCGGGATGTCATTGCTGATGATGCCGATCCAAACGGCCGGGTTGAATCAGCTTCCGCAACGATTGAATGCGCATGGTACGGCGATGAGTAATACACTGCGTATGATTTCCGGTTCAATCGGGACGGCAATTCTGGTGACGGTGATGTCGACTCAAAGCAGCAACCGTCTGACGAATATTGTTGCATCTGAGGGATTATCTGTTACAGATAAAGCAGAGATGCTGGCAGCAGGCAATCAGGCTACGATTTACGGTATCAACTCAGCCTTTATCATTGCGACGCTGTTGAGTGTGGCGGCCCTGATTTTGGCGTTTTTCATCAAGAATACGAATGCTCAAAACGCTCGGCCCCGTCAGCAGTTGGTGAACAGCAAGAAAGGGCAGTCTGTGGTCTCCTCGTCATAAGGATGGGAAGGTTAATAGATTTTTTTTAAAAAAACCCGTAATGCATGTTTGTTTGATTACATGCGTTACGGGTTCTTTTTGTATATTGATTTGAAGATATTAAAAGCTAAATACGCAGACTTGCCTGCTCAATTCTCAGCTTCGATCATGCTTTCATAAAGCGATTTAGGCCACTCACTCCATGGGAATTGGGCTGGAGGGAACGAGTGGAAGCTCATGTTCTCCTTGCTAACTGGATGCGGCGCTCCGGCAAGCAGAGACCAGAGCGCCAATTGTTGACCTGGGCGGCTCAGGCTGCCACCGTATTTTTGATCCCCGTATAGAGGACAGCCGATAGCCTGCATCTGTACACGAATCTGATGCGAGCGTCCGGTGAGTAGCTCAATTTGTACAAGACTGAGCCCATCTGCTTGTCCAAGTACGCGGTACTCCAAAATAGCCTCCTTGGAGCCAGCCGTGCCGGGACGAACCGCCTGAACAGTGTTAGTGCGGCTGTCCTTTAGCAAGTGATGGGTCAGACGGCCTTGTAAGGCCGTGGGGACACCGTTTAGAACCGCTACATACATCTTGCGGAAACTACGACCTCGAACCGACTCAGACAGCCGGGAAGCAGCTTTGGACGTCTTGGCAAAGATCATGGCCCCGCCTACAGGCCGATCCAATCTGTGAACCAGTCCCAAAAACACGTTACCAGGCTTATTGTGTCTGATCTTGAGATCTTCTTTGAGTAAAGAGAGCAGATCAGGATCACCGCTGGCATCCTCTTGTGTTGGAACATTGACAGGCTTCACAATCGCCAACACATGGTTGTCCTCATAAAGAACAGCAATGTCCGATTGTGTATGCCCATGCCGGATAAGCTTATCTGGAGTCATAGGAGGAATTAAGCCTCCCAGCGTCCGAGAATACCGCATGGCAGGTTCAAGCCCGAGCGGGTGATCGGCAATCCGATTTCACCAGCACTGATTTGACCGCCGTACTTTTGCTGCATCGTCATGCTCAGCATGTTGCGCAGTACGGTAGGGGAAATACCCGTGGTATAGGAGTTAATCAGCATGAATAGCGGTTGATCGGAAATGATACTCATGCAGGATTCCAGGAACGGATACAGGCTTTCTTCCAGTTTCCACGTCTCACCGTTGGGTCCGCGCCCGTAGGAAGGAGGGTCCATAATGATCGCATCATATCGGTTTCCCCGGCGTTGTTCACGTTGCACGAATTTGAACACATCGTCCGTAATGAAGCGTACCGGACGGTCGGCCAAGCCGGACAATTGCACATTCTCCTTCGCCCACTGTACCATGCCCTTGGCGGCGTCCACGTGAACTACACTGGCCCCGGCATACGCTGCGGCAGTAGTGGCTCCCCCAGTGTAGGCGAACAGGTTCAGTACCGAAATCGGTCTGCCAGCGCCTTTAATCTTATCCATCATCCAGCTCCAGTTCGCTGCTTGCTCCGGAAAAAGACCAGTATGCTTGAAGCTGGTCGGTTTAATGTGGAATTTAAGCGGCCCGTAGCTGATCGTCCAGCGCTCGGGAGTAGGCTTTTTCATATCCCAGCTACCGCCCCCGGAGGAACTGCGATGGTAATGTCCATGAACATCGCGCCACTCGGCTGTTTCTTGGGACAACGGCCATATAATTTGCGGATCAGGCCGCCGCAGGACAATATCGCCCCAACGCTCCAGTTTTTCGCCGCCGCCTGTATCCACTACTTCATAATATTTCCATTCTTGTGCTACATACATGTACAATCCATCCTTCAGCAGTCAATTCAGGATTCCGGCAGTCCTCTGCACAAAAATCCTCATATGGAATCTATTGTACAACAAACCTTAGCAACAATCGAATGATTCCGTGGTGAAGCAAACAGCCTGAAAGGCCAAAAATATTTTTTTGCCGAATACACTTGTAATTAGAGCGCTTCCATATTAAAATGAAATCAATCCCACTTGTACGTACAACTAATCATTTTTCATCATAATGTTGAGAAAAATATTAGATTGTACGTACATAATATTTTATCTATGAATACAGCTGCAATTATACTTATTTCCTGACTGGAGGAATTTTTAATTATGAAACCGTTTAAATTTTGGTTTGCTACAGGAAGTCAGCATTTGTATGGACCCGAGACGCTCGATCAGGTACAAGAGCATTCTCGTCAAATTGTAGAGGGATTGAACCGTAGTGGTCATTTACCGTTTGAAGTGGTACTCAAGCCGGTTCTGACGAATTCCGACGCGATTCGTCGTCTCATTATTGATGCGAACGGAGATGACCTGTGTGCAGGGATTATTACCTGGATGCATACTTTTTCTCCGGCGAAAATGTGGATTGCTGGCTTGACGCGTCTGGCAAAGCCTTTGTTGCACCTGCATACTCAATTTAACCGTGATATCCCTTGGGATAGTATTGATATGGACTTTATGAACCTGAACCAATCCGCGCATGGTGATCGTGAATTTGGTTTTATCGGTGCCCGTCTGGGTGTAACTCGCAAAGTCGTCGTAGGCTATTGGGAGGAAGAAGGCGTTCAGAAACGCATCGGAGGATGGATGTCTACGGCTGCTGCTTATAGCGAAAGCCAAAATCTCAAAGTAGCCCGTTTTGGTGACAATATGCGTGAAGTAGCTGTAACCGACGGCAACAAAGTATCTGCTCAGGCCCAGTTGGGCTGGTCCATCAACGGCTATGGTGTGGGTGATCTGGTTGAGGTCGTTAATAACGTGTCAGAGGGGGATATCAACTCTCTGTTCGAAGAGTATAACGACCTGTATGAGTTGTCCGCAGAAGCCAAGCAACCGGGTGCAGTACGTGATTCTATTTTGGAGCAGGCTCGTATTGAGCTGGGCTTGAAAAAGTTTTTACAGGATGGAGAATTCGGGGCCTTTACGACGACGTTTGAAGACCTGCATGGTCTGAAACAACTGCCTGGTTTGGCGGTTCAGCGTTTGATGGCTCAAGGCTACGGATTCGGTGGCGAAGGTGACTGGAAAACGGCAGCATTGACACGTCTGATGAAGCTGATGGCGAATAACGTGGATACTTCCTTTATGGAAGATTACACCTATCATTTGGAGCCGGGCAATGAACTGAATTTGGGTTCTCATATGCTGGAGGTATGTCCGACGATTGCTGTGAACAAACCGCGTATTGATGTTCAACCGTTGGGTATTGGTGGCAAAGCCGATCCGGCTCGTCTTATTTTTGAAGGCAAACCGGGTAAGGCGCTCGTAGCATCCATCATTGAGCTGGGAGGACGTTATCGTCTGATCATTAACCAAATCCATGCTGTGGAAAATAAAAACCAAATGCCGAAGCTGCCTGTAGCCAGCGTTTTGTGGAAACCAGAGCCTTCGCTGGAAGTGTCCGCAGAAGCATGGATTCATGCGGGTGGAGCGCATCATACGGTGTTGTCCTATGCTGTAACCACAGAGCAATTGCTGGATTACGCAGAGCTGACAGGCATAGAAGCCGTCGTCATTGACAACAACACGAACATCCGTCAGTTCCGTCAGGAGCTGCAATGGAATGAACTGTACTGGCGTAATAAATAATGGATGCAATATATAAACAAGCTGCTTGTTGAAGCAGCTTACTCATAGGGTTTATCTGCGAACAGCCGCATGCTATGCGGCTGTTTTGCGTATGTTGGACCATGTGTAAAACACATATTTGAAATTAATATTTGACAATGATAATCATTATCAAATATTATTTGAGTAATAGGGAATGAATGCGTTCCATATGTCAAACAAAAGTGAGGGATGAACTTGGGTAAAATCATGATTGCTTATGCCAGTATGACTGGTAATACAGAGGAAATCGCAGAATTGATCGCCGAAGGCGTCCGCCAGGCAGGACATGAGG
Source organism: Paenibacillus sp. NRS-1781 (assembly GCF_050467745.1). NCBI lineage: Bacteria > Bacillati > Bacillota > Bacilli > Caryophanales > Paenibacillaceae > Paenibacillus > Paenibacillus sp. NRS-1781. The sequence continues at coordinate 37,548 of NZ_JBITPI010000063.1, forward strand.
CGGAGTTGAAGGCTTCGTATGATTGCAGCGCGCAGGAACTGCTCGGTTATGACGGGTTCCTGTTGGGTGTATATACATGGGGAGATGGTGAGCTTCCTGATGAATTTTTAGATTTTTACGAGGAACTGGATGAGCTTGATCTATCTGGTAAAAAGACCGCTGTATTTGGCAGTGGAGATACATCCTATACACTATTCTGCGGCGCGGTTGATCTGGTAGAGGAAAAAGTCAAAGAACGTGGCGCAGCTGTTGTTCAGGAGAGCTTGAAGATCGAATTCAACCCACTGGACGATGAGAAGGAAAATTGCCGGGCTTACGGAAGACAATTTGCACAGGCTGGTATTGGGGTGTCCTGAGAAGAGAGCGAGGGATAGGTATGCGCAACAGCGATAGCTTAAGCGGCTTTCCTCTTCTGCACGACTACCAGCTTGAGGAGATGTGGAGAACTCCGCAGTCTACACGTCAATCGCAGGGAAAACGCGGGCGTGAAGGCTGGAATTGGAGGCAGCGGGTTCAATATGCGGTAGGGCATGCGCTAAATGAATACTTCGGTATGGAAGTAGAGGTGCGGCGGGAAATCCCCGTCCAGTACGTACTGGAGAAATGGTGGCCCACACAGCCAGTCGGCTTCGAATCGTTGTTCCATTATTGGGACGTCAAAAATAAAGTGTCAGGCGAGCTGTCTAACATTTGTGCGTTAAATAGGGACTTGTCAGTGCCGGTGATGTTGTACGAGCAATTTTGCACGTCGGTCCCTGAGCTTGAGGTTGACATTTCACTTATTGTACAGTCGGCCTGGCAACTGTCAGCTGGAGCGGATTCCTTACTGATTCAGAAGTACATCGTGGATTATAATCCCAACGTTATTCATACATTTCAACATTTGACGAATGTTTTTTGTTATTATGCATTTGGCGCTCTTCCGCAGCTTATGGAGGTCTACTGTTTGCTGGAAGGCAAAAAAGTCCGCTTTATGCCTGGTGCTGCTTCTTTACAGCAATCTTTGGATTACGTTCAGTTATTGCGGGACTCCAGAAAGGATGTACACGCGACAACAGAACGATGTCGTTGCGGAGCCTGCATAGAGGAACAACGATCACAGGGCAATAGCAACAGGATGGATAAGAACAAAAAAGAGCAGCAGGAGGCCAAAAACCGTAAAGAACGGTTGTTGGGACCTATGCTTTTCTCTTAGTACATTTTTTAACCCTTTAAATGCGAATAATCCCTTTTCATTGAAGAAGCCTTGGGAAACAAGGCTCTTTTTTATGAAATTTTTTTTGAAAAACTGAAAATTTATATTGCCTGAATAGATAAATATAACTATAATACTTCAATGTAAGATATTTATATGAAAATATTTAAATATAAAAGGAGACGATGTGTGTGTGCATAGTCAAGGATTACCTACCTACATAGATCATGTTCTTTCTCTAAGCATGGTATCCTGCTATGTGCTTATTTTACGTTCACGATTGGTTTGATGGCCTAATATTTCAAAATTAAAATATTAGCGTTGAATAATAAAATTTTTTGGACAACAGGGGTGGAAGAAGTGAGTAAGAAAACCGTACTGCCAATTCTCATCATACTGCTCATTCTGAGCGGCGGAACCATTGGCTACTATTATTGGTATCAGGCAACACACTTTGTTAAGAGTGACGATGCACGTATTCAAGCGGATCAATATAAGGTAATGCCGCAAATTTCCGGAGAGATTACACACATTGATGTGGAGGAAGGCGATGTTCTTCAGCGCAATGAACCGATTGCCGAGCAGGATGTATCGGGGCTGGATTCCAGCATGATCAGCAAGTCTGTACTGCGTGCGCCGATCAATGGTACCGTTATTAAGATTTATTCGAAGGAGCATGAAATCGGTTCTCCGGGCAGTGCTGTTGCGACCATGGTTGATATGAACAGCCTGTATGTCTCCACGAATATTGAAGAAACCGATATTGACCGCATTAAACCGGGACAGCTTGTTGACATTACGCTTGATGCAGCAGGTGACAAGACGATTCAAGGCAAAGTTCGCAAAGTGGGCGAAGCCTCAAATGCGGTGTTCTCGCTCATTCCTGCGGTAAACACAAGCGGTAACTTTAACAAGGTGACCCAGCGTGTGCCTGTAGAAATAGCTGTTAACAAGCCGAAGGATATGAAGCTCATTCCAGGAACGAACGTGGAAGTTAAAATCCATACATCTTAAAAAGGAGGGGTCCATGTGGCTGCCAATGAAACTGCTGCTGCTCCTTCGACAGATTCCTCCAAAGAACGCTGGCTTGCTTTTTTTGCCATCGTTTTAGGCGCCTTTGTCGCCATTCTGAACAACAGTCTGATCAATGTCGCCATTCCTCGATTGACGACGGACTTAGGATCAACGACGACACGTATTCAGTGGGTTATTACAGGTTACACGCTTGCATCTGGTGTAATCGTCCCGATTACCGGATATATGGAGCAGCGCATCGGATACAAAAAGTTTTTAATACTTGCGCTCAGCGTGTTCTCGCTGGGAACGGGAATATGTATTTTTGCATGGAGTGATTCTTCCCTGATCGCGGCACGGGTGCTGGCTGGTCTGGGAGGCGGTGTTATTATGCCGCTGAGTATGACGATTATTTACAAAATCATGCCGCGTGAACAAATCGGGATGTCCCTCGGGATATGGGGGATCGCCGCAATGGCGGCTCCAGCCGTTGGACCTACACTGAGTGGCTATTTAATTGAATGGTTTAACTGGCGTTTCTTGTTTATTGTCAGTGTGCCGGTAGCTTTATTTGCAATTTTAATGGTTATTCTTCTGATCAAGGAGCCGCCTAAAGCAACACCGAAGCCATTTGATTTGCCGGGCTTTTTGCTGGCCGCAACTTGCGCAGGAACACTCTTGTACGCACTGACCAACGGTCAGCATGATGGCTGGACTTCTTTTAAAATTGTCTCTCTACTGTTCATCGCCTTCTGGGCGCTTGTCTTTCTTATTTATGTGGAAAGCGGAAAAGACAATGCTGTAATCGAAATTTCATTATTTAAAAACTCAAAATATACGATTAGTGTCATTGCCTCCAGTCTGGTCATGATGGGGATGTACGGAGGAACGTTTTTGACACCGTTGTTTTTGCAAAATATTCAGCATGTGTCACCGATTGATACCGGAATCATCCTCATTCCACAGGCGATTGCAATGGCGGCTATGATGCCGATTGCCGGGCGGTTATTTGATAAGTTCGGCATTGTGCCTCTGGGACTTGTTGGCCTGACGCTGACCAGCTTTATGACATATCATTTGCATCAGCTTACGCCAGACACACCGCATATTTGGCTGGAAACCGTAATGGCATTTCGGGGCCTGGGAATCGGTATTTGTATGATGCCATTGTCTACAGTCGGTATGAACGCTGTTCATCCGAGTAAAGTAGCGAATGCGTCTACAGCATCCAATCTGGTGCGTACCGTTGCAGCTTCTATGGCTATTGCAGTGTTGACAGCGATTATGCAAAGCCGTTCGGCAGCTCATGCTCAACAAATTTCGGAGACTGTTACACCGGACGCGGCTCATGCGCTGCAAGCGTCGTTGGGTAGCTCATGGATGTCATCCGTAAGTAGCTTAATCACACTGGATGCCACATCAAGAGGAATTGCGGATACGTTCCTCATTTCATCCATACCGCTCTTTTGCACGATTCCACTAATCTTTTTGTTTATTCAAAGGAAGAAAGCAAAAACACAGCCGGAAGCTTTATAAAGAACTACAAAATATCGACTGGATGGCTTACATTATTTCCACGGACAGAAAGAAAGGGAATTATCATGAAAATATTGAGAGTAGAAAGTACATTAGCGGCCTTAGTGCTCAGCGGCGCAATGCTGGCAGGCTGCTCCAGTAATAGCGGCGCGGCACAGGATATGGTCGTTCCTGTCAAGATCAGCCAAGCGCAGCAGGGTATCATTGGGCAAGGGAACATTTATACAGGAACGGTAACACCTTCAGAGACGGTGAATATCGTTCCAAAAGTGGGCGGTAAAGTAGTTGAACTGCCTGTGGATATTGGCGCAGAGGTCAAAAAAGGTCAAGTGCTGTTCAAGCTTGATGACAAGGACATGCGGAATAATGTAGCGAAGGCCCGCGCCGCCGCTGCAGCAGCAGCAGCAGGAGTGAGCTCTGCTCAGGCATCCCATGAATCGACGATGGTTCAAGCCAACTCGGGCGTAGTACAATCCAAAAGCGGCGTGATTCAGTCCCAAAGCTCAATCAATCAGGCGCAGGGAGCCATTAATCAGGCTACTACAGCCGTAGAACAGGCGACACACGGCGTTTCCTCAGCGGCCAATACGGTGAAGCAAACGCAGCAAGCCTTGGCGGATGCTCAGAAAAATGTAACGCGTACACAAAGCCTGTTTGATGCGGGTGCGAGTACGCAAGCACAATTGGAACAAGCAAAAACAGCCGTTGTGAACGCAGAAGCGACATACAACAATGCGCAAAATGCACAGGCTAATGCCCAGGACCAACTGGTGGCTGCTCAGAAGGCGCTCACTACGGCCCGTAACAGCTACGATTCAGCAAAAAACAGCTACAGTAATGCTAACAGCGGTTACAGCAATGCACAAAATCAACTGAAGGTATCTCAAAATACAGCGGTTATCGAGTCCAGCCAACAGTCTCTCAAGCAGGCTCAGCTAAATGTGAGCATTGCTCAGGACGCACTCGACGATACCGTGATTACATCACCGATTAACGGTATTGTAGGTACAAAAAATGCAGAAGTAGGCGAAATGGTATCCGCACAGACGCCTGCGCTGGTCATTGCCAACCTGAGTACAGTTAATACACTGATCTATGTACCGGCAGAGCAGATCAACAATGTAAAAGCAGGCGACAAGGTACAGGTACGTGTAGCAGCTTCCAATATTGTGACAACAGGTACAGTGAAAAATGTAAGTCCGTTGGACGCAAGTGGAAAAGGATATCCTGTGGAAATTTCGGTGGCTAATCCGGACGTGAGACTGAAATCCGGTATGCTGGCTGATATCAGCTTTGTCGCTGCGAATGCACAAGAAGGTATTGTCGTTCCTACTGCAGCGATTCAAAAGGATCAGGGCAAGCAATATGTATACGTTGTGAATGGTGACCATGCGAAACGCAAGGAAGTGAAGACAGTTCAAACGACAGGCTCACAAACACTGGTTACCAGTGGGCTGAGCAACGAAGAGAGTGTAATCGTGAATAATCTGGCATTGCTGTCGGATAACTCGCCAATCACCATTAGCCAATAATTCGGCTTCAAAATCTATTGTGTTATATAGTAGAGATTTATTTGGGGAGTATCAGCCTAGGGCAGACTGGAGTAATTTTACCGGGCTGCCCTAGGCTGATTTCATGCGTACATTTTACATAGGATTAATGTCGATAGGGGTCTATTTTTGACGAACATTGGTATGATAGGATAGACTAAACTGGGAATAGATAGTTTACAAGGTAGGGATTTATTACATTTTTAAATCAGTGATCGGAGGTATTACGAGATGGAAGTAAAGCTGGTTGTAGATTATGATGCTTATGAGAAGGGTCAAACGATGGCTAAGTCCATTGAAGAACAGGCAGTCAAGCCAGAGAGTGCAGAAATAACGGATTTGATTATTGGAGACTGGGGCGGAGCCTACGAACAATCGCCGGAGGATTTTATTCCGGTACTGGTAAAGCACAAAGATCAATTTCCGAAGCTGCGTAAGCTGTTTATCGGGGATATGGAATATGATGAGTGTGAGGTTTCGTGGATTAATCAGACGAATCTGTCTCCGCTGCTGGAGGCGTTTCCAGCATTGGAATCCTTTTATGCCAAAGGAAGTCAGAACTTGAGCCTGGAACCGTTGCGGCATAGCCATCTTCAGGAATTGGTTATTATTTGCGGAGGCTTGCCAGCGAGTGTCATTCAGGAGATTCGCAATGCCGAGCTGCCAGAGCTGCGCAAGCTGGAGCTGTACTTGGGCGTGGACGAATACGGTTTTGACGGTGGTCTGGAGGACGTATTACCGTTCCTGAACGATAATCTTTTTCCCAAGCTGACTTACTTGGGGCTGAAGGATAGTGAAATACAGGATGAAATTGCGATTGCTGCGGCAAACGCACCCGTGATTGGACAACTGGAGGTGCTTGATCTGTCTCAAGGCACGTTGTCCGATAAAGGGGCAGAGGCACTACTCGCTAGTGAAAGCATCAAAGGGCTGAAGCACCTGGATTTGAGCTATCATTATATGTCTGATGAAATGATGAAACGTTGGAAAAGCTCAGGACTGAATGTGAATGTGGAGGATCAGCAGCAAGCGGACGAGGAAGATGATTGGCGTTATCCATCGTTGACGGAGTAAGTGAGGTGAGGCGGCTTTATGGCTGGGATATCAGACAGTAATGTCAGCGAGCCGTTTATTTTGTTCGGCAATCCAGGGAATCGGCGGACCACAGGACTACAGGAGGCGCGAAGCAGATTGAAGCTGTCGCCAGCTGTTGAGATTTCCTATAAAAATGTGCTGGAAGCCATCCGGGAGAAGCAAAGTCTGGACGAACTGATGGTCCGAATAGCTGGACAGTCTGCGTCAGACGGTGTAAATGCTAGTGTTTATGTGCAAGAGAGCATCCGTCAGTTACAGACGGGGCGGGCGGACATTAGTCCGCTGCTTCGTCTGGATGCACCGGGTGAAAGCTTTGAGGTAGAGCGTGAATTGATTGCTTTGGGAGCCCCGGATGCGGAGGGAGACGATTCTTTGTTGCCGTGGGCAGAATTAGCACATGACCCAGGTATATTGGCGTCAGAAGCGCGAGGCCTGCTGGAGCAGCACGGTCGTATTTGGCACCCGGCACAATGGTTCCGGGGCTATTGCCGTCTGTTGGCGTGGCTACAGCAAGAAGCGGCCCTGCTATGGCCCTCCTCGCGCTGGATGAATGATCCAGTGGAAGTGGCTGTGATGTTCGACAAACGGCGTTGCAGCGTCGTATTGGACAAGGCGGGCATAAGGGTTCCGCCTGTGCTTTCACCACCAGACGGTACCTTTCGTGATGTTGCTGATCTGCACGCAGCGATGATGGAAAGCGGGGTTCACCGCCTGTTTGTGAAAATATTTTGCGGGTCCGGTGCTTCTGGTGTAATAGCTTATCAGGTGCATCCGCGGACACGGGCAGAACTGGCGGTAACCACCATTGGAACGGAAATCGTACACGGACAGCGTGTGTATTACAATGCCGGACGCTTGCGCCGTTATACGGACAAGCAGGACATTCATGCTATCCTGGGCTGGCTATGCTCGGAAGGGGTGCATGTGGAGCGCTGGATACCTAAAGCGAGTCTGAGCGGACGTGTTTACGATGTACGCCAGCTCGTTTGCGGATCAGAGGCTTGTCATGCTGTTTTACGTTTAAGCCGAGGCCCCATTACGAATCTGCATTTGCGCAATGAACGGCTGTTGCTGGAGGACGCCGGGTTGCCGCAGGATACGATAGAATCGGTGCAGCAGACTGCGGAAGCCGCAATGAGCGCTTTTCCGGCGTCTATGGTTGCTGGGCTGGATGTGCTGGTTCCGGCGCATGGCGGTCGTCCCTACGTGCTGGATGTAAATCCGTTCGGAGACCTGCTATACCGTGTAAAACATCAGGGCTGGAATCCTTATGAATGGGAAATGCTGCATCTCGCCAATGGGACTTCAACTTTGGAAAGGAAAGACTTGTTATGACCGATATGAACCAGATTGTCGGTTCTCATGATATTGTCATGATTACGCTCGACACGCTGCGTTACGATGTAGCCAAGCTGGAGGAAGAGAACTGTCCGAACCTGTGCGAGTCCGGGCCGTGGGAAAAACGCCATACGCCGGGCAGCTTTACCTATGCTGCACATCATGCGTTTTTTGGCGGATTCTTACCTACACCAGCCAATACAGATAAGGCCTCTCACATACGGCTGTTTCATACAAAAGATACGGGACTGCGAACGCATCCGCATACGTGGCTGTTTGATGCACCGGATATTGTATCCGGGCTGGCGGGTGAGGGCTACCGGACGATCTGCATTGGTGGAGTTATTTTTTTTACAAAAAAAAACAAGCTTGCCAAGGTGTTGCCGGGGTATTTTCAGGAAAGCTACTGGCGTATGACCTTCGGCGTTACGAATCCCCGTTCGACGGAGCATCAGGTGAATCATGCCCTAAAGCTGCTGGAGAAGGCGGACCCGGCGCAGCGGCTGTTTTTGTTCCTGAATGTTTCAGCTATTCATGGCCCTAATCACTATTTTCTGGAGGGCCCAGCCAAGGATTCCGTGGAGTCCCAACGTGCAGCCTTGCGTTATGTGGATGGGCAGCTTGGACGTTTGTTCGACGCTTTACGAAACCGGGGGAAGACATTTTGCATGGCCTTTTCCGATCATGGTACGGCTTATGGGGAAGACGGCTACGAAGGGCATCGTCTGGCGCATGAGGTCGTATGGAATGTGCCTTACCGCGAATTTGTATTGTAGGGTAAAAGAAATGATAGACTGCACTGGTAAAATGTAAAGAAATCAATCCAGCGCGAGGAGGGAGCAGAAATGAAAGCCATGAATCTGAATCACTCGCTTCTAACGGGAGCAGGAGCCAATCCCCCTGCGGGGCTGGACACAAACTCGACATCAAGGTCTTCATGGCCTGAGAACCCTGCCCAATGGGCACGCACGATCCGTGAAGCTCCCTACCGCTCCTATTTGTACTCTTACCCGCATAAAACGGCCTATCGGTCGTTTGATACACCACTCTCACTGCAAGAATTGTGGGAGAAGGAGGAGCTGGAGAGCTATTTTTTGTATATGCATATTCCGTTTTGCGCGGCTCGTTGCGGGTTTTGTAACCTGTTCACTTTGCCGGACAAGCGGCTGGATGTGCATAAGGAGTATGTGGATGCGCTTGAAAGACAAGCTCGCCAATGGGCGCCAATCATGGGTGGTCGGCCGTTTTCACGCTTTGCCATCGGCGGTGGCACGCCAACCTTGCTGGAGGCTCCTTTGGTCGAACGATTGTTTGACATTGCGGAAAATCTGATGGGTTTAGACCCTGAGCATGCTTCCATTTCGGTGGAAACGTCGCCGGATACGGTAACCGAAGATCGGCTGGAGGTGCTCAAGCGGCGTCGAACGGACCGTGTCAGCATGGGGATTCAGAGCTTTGTGGAGTCGGAGAGTGCGGCCATATACCGTCCTCAGAAGCCCAAGCTTGTGCGTGAAGCGCTTGCGCGGCTGGTGGAGTACGATTTTCCACTGTTGAACGTAGATCTGATCTATGGTCTCCCCGGTCAAACGGCGGAAACGTGGCTGTATTCTCTGGAAGAGGCGTTATCTTACGCACCGGGTGAAATTTTTATTTACCCATTATACATTCGGGAAAATACGATTTTAAAGCCGGGCTATACCGGGCTGGAGCATGATATTCGTCTCAGCTTGTACGAAGTAGCACGTGAAAGACTCAAACAGGCGGGATATGTACAATATTCCATGCGCCGTTTTGCCAAAAATGATGATGCACCCGGCAAGGAGCTGCTGCCATACAGCTGTCAGGAGGAAGGCATGGCCGGTCTGGGCTGCGGTGCGCGCTCCTATACGCGTAATGTCCACTATGCCAGCCGATACGGTGTTAGTGCAGCGGCAACGCGTGGCATTATTGCTGATTATGTCGCCGCCGAGCGTCATGATCTGGCTGATTACGGCTTTATTTTAAATGTGGAGGAGAGCAAGCGGCGTTTTATTCTGAAGGCACTTCTCCATCGTGAAGGTCTGGAGCTATCTGCTTACGCCGCGCGCTTCGATGCGTCTTTGGCGGATGATTTTGCAGGAATGTCCTTGTTATTGGAATCTGGTATGGCAGTGGTTGTAGACGACACATTGCGACTGACCGAGGAAGGAATGGCTTATTCCGATGCGATTGGCGACTGGATGATATCCACGGCAGTACGGGAGCGAATGGAAGGCTACGTAGGCGCATGAGAGCAACCCTATATTATCGTGGCTCGTTGACTTCCTGCAACTATACTTGCTCTTACTGTCCGTTCAGCAAAAACGTGGATAGCCGTGAGACATTGCACAAGGATCGGGCGCAACTGGAGCGTTTTGCCGATTGGGTACGGGAGCAGGGAACTTTGGGGCATCGACTTTCCATTTTTTTTAACCCGTATGGAGAAGCTCTGATTCATTCCTGGTACCGCAAAACCATGATTGAGTTTTCCCATATGGCGCATGTAGATAAAGTGGCTGTACAGACGAATTTGTCCACTAAGCTGGATTGGGCCAAGGAATTGAATCCGAGGACGGCTGCGTTGTGGGCGACGTATCATCCGGGAGAGACGAAGGAGCAGGCTTTTATATCTCAAGGCATGAAGCTATATGAACTTGGTATTTCCTACAGTGTCGGCACCGTGGGATTGAGGCAGGCTTTTCCCGCTATTCATTCCTTACGATCACAGCTTCCGAAGGATGTTTATTTGTGGGTCAACGCTTATAAGGATCGACCACATTATTATAGCGATGCCGAGATTGCTAAATTAACGGCTATAGATCCCTATTTCCAATGGAATTTGCAGGATTACAGCAGTCAGGGACGGGCGTGTCGTGCTGGGGAGGATGTATTTTACGTACAGGGTGACGGACGTGTAAAACATTGCTACCAGGATCGGCGAGTGCTGGGTCACTTGTACAGAGATGGCCTTGAAGGAATAAGCGCCAAGCGCCCGTGCCGGATGAAGGAATGCGGCTGTTATATCGGGTACATTCATATGGAGGAGCAACCGTTTCGGGAAATGTACGGCAGTGGTCTGCTCGAAAGGGCACCCCAGGTTCCTGTATCCTCAGCTCCACATATTTAGCATGGTCCTATAGAACGTAAAAATGAACCGACCCTTGCATTAAGCGAAGGTCGGTTCTTCCGTTTCACTGCATATTTTGTTAGGTGACTCTACACTTGATTCAGTCAGTCTGGACAATAGCTGTAATTTCTTCGTCCAGATCCAGTCTGACCTGCTCGCGATAGGCACGGATATTGTACTCGGAATGCAGGTATCTCAGGATGGCCTCAATCATGTTGGCTTCCACCAGATACTGGCTGCGACCCTGTACATGGACTTCTGCTGAGTATCCTGTATCCTCTTCCCAGCTTAATTCTACTGTCACATCATTGGGCTGGACACCTTTGCGTTCAGCCATATGCAGACAGATGGCGTTTACAATTTCATCCATACTTAAAATCATAACTTAGTAACGTCCTCCACGGGAATCATCAGGTCTGCGACGATTTTTAATCGCACGGTAGATACCTACTCCGACCATGATCAGGACGTATATAGCGAGAACGTTGACCGCAAGGCCAAGCAAGCTGCCCAATGCGCCCATATTACCGAACAGTCCGCCGAAGAGCATACCTGCCAAGCCACCCAGCATCATGCCCTTCAGGAATCCGCCGCCACCACCAAGGAATCCACCCGTTCTGCTTGCATTACCCGCAGTTGCACTGGATTTGGATCCGCTATCAGACTTATTGACTCCGTTGTTGTTAGTGGCCTTGCTCGGTGTAGATTGGTACGATTTTGGCCCGGATTTAAATCCGCCGCCTCGCCTCGCGTCAGCTGTAGATGGTGCGACCATAACAATCAGCAGGGTAAAAGCCATCATCAGCATCATCATATTTTTAAAAGTAAAAGTTTTTTTCATGTAAATATAATCCCCCTTGGTATGTTGGTTTGATATAGGTCAAACAGCCGCTTACCAGTAATACGAAACGGATAGAAAAGGGTTTCAAAAAAATTAAAACATTCAAATTTTATTGATATATAAAGCCTATGCTGAATGGACTAAAGCATTCTGTCTTACGGTTTAAGTGAAAATGGATTAGTATCCGCTCTTACATCTCCGGCAAGCAGCATACGCAGTACCATTTGGCACCACTCCAGACCCGCTTTGGCATTCATAAGCCCTTTTTGCACGAGAATGTAATCGCCGAAGCTTTTGCTGCCAAAATGCAGATCCTCGTCGGGAATGTCGTTCAGAATATCCTCAAGGTGCCGTATTCGCTGAATAAAATGACGCTTGCGTTCCTCCAGCATACGGTTGGCACTGCTTTTGTCCGTCAGCCAGAGACAGAACAGCCGCAGACTTAATTCGTCCCGTGTGACCGGAGCGGCCAGTGATTCCTGGGACCATTGCTGAAGCATATGAATTCCCTTGTCTGTAATGGTATACATTTTTTTATCAGGTTTGTCGGACTGCTGAATCCAGCGGGAAGCAAGCAATTCCTTGCTTTCCATACGCGCTAGCAGTGGATAGATCTGACTGTGCTTAGCCTGCCAAAAAGGCTGGATACGCAGCATCAGATCATAGCCGGAGGATTCTTCTCTGGCGAGAAGGCCCAACAGACCATACGATAGTAAATTCATAGATTTTATCTCCTTCATCCATCTTAGTAACGGTTATAACGGCTCTACGGCAGGTGTTCTGCCGCTTCATGAAAAGTGTACACTGAAACTGTATGGTTTGACAACTTTCAGATAGGCCGTTCACAGGTTAGCCAAAATTAACTCCGATCATCATACACTCATATGTGCTTATTTTCATAAAAAAGAGGGTATCTTTAGGCCGTTTTATGACCTAAATATACCCTCTTTAACGTTAATTATAGGATTTTTACTGCTTATTTCCATCAACAACCAGCGTCAGCTCCCCGGTGTCCGGATGGATGACCATACCGTGAACAGGTGCATTAGGCGGAAGCAAGGGGTGATTCTTAATAAGCTTTACAGTACTTCTAACCCCTTCCTCGATGTTGTCAAAACCTTTCAGCCATTTATTTAGTTTAATTCCTGCATTCTCCAAAGTGCTTAGTACCTCTTGTGAAATCCCACGCTCCAGCATTTCATTGACCATGTGGTCGGCATTCAGCGCGGCCATACCGCATTCGTAATGGCCTATGACGAGCACTTCATCCGCTTCCAGCTCATACAGGGCAACGAGCACACTACGCATAACGCTTCCAAAAGGCTGGGAGATAATCGCACCCGCATTTTTAATAATTTTGACATCACCATTGCGCAGATTCATGGCTTTGGGCAGCAGTTCGGTCAGACGCGTATCCATACAGGTAATGATGACCATTCTTTTATTGGGGAACTTGCCTGTACGATAGGCTTCGTATTCTTTGTTTTCCACGAAAACGCGATTGTATTCCAAAATCTCTTTGATGTGATCCACGATTGTTCCCTCCGTATGCTATTTAATGTTGAACTATTTTTTGCAGCAGACCAGCATGGAAAAAGCCTAATCCAGGTTTTAGCAGGCCGGAAATCAGGCTGTACCCCTTGACAAATATGTACTATCTGACGGGTTTTCGAAGCCTTCAGGAGCTGGTCGCAAATGTTGTGTGTTGATTATACTTTTTAATATAAGTATCATCAAGTATAAGAAGTATAAAGTTTTATCCATTTTTAGATAAGAGGTGACCTCGATTATGGCGCAACAGACGTTGGATCAATTGGCAGCTTTAAAAGAATTAGCACACAAAATCAAAAGTTATGGTGAGGCCGTGGGCTTGATGCACTGGGACTTACGGACAGGTGCTCCGCGCAAGGGCGTTGATATTCGTTCGGAAACGTTGGGTATGTTGTCCACTGAGATGTTCAAGCTGATTATTTCGGATGAAATGGGACAATTGCTGCAATTTTTTACAGCAGAAGACAAACTGGAGCAACTGGAGGAAAATGATCGCAGACTGGTGGAAGAATGCCGCAAAAATTATGAGCTGAACCGTTCGGTTCCGGCTGACCGTTACCGGGAATACAGCGTACTCGCTGCTCAGGCGGAGAGCAAGTGGGAGGATGCCAAGGAACATAGCGATTTTGCCGGATTCGAGCCTTATTTGTCTAAAATCGTAGAGATGAAGCGAGAGTTTATCGGTTATTGGGGAGTCAAGAACACGGAATACGACACGCTTTTGGATCAATATGAACCGGATATGACGGTAGAGAAGCTGGATGCTGTGTTTGATCGTCTCAAAAAGCGTCTGGTGCCGCTTTTGTCTAAAATTCAGGCTTCACCAAACCAGCCGGACAAGAGCTTTCTGGATGGTGTGTTTGATGTAAAGCAGCAAGAGAAGTTCGGCCTGTTCATTTTGAGACAGATGGGTTATGATTTCGACGCAGGTCGTTTGGATGAGAGCGTGCATCCTTTTGCGACAGGATTAAATCCGGGCGATGTGCGTATAACAACACATTATTTGCAAGATGATGTGACTAGCGCGATTTTCAGCTCATTGCATGAAGGTGGTCATGCGCTGTATGAGCAAAATATTGCGCCTGAGCTGGCAGGATCGCTGCTTTCTGAAGGAACCTCCATGGGGATACATGAATCCCAGTCTCGCTTGTGGGAAAATATGATTGGACGCAGCCGTGCTTTTTGGGATCGGTATTATACTGACCTGCAAAAGCATTTTCCAGACCGTCTGGCAAAGGTCACGGCAGATCAGTTCTACCTGGCCGTTAATCGTGTGGAAAATTCACTGATTCGTATTGAAGCGGATGAGCTAACATATAACTTACATATCATTATCCGCTATGAAATTGAAAAAATGCTGTTTAATGAAAAGCTGGATGTGAAGCGCCTTTCAGAAGTATGGAATGCGAAATATAAGGAATATCTGGGAATTCTACCGCCGGATGACGGGCATGGCGTTCTACAGGATGTTCACTGGTCCGGTGGTGCTTTTGGTTATTTTGCCTCTTACTCGCTTGGCAATATGTATGCAGCGCAAATTTTGGCGACACTGCGCAAGGAGCTGCCAAATCTGGATGAGCTGATTGCTGCTGGAGAGCTGGAGCCGATCAAGCAATGGTTGACTGAACGGATCTACCGTTATGGTAAGAGCCGGACGCCGTCCGAGCTGATTGTAGCCATTACGGGCGAGGATCTGAACCCGGATTATCTGGCTGATTATCTGGAAGAAAAATATACCTCCATATATAAGCTGTGATTTACTAGCTGTCATATCATCATTGGTGCATCTACCCCGCGTTCCTGGGCGAACGTGGGTTTTTTTTGTGTGATTAACCATTGAGTAGGCAGTCGCATAACAATATATGAAGTCTATAATGCAAAAAGGTGGGGAGGGAACAGGGATGAACATCGGCGCTCGTTTTAAAGCTGTGGGGGCTGCGGCACTGCTCGGGTTGCTGCTGCTCGGCGGGTGCGCACACAAAGGGGAGCAGACGATTGAGATCAGACTGGGTGAAGTAGCTCGAACGGTCTTTTATGCGCCACAGTATGTAGCCTTGAGCCAAGGGATGTTTGCTCAGGAGGAACTGGATGTCCAACTGGCGACGATTCCCGGTGGCGACAAGACGATGACGGCGTTGCTGTCCAATCAGGCGGATATCGCGCTTATCGGTGCGGAAACATCTATTTATGTGTATCAGCAAGGGGCAGAGGACCCCATCATTAATTTTGCACAACTGACGCAGACGGACGGAACCTTTTTATTTGCCCGGCAAATGCAGGCTAGCTTTGACTGGGAAAAGCTGAAAGGGCAAAATTTTCTTGGACAGCGCAAGGGTGGGATGCCACAAATGTCGTTGGAATTTGCACTGCGCAAACACGGCATTGATCCACATAAGGATTTGAAGCTGATTCAAAATATTGATTTTGCCAATGTTGCCTCTGCTTTCGGTTCCGGTACAGGGGATTATGTGCAGTTATTCGAGCCACAGGCATCTATTTTCGAAAAAGAAGGCCGGGGACGCGTAGTGGCCTCCATTGGTGTGGAGAGCGGCGAGCTGCCTTATACCGTATATATGGCTAAACGAAGCTATCTGAACGAAAATGGCGAGGCCGTACAAAAATTTACGAAGGCTGTATATCAGGCACAGCAGTGGATTGCCACGCATTCACCTGAGCAGATTGCTGAAGCCATTATGCCCTATTTCAAGGACACAGATCTGGCGGTTTTGACCAGTAGTGTCAAGCGGTATAAGGAACAAGGCACCTATGCCCTGAATCCAATGATTGAGGAAAAAGAATGGAAGAATTTGCAGGATGTTATGACTTCGGCGGGCGAGCTGAAAAGTCCAGTTGCGCTGGATCAACTGGTGAACCGAAGCTTTGCAGAGAAGGCGATTGCAGCAAGCTCATCAGGGAATGCCGACCAGCCTGCAAAAGCGGGAACAAATGGAGCCGCTGATACAGGTGAAGACGCCGGAGGCTCGCCATGACAGAAGAATGGAGTTGTCTTATTTCGGATGCAACGGTCCCGGTGGTGGAGCTGAAGCAAGTAACGCATGTGTATGTAACAGACCGGGAGGCCTCGCTTGCGGTTGAGGATATCGACTTTGCTGTAGGGACAGGAGAGTTTATCAGTTTGGTTGGCCCAAGCGGCTGCGGCAAAACGACAATCCTGTCCATGATCGCCGGATTATTGCGACCGGCGATGGGCCAAGTGCTGCTGCAAGGTCAGCCCGTAAATGGTCCGAGTCTGGAGGTCGGCTACATGCTGCAGCAGGATTATCTGTTTCCGTGGCGTACGATCATGGATAATGCGTTATTGGGTCTGGAACTGGGCAATCGGGTAGATGAAGCCTCGCGTGAACGGACCCGACTGCTGCTGGAAGGCATGGGGCTGGGAGGGAAGGAGCATCTGCATCCGTCCCAGTTATCCGGGGGGATGCGCCAGCGTGTGGCGTTGGTACGGACGCTTGCGACTAATCCAGGGCTGCTGCTGCTGGATGAGCCATTCTCCGCGCTGGATTATCAGACCAAGCTCCAACTGGAAGACCTGATTGCCGAAACCTTGCGTGAGCGGGGGAAGACGGCTATTTTGGTCACACACGATTTGGCCGAGGCGATTGCGGTCAGTGACCGGATTATTGTGCTGGGCCGAAATCCGGGCCACATCCGGCGTACCTTTGCAATTCCGGATGCGATCCGGGAAGTTCAGCCTTTTTATGCGCGCGAGCAGCCGGGCTTTAATGAGCTTTTTCATGAAATATGGGGTGAACTGGAGGCTTCGGGAGCAAAGGAGTGAGTCAAAGGATGAAGGGCGAAGATGATCGGCTTGGACAACACTGGATTCAAGGGCTGTATCAGGAGTGCCGACGCAGAAGGCGTTCGGAGCGGCGGTTGGTAACGGGTGTACAGACAGCCATTTTAGTTTTTTTATTCGTGTTGTGGGAAATTGCGGGTCGGATGAAATGGATTGATGTACTACTGTTTAGCTATCCAAGCAAAATATTTACCCAAATTGGCAAGGATGCGGTCAGCGGTGAGCTGTGGGGGCATGTCGGTGTCACGGTTGGAGAGACGTTGGTGGGTTTTTTACTGGGAACGCTGCTGGGGACACTGCTGGCTGTGCTAATCTGGTGGTCGCCGTTTCTTTCGAAGGTACTGGACCCCTATATGGTTGTCTTCAACAGTATGCCCAAGGTGGCGCTGGGGCCCATTTTTATCGTCATGTTCGGAGCCGGATTTACCGCTATTTTAATGACGACCCTCTCGATTACGGTCATTATTACGACGTTAGTTGTGTATAACAGCTTTCAGGAAGTGGACTCGAATCTGATCAAAGTGGTTCGCACATTTGGTGGATCGCGGCGCGATACGTTTAGCAAGGTGATTTTGCCTGCGTCCTTTCCGGCTATCGTCTCTACACTAAAGGTGAATGTCGGTATGGCCTGGGTTGGCGTGATCGTCGGTGAATTTCTGGTAGCTAAAAACGGGTTGGGCTATTTAATCATCTATGGCTTCCAGGTATTCAATTTTACGCTGGTGATGTCCAGTCTGCTTATCATTGCGGTCGTAGCGACACTGATGTATCAGGCGGTCGTGTATGTCGAGCGTCTGCTGCTATCTGATCGTCCTCAGCGATAAGAATCAAACTTCTATACAGTTCAGGATTTTTCAAATTCCTCATTTGTGTAAAATGTGAAAATAAAGTACCATGAAAATGAAAATGATTCAAAGTTTACGAAAACAGATTTCATCCAGAGAGGACAGAATTTTTTCATGGGCTTTCGTACGATTAAAACAGCTATTGCCGCATTAATGGCCGTACTGATTGCGGATGGTTTTGGCATTCATGGAGCCACCTCGGCAGGGCTTTTGGCTATTTTGGGGGTCGATGTCACGCGCAAAAGAAGCCTCCGTACCATTTCGGCGAGATTTTTTGCATCCGTTGTGGGGCTTCTTTTTGCTTGTGTTTTGTTTGTTGTATTCGGATTCCATGATTGGGTACTGGCATTATATATTTTATCGGCGTTTCCGGTCATTGTACGGGTGGGCTTTAAGGAAGGAATTGTCACGGGTTCGGTTGTGGTTTTCCGTGTGTTCAGCGGTGGTGTGATTGATATGCAGGTGCTGCTGACCCAGCTGTGTCTGCTGGTCATCGGACTGGGGTCCGCGATGGTTGTCAATTTGGCCTACATGCCACGCTCCGATAACACCATGCAGCAAATCCGGCAGGAAGTAGACCGGACGTTTTCCATTATATTCACAAATATGGCCAATACATTACGCAGTCCAGCATACATATGGGATGGCAAGGAAGTTATAGAAGCGAACAGCGTCATAGCCAGAGGGGTGACCGAGGCAGGGCGTTCATTGGAAAATCAGATGCTTCGTCCGCAAGAGGGCTGGAATGTGTATTTTTATATGCGCAGGGAACAACTGGATTCGATTCAAAATATGATGCAGCTGATCTCGCAAATGTATCAGCATATGCCGCAGGCCAAACTTTTGGTCGAGCTATTCGATCAGCTCAGCAATGACGTCCTGGCCGGGCATTATACGGGACAGACGGAGAAGCTGCTGGAGCAGGTACGTGAGGAATTCAAAAAAATGGAGCTTCCCGCAACCCGGGAGGAGTTCGAAATTCGTTCGACACTGTTGCAGCTTACACATGAATTACATCAGTATTTAAAAATTGCTAAAAAGGACAAGGCCCCCACTCCAGTCAAAGCTTAGAATCGGGGCCCAATCTAAACGGCTACTGTCTAACGATGGACAGTAGCTTTTTCTTGTTCAGTGATGACGGACGCAGCAGGAAGGGGTCGTTTGTGCCGAATTCGACCTGCAATCCATATGGCAACGGTGATCAGGCAAGGATAAAGCATGGCCCAGCCGACAAAGGGGAACACCACCGCCGTCGAGATGAATGACACCCAACTAATGGCTACGCCCCAGCGATTACCCCGTAGCAGCTTGATACCCGCAGCACACCCGCCCAGATAGGTCAGGATAAAGGTGGCGTTGGGGAACTGGATCAGGTTGGTAAGTGAAACAGTACCGCTACCGTAAAGAGACATAATGATGACGAAACAAAGGAAGAGAAACGCGATACCCCCAATTGGCGTATGAAAACGTCGGGACAAGAGGCCCATCCAGCGGAAGGCGTGTCCTTGCCGGGATAAGGCATACGCGACGCGTGAAGCAGCACCTACATAAGCGATAATTGTAGCTGTACAAATAAAGATGCCCGTCAGGCCCGCGATCACTGCGCCCCACGGACCAATAGCCCGGCTAATCACCCATACGAGCGAAGCATCTGATCCACCTGCAAGGTAGCTTTGTGTCCCGACTGTAGCCAGTGCAGTAAAAAAATAAAGCAGGCCAACGATGATGGCTGCAACGGTGACACCCTTAACAGCCGCCCGCTGAGGATTGGTGAATTCCTCCGACAAATGGGAGACGGCTTCCCAGCCGATGAAGCACCAGAACAGAATCGCGGCTGCCTGACCGACAGGAAGCCAACCGTGCGGAGCAAACGGTGTGAAGTGTACGGTTTTCATCTGAGGCAGCGCTGCGGCAATGGCGAAGATGAGGACAGCAACAATAGCAATAACAACGGCGATCTGAATACGTCCCGCAACTTTCATCCCGACCCAGTTAATGATCAGTCCAACCGCCAGCATGGCAGCAGCCAATCCCATGCGGCTCCCCTCTCCCCAGCCCATGGCGGCGGTCATATAGCCAGCTCCGGTGAGTGCGGCAACAGGTGCCCCAATCGGAACTGACATCAGAAAAAACCATCCGATATAAGAGCCTGCACGTGGTGAAAAAGCCAGCGTAACAAAATGTGAAACCCCTCCAGCGTTCGGGAATTTGGCGGACAGCAGTCCCATGGACAGGGCCATTGGCAAGATGAGCAGGGTCATAAAGCCCCACGCCAGTAGTGATGCCGGACCCGCCATTTCGGCAGCAAGACCGGGCACAATCAATATTCCCGAACCCAGCACCGCCCCGATATATAGTGCAATGGCCTGTGGAAGACCAATGGTGGATTGTAGTTTATGTTCATTTGTCATGCAGGTAAGCCTTCTTTCTCTTGTCATTTCTTTCAGCTTATCAGATAATCAATCTATCGGAAAAACGGAATATAACGATGGCTTGCATCGAAAAAAACGATTGAAGGAGCAACTTATGGAATCACGGCATTTGTTTACGTTTTTAAATGTGGTTGAGGCAGGCAGTTTTACCCGGGCGGCGCGTATACTGGACTATGCACAATCAAGTATAACTGCTCAAATTCAGACGCTGGAGACAGAGCTGGGCACACCTCTTTTTGACCGCATAGGTAAGAAAATCATGCTCACAGATGCCGGACGACGCTTGTTGCCCTATGCGCAGGAGATTTCCAAGATGCACGCCCTTGCCAAGGATGCGCTACGTTCAGAAACGGTGCTGACGGGCACACTGAAAATCGGAGCGCCAGAGTCGCTGGCCGCTTTCCGCCTGCCGAGCCTGATCCGTGAGTACAGGGAGCGATATCCGAAGGTAAAAATCGTGCTTAAACCCGGTGAATGCTGGGAATTGCGTGATATGACCCGCTCAGGTGAGCTGGATTTGGCTTTTTTGCTTCAGCCGGAAACAGAGGATAGAGAACTGCATGTTACTACGCTCATTCATGAGCCGATGGCATTGGTCGCACCATTGGGTCATCGACTGGCTTCCTATAATAAAGTAGAGCCAGCTGATTTGAAGGACGAAACCATTTTGCACACAGAGACGGGCTGCACCTATCGTATCCTTTTTGAACGGTATTTGAACAGACACGGAATTTTTGCAGACCCAAGTCTGGAGTTTTGGAGTATTGAAGCGATCAAGCAATGTGTCATGGTCGGATTGGGCGTTGCGCTGCTTCCGCTGGTTACGGTGCAAAATGAGCTGCGTGAAGGGAAGATGATGCGTTTAAGCTGGGATGACAGCGAACAGCAGGTGGCTACCCAGGTCGCCTATCACACGAAAAAGTGGAAATCCCCGGCGCTCAGCGAATTTTTACGGATTGTCGAGCAGCATGTAATACATTGGCGTGCATGAGTTCAAGCCATTAGGGCATAAGCTTATACAAATAATATTTTTTCCTTTTCGCCTATTCACTCAACATTCGCCCACAACCTGCATACATATGTATGGAATGATTGATTGATTGTATGGAGGAGGTTCAAGTATGGCATTAAGTCATAAAAATCGTAGAGAGATTATTACAAAAGCGATCTGCGGTAAAGGTCGCAAATTCTCTACCGTAACCCATACCGTAACTCCGCCTAATAATCCGACCAGCATTTTGGGGGCGTGGATTATTAACCACCAGTATGAGGCTGTGGCGGCTGGAGACGGCATTGAGGTCGTGGGGACGTATGATATCAATATCTGGTACTCATACGATAAAAACTCGCAGACCGATGTGGCTAAGGAAACGGTGTCGTACGTGGAAAATGTGCCGCTCTCGTATCTTGATCCGAAACATCGGGCGTCTACAGTGGAAGTATCCGCCGAGGCGACACAGGAGCCAAGCTGCGTTGAGGCCAGTGTGTCTTCAGGGGGCGGCAGCGTAATTATCCGGGTCGAGCGGGAATTTGCGGTGGAACTGGTGGCAGAAACGAAGATTGTTGTAGAAGTATTCCCGAATGGCAGCAGTGACGATTTTGACAAGGACTATGATTTTGGAGCGGAAGAAGGGGACTATGAGGAGCTCGACCCCGACCTCATCGACGACGAGCTCTGACGGAAGTAACCCAAAAGAGGGCCGCTTTACTCTTTGCGCCGGCTGAGACTGCGCAGGGGCAAAGGCCCTCCTTTTTGTTGTGTAGGGAAGGGAAATCGTTCAATCTTCCGTAATCTGGTAGGGAGGGGGAAGATGATGCAGCAGGCGGGACAGGCGCTTAGACGCTTCAGACAGATGTCGGATGATGAAAAGCAGCGCAGGCTGGAACGCTCCGGCATATTGGTTCGCTGGACTGACGATAACACAGCAGATTTTGCGGTAGGCTATGCGGTGCAGATCCATCAGCTACGAATGCTGGAAATTCGAAGACGCACGATTGAAGGACACTCCAAAGTCCGCGCGTATAATCCGTCTGCGTTGGATAGCAGCTCTCAGCTGTCCGTCCGAATGGAGCGTCTGGCTGTACGCACTTTGTACACACTCGGCCTCGACAGTGGCGAGGTGACGCTGACACTGCTGGGCGAGCGCATTTGTCAGGTGCGTGAAGTCGTGGCCCAGCCATGGCTAAATGATAGACGCCTAGACACGCTATTTGAAGACGCCGCTCGCGAAGAGGATGTTCAGGGGCAGGGCCTTCAAGCGGGACAAGGGGATAAACAGCTGCTAATCGGAATGGACCCTGAGTTTGTACTGGTCCGCATGCCGGAAGGTCGGGTCGTACCGGCTTCGCGATATTTGGGCCGCTTTGGCGTGGCGGGATGCGATGCGGTTACGCGCCGGGGTCGGACGTTGTACCCGGTTGCTGAGCTTCGGCCCGCACCAAGTGGCGATCCGGCTCTTTTGCTGACCCATTTACGCCGTGCCTTTGCGGCAGCAGCCCGGCGAATTGCCGATCGTACGCTAATTTGGCAAGCAGGCGGAATGCCGCAGTCCGGTTTTCCGCTGGGAGGGCATCTGCATTTTAGCGGAATTCCGCTGAACGGGTCTCTGCTACGTGCGCTGGACAATTATTTAGCGCTGCCTTTGGCGTTGTTAGAAGATGAACGCGCAGCCCGGCGCAGACCGCATTACGGCAATTTGGGCGATTTTCGCCGCCAACCGTATGGAGGTTTTGAATACCGTACACTACCCAGCTTTCTTGTTTCGCCGCAGCTCGCTAAAGGCGTGATTGGAATGGCTTTTCTCATCGCGTCTCAATATCCGCGCTTGCAGGGTAGGCCACTGGATGAGGAAAAGGCCCATAGAGCTTTTTATGAAGGAAATCGGATTGTGCTGGGGGAATATATGGAGCCTCTTATTTTGGATATCGTTTCACTGGATGTTTATCCACAATATAAAGCTTATGTAGGGCCTTTACTGGACAGCCTGCGTCAAGGGAAACAATGGGATGAATCGCGGGATTTGCGTCCGTTTTGGAAGCTTTCGTAAAATCTGTGATGTTGTCTGCGATACTTGCATGTTATCGACTGTCATTTTTGCTATAATGAAAGGTAATGTAAGTTTAAACGGAACAATGTGTGGGGGTTAGTAAAGGGTATGACTAAATATACACCGATGATTGAGCAATATTTATCCATAAAAGACCAGGCGCAGGATGCATTTTTGTTTTTTCGCCTGGGGGATTTTTACGAGATGTTTTTTGATGATGCGATTCTTGCATCCAAGGAACTGGAGATTACACTTACCGGACGCGAGGGTGGCGGCACGGAAAAAATTCCAATGTGCGGTGTGCCTTATCATTCGGCGGAAAATTACATACAGCGCCTTATCGAAAAGGGTTATAAGGTTGCCATCTGTGAACAGATGGAGGAAGCCTCGGCTACGAAGGGGATGGTACGGCGGGATATTGTCCGTGTCGTCACTCCGGGTACGGTGATGGAAGGCAAGGTGCTGGGTGACAAATCCAACAACTACATGGTATGTGTCACCGAGACGAACGGGATGCTGGCACTGGCGGCCTGCGATTTGTCAACAGGTGAGCTGTATGTGACCTCTGTACCTAATTCGAAAGAATGGCTATTGGATGAAATTAATATTTATGAGCCGTCAGAAATGCTGGGGGATGGTCATCTGCTCGATTTCGTAACCTCCCGAATGTCACCCGTTGGGCGTCGTGTTGTATACACAGCCTGGGACAAGTCTAAGGATGATCTTGTGCGTGGTCAATTTGGTGAAGCAACGTGGGCAAGGCTCAACGAGGAACGTAGGCAGTGTGTATCGCGTCTGATTGCTTATTTGAATGAAACGCAAAAAAGATCGTTAGGCCAGTTGACCCAGATTTCCGTTTATGAGCCAAACCATTTTATGATTCTTGATCCATTTACCCGCCGTAATCTGGAACTGGTGGAGACGGTTCGTGAACGCTCCAAGAAGGGATCGTTGCTGTGGTTGCTGGATCGGACGGAGACGTCGATGGGAGCGCGGTTGCTGCGACGCTGGATCGACAAGCCGCTGCTTAGCAGCCATCTGATCGAGGAACGGCTGGAGGCGGTTGACAAGCTGTACCACCAGTTTATTTTTCGTGAGGATGTGCGTGCACAGCTTAAAGAAATTTACGACCTGGAGCGCTTGGTTGGGCGAATTGCCTTTGGCAGCGCCAATGCACGCGACCTGATTGCACTCAAGCTGTCATTGACCCGAATTCCGGCTTTGCGTGAGCTATGCGCAGAATCGGAATCGGAGACACTGCGCCGAGTTGCCCAGACGCTGGATAGCTGTACAGACTTGTGCTCGTTGATTGAGGAAGCCGTGGCGGACGAGCCGCCTATTTCTGTAAGGGATGGGGGTCTCATTAAGGAAGGCTACCATCAGCGTCTGGACGAACTGCGGGAGGCAAGTGTGAACGGCAAACGCTGGATCGCCGAGCTGGAGGCCAAGGAACGTGTAGCGACTGGCATTCGGTCGCTCAAAATCGGGTACAACAAAGTATTTGGCTATTATATTGAGGTAACCAAATCCAATCTGGCTTCATTGCCGGAAGGACGATATGAACGCAAGCAAACGCTGGCGAATGCAGAACGATATATTACACCGGAGCTGAAGGAAAAGGAATCTCTGATTTTGGAAGCCGAGGATAAGATGGTAGATCTGGAGTACTCTCTCTTCTCTGAGCTTCGCAGTAAACTAAATACTGAAATTCCACGACTGCAAAAGCTGGCAGAGCGGGTGGCTGAAATTGATGTGTACCAGTCTCTAGCATCGGTCAGCGCAGAGCGTGGCTTCGTGAAGCCTGAACTGACAACGGGATATGATCTCGTAGTGGAGCAGGGGCGGCATCCCGTTGTGGAAGCCGTGATGAAGGATGGCAGCTTTATCGCCAATGGTACGGCGCTGGAGGAAGCAGATGCGCATATTTTGCTAATCACCGGTCCGAATATGGCCGGGAAAAGCACGTATATGCGTCAGGTTGCGCTGATCGCAATTATGGCGCAGATCGGTTGCTTCGTTCCGGCTGCACATGCGAAAGTGCCGATGCTGGATCGCATTTTCACGCGCATCGGTGCGGCGGATGACCTGATCGGCGGGCAGAGTACGTTCATGGTGGAAATGGCTGATATTCAGGTCATGACAGACAAAGCGACTCCGCGAAGCCTGATCATTATTGACGAGTTGGGACGCGGTACGTCCACCAGTGAGGGGATGGCGATTGCTCAAGCTGTGATTGAATTTGTCCATGACACAATCGGCTGTAAGGCGCTGGTGTCTACGCATTTTCATGAGCTGGCTCATTTGGAGCAAAGCCTGTCCTCGCTGCGGAATTACTCTATGGCAGTACAGGAAAGCGGCGACAAGGTGAATTTCCTGCGTAAGCTCATACCGGGCGCGGCCAGCAGCAGTTATGGTATTTATTGTGCCCGCCTTGCGGGTTTGCCGGATAATATCATTGAACGTGCGAACGGACTGTTGCATGGCTTTGAGCACGCGGCTGCCCAAGTGACGGCTGGCACCGAGACTGTTGCAGCAGCAAGGAAAAACGTTGTTTCGGACAACACCCATTCAGACCAGACGCTAGGGGAAAGCAGAGAAGCGGCGTTGCAGGCTCCCCTTGTGTCACAGCAAGCCACCGTTGTAAAAGAAAACACTCAGCAGGCGGTGAAAGACTCCGGTGTGCTGTACCATTCGGCTACCGGAGTCGTGCAGCTGTCCATTTTCGGAGAGCAAGACCTTGCTCCTGCCGAGCCGCAGTTGGAGACGGCCGAGGTTAATCCGATTGTGCGCCAGATTTTACGCAAGGTGAAAAACGCTGATGTCATGAATATGACACCTTTGCAGGCGATGCAGTTGTTAAATGAACTGAAAAACAAGGCCAATGGCCTGTAGTACCGATATCTGCAGTTAACGATATTATATTTCTATTTTCATCACACTTTGAAGTTAGGGGGAGGTAAAAAGGATGTCTAAAATTCGGGTACTGGATGAGCATATTGCCAACCAGATTGCTGCTGGTGAGGTTGTAGAACGTCCAGCCTCCGTCGTGAAGGAACTGGTGGAAAATGCGATTGATGCGGGCGGTACGCGTGTCGACGTATGGGTTGAGGAAGGCGGACTGCAAAGCATCCGGGTGACGGATAACGGTAGTGGCATCGAGCCTGAAGATGTCGAAACGGCGTTCTATCGGCATGCCACCAGCAAAATCGGGCATGGACGCGATCTGTTCCAGATCACGAGCCTGGGCTTCCGTGGAGAAGCGCTGCCGAGTATTGCGGCTGTATCGAAAGTGGAGCTGCTAACAGCAGCCGGAGATGACGGACGTGCCCGCAAATTGGTTATTGAGGGCGGCAAGCTGGTGCTGCACGAGGATGCAGCCGCTCGGCAAGGGACGGATTTTACCGTCCGGGAGCTGTTTTATAACACGCCTGCAAGGCTGAAATATATGAAAACGATCCAGACGGAGCTGGGGCACATTTCGGATGTACTTTACCGAATGGCGCTTTCACACCCCGAAGTTGCCTTCACACTGCGGCATAACGGGAATACACTGCTTCAAACGCTGGGTAATGGTGATTTGCTTCAAGTGATTGCCGCTGTTTATGGAACCTCGGCAGCGAAATCCATGCTGCTGCTGGAAGGGGAGAGTCTGGATTACCGTATTAGCGGCTATGTCAGCCGCCCGGAGTGGACAAGATCGAATCGGAATGCCATCTCGACGGTGGTGAACGGACGCTTTGTGCGCAGCTATGGGCTGAATCAGGCGTTGCTCAAAGCGTATCATACCTTGCTGCCGATCAATCGTTTTCCACTGGCTGTGATCCAATTGGAAATGCATCCTTCACTGGTGGATGTTAACGTTCATCCCGCCAAGCTGGAGGTGCGGTTCAGCAAAGAAGCCGAGCTGTTTCAGCTGGTTGAGAACTCGATAAAAGCTGTTTTAGGACAGCAGGTGCTGATTCCGAAGGCAGTCAAGCGTGAAATCGGCGGCAAGGATAGCGGCTCGTTCGTGCAGGAGCAGTTTCATTTCTCGAAGGGAAACGGTATGGAAGGAAATTCTTCTGCTGGCGAGAGCCGAGGAGAGGCACAGCCGCTTGGCGGACCTTTCTCGGAGGGTCGTGACCCGCGCCAATCCATTCGCTTGGACGGAAATGAGGAGCACAAGCTTGGCACGGAGCGTGTGCAACGCCAGGATAGGGAGAGGCTCCTTGTCTCTGGTCGGGGGAACCCTTCTTCTGGGCAACGTGTCAGTGACGAGGAATTGGACGCAGATTTTGTGGATGGAAACGATGGGAATAAAGCCGAATCCGGTTCATCCCCTTTGTACAGCGGCAGAGTACAGGAAGCGGCTGCTTCTGTAGCTTATCGGCCTTCTGCTTCACCGGGTGGAGGAAAAGCCGAGGATTCCCGCTATTTCACGGATCAAAAGCCACGTCAGTCACGGCTGAATGCAGAGCAGTTGGCAGTGGTGTCGGGCGAGGCTCCCGAGATGCCCGCTTTTCCTGAGCTAAATTTGATTGGTCAGCACCATGGAACCTATTTGATTGCGCAGAACGATCAGGGGCTGTATTTAATTGACCAGCATGCTGCGCATGAACGGGTTAACTACGAATTTTATTATGAAAAATTCGGCAATCCCGAGGCGGTATCTCAGGAGCTACTCCTGCCGATTACATTAGAATTTACGCCCTCGGAGACGGAAAAGCTGAAAACAAGGCTGCAATGGTTTGAGCAGGCGGGAGTGTATTTGGAGCATTTTGGCGGTCAAACCTTCCGCGTTAGCTCTTATCCTTATTGGCTTCCTCAAGGAGAAGAAGCGGATGTTATTGAGGAAATGGCAGGATGGGTGCTGGATGAAAAAGCAATAGATCTGGCTAAGCTGCGGGAAGCAGCCTCGATCATGTGCTCCTGCCGGGCTTCAATTAAAGCGAACCAGAAGCTGACTGACCGACAGGCTGTCGTACTGCTGGAGCGTTTGGCGGCGTGCAGACAGCCATACACCTGCCCGCATGGGCGGCCCATCGTTGTATCCTTTTCCACATATGATTTGGAGAAGCTGTTTAAGAGAGTAATGTAAGGGAGTTTATATATGTTGCAGGATCGGGAAAACCGTGAAGAAGAAAAGCTGGCAAGGCTTCGGGAGGAACAAGCCCATTTATTGGTGACGACAGGGGATTCTCCCACCGCTGAGGTCGTGCAGCGGGCGGAACTGCTTGCAGCCGAGCTGGGGGTGCTGTATGCCCCCCGTCGTGGTATATCGGTAGCAAGGCTGACTGCTGCTCATAAAGTTCGTCAGGCGCTGGTGCTCGTACAGGGTGGGGTGAGGCTGATTAGCCCGGAGCAACCGCCGATGACTTTTCACCCGAGCATGGGCTTCATCCGCGCCAAGCGGGTGTTGAAGGGCGAGCCTGATCCGATGCTGACTGCCGCTCGGCTCGTTCCGGGGGACACCGTGCTGGATTGTACCGCAGGACTCGGAACGGATTCCCTCCTGTTTTCAATTGGAACAGGAAATTCTGGACAAGTAACTGCTGTGGAAAGTTCTTTTCCTGTCTATGCTTTAATCAAGGATGGAATGAGGCATTACCGTTCCGGCAACGCTGCGGTAGATGAGGCATTTTCCGGCATTGATGTCCGCTTTGGTCATCATTTGGATTATTTGCGAAGCTTGCCGGATCGTAGTGTGGATATTATCTATTTTGACCCGATGTTCCGTGATCCGTTGCTCGATTCTAGTGCAATCGGTCCATTGAGAGGATTGGCTAACCCGGATGCTCTGGATGAGGAAAGTATTGTTCAGGCAAAACGTATTGCAAGGAAAACAATTGTATTGAAGGAAAAACGGGGCAGCAGGGAATTTGCCCGCCTCGGCTTCCATGTGGAGCAACGGGGCACAACGAAAACAGTGTACGGAGTGATTGATATTGATAGCGGCATCTAAGCCTAAACTACTTGTTCTTGTCGGCCCGACTGCGGTCGGCAAGACGAAATTAAGCATCGAGATGGCACGGCAATTTGGCGGGGAAATTATTTCCGGAGATTCCATGCAGGTGTACCGTCATATGGATATTGGAACTGCCAAAATTTCCGAACAGGAAATGGAAGGAATCAAGCACCATTTGATTGATATTCATGAGCCGGAATACCCATATTCGGTAGCTGCTTTTCAGGAAGACTGCCGTCGTCTCATACCGGATATTCATGCCAGAGGGAAACTGCCGTTTATCGTAGGGGGGACAGGTTTATATGTGGAGTCTGTCTGCTATGAATACCAGTTTTCCGAGGTGGGAGCTGATGAAGATTTTCGTCAGGAACAGCTTGATTATGCCGAACAATTTGGAGCCGAGGCGCTTCATGCGCGACTTCAGGCGGTTGATCCCGAAAGTGCGCGTCGTCTGCATCCCAATGACCGGCGTCGAGTCGTTCGAGCGTTGGAAATATATCATGTTAGCGGAACGACGCTCAGCTCGCAATTGGCCAGTCAAAAAAAGGAATCTCCCTATCAGCTTTGCATCGTAGGTTTGACAATGGATAGGCAAATGCTATATAAACGTATTGAAGACCGAATTGACGGGATGCTCGATCAAGGGCTTGTTGCTGAGGTAACCTCCTTAATGGAACGGGGAGTGCGAAGCGATGCCATCTCCATGCAAGGTCTAGGCTATAAAGAGATATCCTCCTACCTGCGAGGAGAGGTGTCTTTGGAAGAGGCGGTGACTTGGCTGAAACGGGATACGCGTCATTTTGCGAAGCGGCAGCTCTCGTGGTTTCGCCACATGAAGGATATCCAGTGGGTAGATGTCACCGATTTCGGAAATTTTTCTGCTCATGCAGCCCGATTACACGAAATTATAGCAGGAAAGTTCCGGACAGACCTTGAATATACTTCAAAACAATCCAAATGATTATTGGGGGTACGGCTAAAATGAACAAGTCCATTAATATCCAAGATACGTTTCTGAATCAATTGCGCAAGGATTCTATACCGGTAACGGTATACCTGATCAATGGATTTCAGGTGCGGGGGACCATTAAAGCATTTGACAACTTCACAATTGTTATCGACTCGGATGGAAAGCAACAGCTGATCTACAAGCATGCTATTTCCACCTTTACACCGCAACGTAATGTGTCGCTTGTACAGCAACAGGATAACGCCAGCGATAACTGATTACGGCTTGACGGTCGCTTGGATTGATGAAACTTTTTAAGCGACCGTCTCGTCTAACCGTATAGGAATGAGACCCGGAGCAACCTGAACAGGGTTGTTCTTTTCATTCCATTTGCTTTCATGCTGCCGACAGCAAGCTATATATAGGTTCGGCAACATGTGATTATTCGCGAAAGGGAGTCAGGGTAATGCCAAACGATTCATTGTCCAGATCCGGCAATCGCAACAGAAACACGCCTAAAGAGAAGCCGAAGGGCAAGAAAAAGAAGATTACAGGTAAGCAAGTTGGATGGACGCTGTTTATTACGGCGGCGTTGGCTATATTTTGCGCGCTTGGTGGATATTTGTTTGTCATGGTAAATGGCGAACAAATTTACAAAGCCAACAAGGATAAAATTACAGTGAACGAGACATCAAAGGTTTACGATCGTAATGGTGTGCTTATGGGCGAGCTGTCCGTACAAAAAAGTGATCCTGTCAAAAGTGAAGAAATTCCACCATTGCTCAAAAAAGCTTTTATAGCAACAGAGGATAAGCGATTTATGGAGCACCAGGGGGTTGATATTTGGTCTATCGGGCGGGCGGCCGTAAAAGATATCGTAGCCCGTTCGGCTGTGGAGGGTGGCAGTACGCTGACCCAGCAGTTGGCCAAAAACCTGTTTTTGTCGCGTGACAAGACCTTTTTCCGTAAAGCGACCGAGGTATCTATAGCAATGGCGCTAGAACGGAATTTGACTAAAGATGAGATTATTACGTTGTATTTGAACCGGATTTGGTTTGGACGCTCCTACTCAGGAATCAAGGCAGCTTCTGTGGGGTACTTTGGGCAATCGAACTTAAAAGAATTAAAGCTTTGGCAGATCGCCACGCTGGCAGCTATTCCAAAAGGGCCTTCCAAATATAATCCAATCAGTAATCCGGAAAAATCAAAGGAACGACGTGCTGTGGTTCTCCAGCTGATGTTTGAGCAGGGAATGATTGGAAAGCAGGAAATGGAAGAGGCCAAGGCTGTAGATTATGATTACAAGCAGCCGGAAAAAGTTCAAAAGTATCAAAGTTTTATGGAGTATGTGATGAATGAGGCGGAGGATGCTTTGCCGGGAGTCAGCGGAAACGATCTGATCGTTGGCGGCTACAAAATTCATACGACGATGGATGCTCAGTCCCAAAATGCGCTGGATCAGGCGATGGCAGATGATAGTATGTTCGAAAAGAGCCCGGATGATCAGCCTGTTCAAGGCTCCATGGTTATCATTAACAACCAGACGGGCGGAATTGCTGCGATGGCACCCGGACGGGATTACAAAAAGGGAACCTTTAACCGCGCAACACAAAGCCGCAGGCAGCCAGGTTCGGCCTTTAAACCTATTGCGGCGTATGCGCCGGCTCTCGAATCCGGTAAATTTACAATGGATACACCTTTGAGTAATGAGCGACAGAGCTTTAACGGGTATAGCCCGAAAAACTTGCACGGTTATTCTTCGACCATCAGTATGACCGATGCCATTACCAAGTCTGAAAATATCCCGCCAGTATGGTTGCTCAACCAGATCGGTGTGGAAAGAGGGGTCCAATTCTCGGAAAGCGTAGGCATCCCGATGGACAAAAATGATCACTCGCTCGCTATCGCATTGGGTGGTTTAAGTAAAGGAACGAACACGCTCGAAATGGCACAGGCATACAGTGCTTTTGCCAATAACGGACAGTTCCAAAAAGCTTACTCCATCAAGCAAATTAATGATAGTGATGACAAAACGGTTTACACTCACAAAGAAGAATTTAAAACCGTAATGAGCGAGAAAACAGCTTATGAAATGACGCAAATGATGCAAAATGTAGTCAATAGCGGTACAGGCCGCAAGGCCCGTATTGATTGGCCTGTAGCGGGTAAAACGGGTACAACCCAGAGTGGAATTAGAGGGAACAATGGCAACCGTGATATCTGGTTTGTCGGTTATACGCCGGAATATACTGGTGCGGTATGGATGGGCTATGACAAGCCAGACAGCAAACATATGCTGAGAAACTACAGTGGGCAGTCGGCAGCCTTTTTCGGAAGGGTCATGGGTGAAGCTCTCAAGGGGCACCCGGTTACGCAATTCAGCCATCCAAAAGGATATGAACCACCAGTTGAGCAGAAGCCAGACGTGCCAGTCCAGGCTACCGCTCCAAGCGGACTGAGCGGGTCTTATAGTCAGGATACCCAAATTGTATCGTTGTCCTGGACTGCGGCGGCGGGAGATAATGTGCAATACCGTGTGTATCGCAAAGAGGCTTCCGAAGGGGGCTTTACGGTGATTATGGAGGCGATGAAAGGCACGAGTGGTGAAGATACGTCTCCATTAGCCGGAGCCGCGTATGAATATTATGTAACGGCTTATGGAGCGGATGGTAAGGAATCTGGACCATCCAATACAATCCGTGTGGAAATTCCGACAGAGACCACTCCGGTAGATCCACAGCAGGGAACTGAGCCGAATCAGGATGGAACATTACCGGATAACAGTGGGACTACAGACGGTCAGAACGGCACCGATCAGGGGAATACAGTCCCTGGAGGTACGGATAATAGCACCAGCCCAGGGCAGGTTCCGACGATTCCTGGAGACACTGACGGAAATGGCACTGGCAGTACAGGCAATCATAGTGGCAACTCTGGCACCGGTAGTGACACGAATCAGGGGAATGGCCAGACAACAACACCGGATGCAGGTACCTTTAATAGTGATACCACGGTAAATCCAGTTACCACGGATCCATCTACCACAGGAACCACACCGGATGGAAATCAGGAAACCAACTCCAACGGTCAGTCGAGCTCCAATCGTGGGCATCGCAACCGAGATTAGAAGAAGTATGCTGTGGGTGATTTGAATTTTTTATACTAGAGGTGTTTTCGGACCATATTATGGTCTGGGAATACCTTTTTTGTTGTGATAAAGGGTGTTATTTTTGAGTGTACAGATTAAATATGGTAAGCTGGTTTTACCAATGTTGGAGAGGAACATCATTTATGAAGCGCAAATTCGGAGATCGGGCCAACTGGCGCAGAATAACGAGCCGCAAGTTTGCTTGCCGGTATGTGGAAAGTGACGTGTTTACAGGATATGTGACCTTGTATACCATTTTGAGTCTCAAAGAGCCGTTATGGAAAAGCTACGGCAATCATACGTTTTGCATAGCGGACAAAGGATATTCCTGGTTGCAATACTATCCGAAGGGTGAGCATTATGTAGTAACTGCTATGTTCGACAATCGGGAGCAGATTGTGGAATGGTATATTGATACCTGCCGAAATCAGGGAGTGACCGATCAGGGAGTGCCCTGGTTTGACGATTTGTATTTGGATGTTGTTGTACTTAAAAATGGCGAAATCTTTTTAGTGGATGAGGATGAGTTGGAGGATGCGTTACAGCGCGGGCATATATCGACACAGGAGGCAGAACTGGCTAATCGTACTGCGGCTGAGGTTTTACGACGGATAGATGCCCATATATTCCCCTATTTTAAAATGTCGCTGAAACACCGGGCAGAATGGTTTCACAACGGTGATTTTAAGAGGGAACGATGAAGGTATTGCAGAGGATTAGAGGCACTGGGCCTAAAGATTTTGAATCAAAAAGCAGGCTGAACCGCCCAGAGAAAAAGTTTTCAGCAGCCAAACGTCTTATGCTTTGTCTGCTGGTTATCATCATAATCGGTTTGGTATGGGGAGGTATTCGATTTTGGGATATGAATAACGCTGCCTCTACCACTCCGCTTCAGCAAGCACAGGTAGGAATTGTACTTGGGGCTTCCATGTGGGGAGCAGAACCAAGTCCGGGGCTAAAGGAGAGGCTGAACGAGGCCCTGCAGCTATACCGTAACGGTACAGTAAAGCGTCTGATTGTAAGCGGAGGGCTGGACAAACCAACTTACCCGTATACAGAGGCTGAGGGGATGCAACGCTATTTGGTTGACAGAGGTATTCCAGCGCAGCATATTGTGTTGGAAAACCATGCGACCAGCACCTACGAAAATCTGTTGTATAGCCAGCGTATCATGCAGGAGTATGGTTGGACCTCGACTGTGATTATCACACATAGTTATCATGGCCCACGGGCGCTTGAGATTGCCCGATTTTTGAATTTGGAGCATCCCCAGATGGCTCTGGCGGAATCTAAAGTACTGAATATGCCGCTTCATCAATCGAGAGAGGTACTGGCTTACGCCAAATGGACGCTGCAAAAGTGGTGGCTCAGTGCCCAAACCTGGGTGTCCTGAAACGTACAACGTTTTCTCATAAAGGCATCTTCTCTATATACAAAATGCTTTGCACAAGCTCCTGTTGCTTTTATGCTAATAAGGACATGCCGGGCCGAATACATTAATAGGGTAAGCTGTGCCTGAAGAAATGTTGAGGTGATGGATGCATGAACGGACGGGGAATCGCTGCGGGCAAGCGGACGGAGGAAAGACCTTCCAGACAAATCAATGTCGTGCTGCGTAGCCCGGAGCCGATAGCTTCGGTAAATGTTGATGAGACGGATGCAGTAACTTCGACCAAGTCGCAGGCGTTACCGCAGTATCTTAGTCTCTATCAGGAAATTCAGAAGGAACTCGATCATCTCGTCGGCTTGGATAACATCAAAGACCTGGTATTTGAAGTATATGCTTTTTTGCAAATTGCCCATATGCGTACTGATGCGGGGCTGTTGAGTAACGCGCACGTATATCACATGATTTTCAAAGGGAACCCAGGTACAGGGAAAACGACGGTGGCCCGCATTATCGCTAAAATGCTGCAAAAAATGGGGGTACTGAGCAAGGGCCATCTGATTGAGGTGGAGAGGGCTGATTTGGTAGGCGAGTATATCGGACATACAGCGCAAAAAACGCGGGATCTGGTCAAGAAGTCTCTGGGTGGAGTGCTGTTTATTGATGAAGCCTACAGTTTGGCGCGGGGAGGGGAAAAGGATTTTGGAAAGGAAGCTATTGATACCTTAGTAAAATCCATGGAGGATCAGAAAAATCAATTTATTTTGATTCTCGCTGGATACTCGGGAGAGATGGACTTCTTTTTGCGTACGAATCCTGGATTGCCTTCCCGTTTTCCCATCCAGCTGGATTTTCCGGACTATACCGTGGATCAGCTTATCCAAATTTCCGAAATGATGGCCAAAGAACGGGATTATATTCTTATGCCTCAGTCCATACTCAAAATGAAAGAGTATCTGTTGAATGAACGCAACGACAGTATTCATGCATTTAGCAACGCACGTTATGTCCGCAATGTGATTGAAAAAGCGATTCGGCATCAGGCTGTCAGGTTGCTCAATCAGTACAGAAGCGGGCAGCCGGGAAAGCAGGAGTTGATGACGCTGCGTCCAGAGGATTTGAAAATGGACAAAAGATAGGCGATAATAGAAATCTGAATCACATCGAATTGTATAACGTCGAACGGGGGCCGGCCTGAATATCAGGTCGGTCTCTGTGCGAGAGTTAATATGGAAAATAAAGGAGCAAACAATATGGCGAACTCCACTTATGATACACAAACCGAAATGCAGGATAAAGCGGTACTTGTCAGTCTGATTACGGATGAAGTCAAACGTTCTGGGATTAATACAGAATACTCTCTGAATGAACTCGTGAAGCTGGCCGAGACCGCTGGTGTTGAAGTGCTTAGTGTTTTGACCCAGAACAAGGAAGCAAAGGATTCCAAATGGTTTATCGGTAAAGGTAAGGTAGAGGAACTGCGTGCGGCAGCCGAGGAATTGGGTGCGAATACGGCTATTTTTGATCAGGAGCTTTCGGGGGCTCAGGTGCGAAATCTGGAAGAAAGTCTGGATCTCAAAATTATCGACCGTACGCAGCTTATTCTGGATATTTTTGCTCAGCGTGCGAAAACACGGGAGGGCATTATTCAGGTTGAACTGGCGCAGCTGTCCTATTTGTTGCCCCGCTTGTCTGGACACGGCAAAAATCTGTCACGACTTGGTGGCGGTATTGGAACACGTGGTCCCGGTGAAAGCAAGCTGGAGACAGATCGTCGTCACATCCGTGATCGTATCAGCGATTTAAAACGTCAGTTGGAGGAAGTGACCCGTCATCGGTATTTACATAGAGAGCGCAGACAAAAGAGTGGTATTGTGCAGGTAGCGCTTGTTGGCTATACCAATGCGGGGAAATCGACGCTGCTAAAGCAATTGACGGCGGCTGATGTATATATTGAGAACCAACTGTTTGCGACGCTGGACCCTACCTCCAGAACGATGGAACTGCCGAGCGGCAAAGAGATTATTCTTACGGATACCGTTGGTTTTATTCAAAATCTGCCTCATGATTTGGTTGCTTCTTTCCGTGCTACTCTGGAGGAAGCTAATGAGGCTCATCTTATTTTGCATGTGGTAGACGCTTCTTCGGATATGCGTGACGAACAGATGAAGGTCGTGGAAACGATTTTGGAGCAACTGGGAGCGGCGGACAAGCCGCAGATCGTATTGTTTAATAAAAAAGATGCTTGTACTCCTGACCAACTGGAAATGCTTCCTTCCGGCGAGGGATATTTGAAAATCAGTTCATTTGACGAAAGTGATCTGCTGCGTCTTCGTGAGCTGATTCAGGAGCATCTGAGCGGAGATACGCTGAGATTCCGTATTCCGGCGGAACGTGGGGACTTGACATCGGTGCTTTACCGGATTGGGGATGTACTTCTGACCGAGTATGATGGTAATGATGTCATTTATGAGGTAGAAGTTCAGCGAGGCGAGTATGAAAAATATGGTCATGTCCTCAAGGACTTCACAGAAGGATAACTTCTGATGACGTTTTTAGGTCAATTCAATGATAAATGCACACCATTCCGAGGGAAAGATGTTATAACAACAATAGCCTAAGGCTGCGTAAAGAGAGAGGGTCACGAAGGTAAAATGGTAGTTTTTAGTCCGGAAATCCAACAAATACAAGAAACAGCAGAACGCAAAATACAGGAACGGCTACAGCGCATAGATCATATTGTAGATGCAAATCAGTGGAAGGTTATTCAGGCATTCCAGCGGAAGCAAGTGAGCGATTTTCATTTTGCCGGCTCTACGGGATATGCGTACAATGACCGAGGGCGTGAGGTACTGGAGGAGGTCTATGCCGATGTGTTCGGTGCGGAGGCGGCATTGGTCCGCCCGCATTTTGCCTCGGGAACTCATACGATTTCCACTGCTTTATTCGGCGTTCTACGTCCAGGTGATGAGCTGTTGTATATTACGGGGCAACCGTATGATACGCTTCACAAAGTGATCGGCAAGCCCGGCGATGGGACCGGGTCATTGCAGGATTTTGGCATTACTTATGGAGAAACAGCGCTGACAGCAGAAGGTAAGGTAGATTGGAAAGCAGTGGAGGCTACAATCCATGCCAATACGAAGGTGATCGGCATCCAGCGTTCACGCGGCTATGATTGGAGAGCTTCCTTTAGTGTGGCAGATATCGAGGAAATGACAGCCCGTGTAAAGGCGATTAAACCTGACGTTATTGTCTTTGTGGACAATTGTTATGGTGAATTTACCGAAAAGCTGGAGCCTACGCAGGTCGGTGTCGATTTGATGGCAGGTTCACTGATTAAAAATCCCGGCGGCGGCATTGCCGAAACGGGAGGATATATTTGCGGTAAACAGGAGTATGTTGAGCTGGCAGCCTACCGCTTAACTGCGCCTGGAATCGGTGGTGAAGTAGGGGCCATGTTAGGTACCACGAGAGGTATCTTTCAGGGCTTATTTCTTGCTCCAACACTGGTTGGGCAAGCGGTTAAAGGAAGTATATTCGCAGCTGCGGTCTTTGAAGACATGGGATTTGAAACGAAACCTGCCTGGCATGAGGAACGCACCGATTTGATTCAGGCCATTTCTTTTAACGGACCGGAGCATTTAATTGCTTTTGTCCAAGGAATTCAGCGTGCTGCCGCTGTGGATAGTCATGTGGTACCGGAGCCGTGGGATATGCCGGGCTACGAGCATCCGGTTATTATGGCTGCAGGCACTTTTATACAAGGAGGAAGTCTGGAATTATCTGCAGATGCTCCGATTCGTGAACCCTATATTGGTTACATGCAAGGGGGGTTAACCTACTCTCATGTGAAATATGGAGTGCTGATGGCCCTACAAACCATGAAAGATCGTAAATTATTGTGAGTTTTTCTAACATGTCATTGACACTTTGCATCAGCTAAATGTACAATAAGGTGAATAATAGATCACTGGAAGGTTGATGACAAATGGGCGACGAAATTCGCAGAAACATGGCCTTATTTCCAATAGGTATTGTCATGAAGCTAACGGACTTGTCAGCACGTCAGATTCGTTATTATGAACAACATAACTTGATAGTTCCTGCCCGCACGTCGGGTAACCAACGTCTTTTTTCCTTTAATGATGTAGAGCGTTTGCTTGAAATCAAGGCGTTGATTGAGAAGGGTGTTAACATTGCGGGAATTAAACAAGTCATGAATCCGGTCACCAAGGAATCGGAAGAAGCAACAGTTATTACTGCAGATACGGAAGTTAAACGTCGTGAAATGTCCGATACCCAGCTTCACCGCTTGCTGAAACAACAGCTTGTGGCAGGTAAAAGACCGGGACAGGTATCCCTGATCCAAGGTGAATTATCACGTTTTTTCAATAAGAGATAATATATTGCCTGCATTTTGGCATACTACCGCTTTACTTGCAGACCAGGCCTCATTATTTAAAAGGATTATGGAACAGCTGATTTGTAATACTCGTTACAGAAAGGGAGAGGTTAGTGTGAGTTATACCAGAGAAGATATTCTTCGGATTGCCAAAGAAGAAAATGTTCGTTTTATTCGTTTGCAGTTTACAGATTTGCTTGGTACGATCAAGAACGTAGAAATTCCGGTTAGTCAACTGCCAAAAGCGCTGGATAACAAAATGATGTTTGACGGTTCTTCCATTGAAGGTTATGTGCGCATTGAAGAATCTGACATGTACTTATACCCTGATCTGGATACATGGGTAGTTTTCCCTTGGGTAACCTCGGATCGTGTAGCTCGTCTGATCTGCGATATTTATAAGCCGGACGGAGTTCCATTTGCCGGCGACCCGCGCGGTATCTTGAAACGTGTACTCAAGGAAGCAGAAGAAATGGGTTATACTTCGATGAATGTCGGACCGGAGCCTGAATTCTTTCTGTTCAAAACCGATGAAAAAGGCGAACCGACTACAGAATTGAATGACCAAGGTGGATATTTTGACTTGGCACCGATGGATCTGGGTGAAAACTGCCGTCGGGAAATTGTTCTTAAGCTTGAAGAGATGGGCTTTGAAATTGAAGCGTCCCATCATGAAGTTGCACCTGGACAGCATGAGATTGACTTTAAATATGCGGATGCAGTTAAGGCTGCCGATCAGATCCAAACGTTCAAGCTCGTTGTTAAGACGATTGCACGCCAGCATGGTCTGCACGCCACCTTTATGCCAAAACCTTTGTTTGGCGTGAATGGCTCCGGTATGCACTGTAACCAATCGTTGTTCAAGGACAATGAAAACGTATTTTATGATGAATCAGACGAACTCGGATTGAGCAAGACGGCCCGCCATTATATGGCTGGTATTCTTAAGCACGCACGTGCGATGGCAGCAATCACGAATCCAACGGTGAATTCATATAAACGTCTTGTACCAGGTTATGAAGCTCCTTGTTATGTTGCCTGGTCTGCCAGTAACCGTAGTCCGATGATTCGAATTCCGGCATCTCGTGGCTTGAGTACCCGCGTCGAAGTTCGTAATCCTGACCCGGCTGCGAATCCTTATTTGGCACTGGCTGTGATGCTGAGAGCCGGTTTGGATGGTATCAAACGTCAAATGGCTCTGCCAACTCCGATTGATCGTAACATCTATGTTATGTCTGAGGAAGAGCGGATTGAAGAAGGGATTCCAAGCCTGCCAGCAGACTTGAAAGAAGCTTTGTCCGAGCTTATTCGAAGCGAAGTTATCTCTGACGCTCTGGGTGACCATGCGCTGGCTTACTTCTATGAGCTTAAGGAAATTGAATGGGATATGTACCGGACCCAAGTGCATCAATGGGAACGTGATCAATATCTGACGCTTTACTAAAATGTGGAATCCCTTGGCGCTCTAAGCGTTGAGGGATTTTTAGTTTGGGGGCAGTGAGTAAAATTATATGGCGGGAAACCGCATTTTTCAATTGGAGGTACTAAAAGAATTGCAAGGAAGAGTTTGCGAGTTGGATCGAAGCCCGTAAGCAAGAACATCGTGTATTAATACTATGTTGTCCTGTCTCTTTTGGCTGATTGTATTTTATGATTTTTTTGATCGTTTGTATCATCCTAAATAATTAAAGAAGAGAACCTGTATGAATTGGAATGAAATTCTAGATACATTTTTCCATGATCCGGGACTTATCAACGAAAAGTGGGAGGAAGATGGTATTTTCCAACTCGTGAAATATGAGTTTTTTTGAAATATGGCTCTTAGAGCAATAAACATATTGTAAGGAAACGTGCGAAAAATATTTACCCAGCATAATACATAAAATATTCCAAATAAACAGGTAATTGTATTTCTATACTGTTATAGCAAATATAGAATTATAGTGTTGGTTACAATGGTGAGAAGGGGATATGTGTTATGTGGGAGCCTATACGGTTCTTGCTTTTTTCTAATGTTGAAACATTTGCGGCGTTTGTTTTAATGCTTACTATTTTCAGAATCCGAGCTTTAGATTTTATCTGGCCTGCATTGTTTATCGGCCTGATCATGAATTTGCAAAGTCTGGTGTTAAGAGAAGAAATGTCGTTGTCTTTTTTTGCTCCGAGTATAAACATTATATTATTCACATTATTGATAACTACTGTTGTAAGGATGCCTATTATTTGGTCAGCTATTATATCCATTACAGGTACGTTTTTGTATACGCTGCTCCAAGCAATAATTATAGTAATGCTCTTTGGTACATTGACATCAGACATGGAGACCTCTCCAGAGGGATCGTTAGCTCAAGCGGTAACCAGTGCATGGGTATTAGCTATATCATGGTTAGTATTTAAATTCAAAATAGGCTTTACAGCAGATTATGAAAGCTTGCGTTTTAGGTGGGAACATGTACTTGTTGTTATTTTAATAATTGGGGTACTAGGCGCTAGTACATTTATGTTCTACGTCAATAATTTTCCTCTGAGTATTTTATTTATAGGTTTGGCATCTGGAATGTTCCTGTACTATGCGCTAAAAACGGAGCGTGATTATTATAAAAAATCTTGATTCTATTGCTCTTGATATTGCAACTCATATCAAAACAGTTGTACCGGATCATCCATCTTCTATTGCGGTTTTAAAACATGGAGTAGCCGTTGTGATTAATACAGTTTCCATCATTTTGTTAACTATTGGTATTTCATTTATTACGGGGAAGGTGCAGGAAACTGTACTGGCAATGATATCTTTTTCTATACTGCGTCAAGTTGTAGGAGGAATACATTTAAAGAGCAATATAGTATGCATTGTTGTCTCTACAGCTTTACTTACTGCCCTGTCCTTTGTGAATTTAAACTATAATTGGATAGTTATTACTTCGATATTAAGTATAATACTTGTCTTAGTTTATGCTCCGTCTAGAATAGACGGGAAGACTCGTATATCTAAACGGCACTACCCATTGTTAAAAATTTGCGGAGTTGCAATAATAACACTTAATTTGTGGCTGGCTTTTCCGGTGGTAGCGGCTAGTTTTTTTGTTCAGAGCTTAACATTAATAGAGAGGAGGTGCGAAAAATGAAAAGTCCTAAATTTAGTAAATTTAAGATTGGCATGTACTACAATGCTGCCATATTACTTACTTCACTTGCAGTTGTATCAGTGAGTACAGCGAGTTTGTCTTGGATTCACAGTCCCGAACCACCTGAAGAACTGTTGAAATAAAGTGGGAGATATATGAAATGCTAAACTTAACCGTCTCAGCTGATGATTCTCGAGGTATGAACAAGGGCGAAAACATACCAGTGGACAAGGTTCTTTTTATATCTAAAGGACGTAAGAGGGATCAGATTCTAGTTCACACATTCGAAAAAACATATTACATGATCGGCACCCTAAAGCATTGGGAAAGCTTTCTAAATAATAATGGGTTCCATTTCTTG
Source organism: Paenibacillus sp. NRS-1781 (assembly GCF_050467745.1). Lineage (NCBI taxonomy): Bacteria > Bacillati > Bacillota > Bacilli > Caryophanales > Paenibacillaceae > Paenibacillus > Paenibacillus sp. NRS-1781. The sequence goes on from NZ_JBITPI010000063.1 coordinate 80,273, forward strand.
AATGTGGATAGAAGTAATACACTGAATGTGGAGAAGGTGAAAATTGTTAATGGCATTTTCAAAGACGCTTACTTTGAATGTGAGATAACAAAAACGTCGAAGAGGTGTCCGATCTCTTATCACCGATTTGGCGAGGTTATAGAGGAAATGGGTTTCATAAATTCGAACATAATCTTCACTGGAGTTGCTACTAGATAGCGGCTCTTTTTTTCAAAACACTCGACTTATTCGAATCATAAGAGACATTCAGCACCCTGATTTTTGTTCAGAATCTAAAGGATAATGATCATACAGTAAAGATAAAGACACAATAGTTCAAGGAGGAGAATAGACATGAAAAAAGCTTTTATTGAATTTTCTCAGGGCTGGGATTTAAAGTGCCACTTATTATTGTACAACTTCCGTTTTACACTAGAATGTGGCACAAAAAAGAGGGAAGAAATCCTTCCCACTTTTCGCTTAAAAACAATCATTATCGTCTGCGTTGTCTATCATTTACACTAAACAGATTAACAGCCAATGCGTTACCTCTAGCACGTGCAATAGCTCTCTGATTTGAACGGATGGATAATCCTCTTCCTCTCACGTGACGTTTGAAATGTCTTTTACACATGATATCACCTCCCTTCACAAGAAATGAAGGTACGGATGAATTTTAGAAGTGTTTATGCTTACGGTTACGTTTGGAAATTTTGATGTTCAATGCATTGGTGGCTAGTGCGTTACCGCTTCTTGTTTCGGCGGATGCGGCCTGAAAGACTTTTACGACCAGAAATTTGTTCTTGCCGATACGATGCTTATACGTTTTGACTCGATTTTTGATCATATGCTTATCTCCTTTGCTAAGGTCTACTTTATTCATATGCCAGTAGCGCTAGCATGTATCGGCATAAATCTATTAAAAGCAAAAAGAAGCTATCACCTATGATTCTAATATTCAGAAACTAATAAAGTATGGAGATACAGAATGTAAAAAAACTTATGCTTACCTGTCTTATCTTTTCCCACTTTATATTGTAGGAGAAAGTTCCAGCAGATTAGCATAAGCAGAATAGTAAAGAATGAAGTTAGTAGGTATAAACCGTCTATCTATGGGCTATCAAAGGAAAAAGAATAGCTGTGAGAAACATTTTGTGTACATAATATCAATACAAAACCGGCTTGCCATGGGCAGCCGGTTTTGTTGTAGCGGAAGAATAACGGGGCTGAAAAATGAAAAATTAGTGGAAGTCCCGGAAGAGTCCTACAACCTTACCCAAAATACTGACGTGCGTCAGACGAAGCGGTTCAAAGGCCGGATTTTCCGGTTGAAGTCGAATATGATCTTTTTCCTTGTAAAAAGTTTTAACAGTAGCCTCGTCCTCGTCTGTCATGGCCACGACAATATCGCCATTATCGGCTGTCTGCTGTTGACGTACGATGACATAATCTCCGTTGGCAATACCAGCTTCAATCATGCTTTCTCCTACAACAGATAACATGAATATTTTATCCTCACCAACAAAATGCTGGGGAAGAGGAAAGTAATCTTCAATATTTTCTGTTGCTGTAATAGGCAGACCAGCTGTAACTTTGCCGACGACCGGAACACGACTAATTGAGTAATTAATCAAGTTGCTGTTATCCGATTCGTCTTGGCCGAGTAACTCGATGGCCCGCGGTTTCGTTGGATCACGACGAATCAGTCCCTTTTTCTCCAGACGATCCAAATGACCGTGAACCGTAGAACTGGAGGCCAATCCAACAGCCTCACCTATTTCGCGTACAGAAGGGGGATAACCCTTTAGACGCACTTCATTGCGGATAAATTCAAGAATGGCCTGCTGGCGGCTTGAAATCTTAGACATACCGTATCAACCCCATTTAGTAACGTTTGGGAAAATTATAGCATAGAACCTCCGTTCGTACAAACGTAAGTTCTAAATAATCCCTAAAAAACAATCGCGAACTTTTGTTCTCTTTTCTATTGAACAAAACAGATGTTCGTGTTATATTGTGAAAAACATAGGAACAAACGTTTGGAGGACGTAGACAATGATGAAATATAGCACATATCAAAGTATTTTTCCAATGAATTTAGAAAAGATGCAAAATGTCCGTAATGAGAGAGAGGCACAGCTTGTACGGCCCATTTCTAATAGTCTTCTGTCCAAACTTCTTATTCTGGTTACCGTTTTCTGGATTGCGGATGCAGGTGTGCTGACGGTATTCGCGGCCCCTTCGGTTTCTAATGAAGAGGTAACCAAACTTATTGTACAACCTGGGGATACATTGTGGCAGATTGCCTCCAATCATAAACCGGAACGAATGGATACAAGGGTATATATAGATGGAATTGTTCGGATTAACGGACTGGAAGATCGGGGAGTGCAGGCAGGCCAGCTTTTAAAGCTTCCGCATTTCTGATCTGTCACGATTGATTAGAGCTTGTCAGAGGACGTAATGAGGGAACCTTGACAAGCTCTTTTCTACATGTCAAAGTGTATTATATCTTTGCTTATATGGAGGGGACAGAATTTGGATATAGACAGCTTGGTACAGCGCATCAATGAATTGGCTCGCAAAGCAAAAGCCGAAGGATTGACTGAAGAGGAAACAACAGAGCGCGCCAATCTTCGGGAAATTTATTTGGATAACATTCGCCGTAATTTCCGGCAGCAACTTGATACGATTGAAATTGTGGACGAAGATACGTCGAAGGGAAATGGTGGGCTGACGCATTAATGTCGCTAAAGCGGCTTAGCCCGCGTAATTTGCTTTTCGTTTTTTTAAGGTATCTATTTTGGTATCTATATAGATTAGGATGGGTGGCAATTGTTTTTAAGCAATATATTTGGGAAGGGAATTGAGAGATGGCCCGATCATTTGAAAGAAAAGTACGCAAAAACACAGCGCATTTGAATAAATCGCGCAAAAAACAAGGCATCCAAACCATTAGTGGTGCCGGTTCTGCAATGGATATTTTCCGTGGACGTAATATTACCGTGCCAATCATGTTGGCTGGACTTGCAGTTCTGTACATGCTCATGAGTTATTTTTTGACTAAGACTGGCATGCGCGGCATGGACTGGCTTGTATTTGGCTTGTATTTGATGCTGGCAGTTATCTTTTTCATACGCCGTCCTTATTTGAAGGTTGGAAAGAGCACGCTGTATATGTTGAAGGGTGGCAGAGAGCGTCCAATGACGACAGAGGATATGAAAGCCATCAAGATTGAAAAGGGTTACGTAACGGTTGAAAGAAAAGGTAAGGGTGGCAACTTTATTTTTACAAAATCACTGGGCCGTTATGATACGGATGCCATTGCAGAGCGGCTTGAGAAGTTTGCGCTATCTAATCAGGTTCAAGTAGACAAAAAATAGCGACTTCTGTTGGTACGAATCGTTTAAATTGTTTGTGGACCTGTAGCCTCTGTAAATAAGGTCGCATGATGTTATTTCATATAACACATTGCGGCCTATTGATTAATATGGGCACATAATAATTGGAATGCTTGTAGGCTCAACATGGGAGAACAAGCGTACATATAAAGTGGAAAGAGAGTGGATAATTCAGATGACGATTCAGGCGGTAATGTTCGATCTTGATGATACACTTCTGTGGGATGAGCGTAGTGTAGAAGAGGCATTTGACGCGACGTGCCAGACAGGTTCCCTGGAAGCAGACGTTGATCCGAAGGCTTTGGAAGAAGCAGTCCGCAAGGAAGCGCGTGCTTTGTATGAGTCTTATGAAACCTTTAGTTTTACTCAATTGATTGGCATTAATCCGTTTGAGGGATTGTGGGCGAATTTTAAGTCAGGAGAGCAGCCTGAGTTCCGGCAATTGGAACAGTTGGCCCCTGCTTATCGAAAGGAATCTTGGCGTAGAGGTCTGCAACAGTTGGGGATAGATAATGAAGAGTTAGCGCAAAAACTGGCAACGCAATTTGCCTTGGAAAGACGCACCCGTCCCCATGTTTATGAAGAAACATTTGAGATTCTGGAGCAATTAAAGGGGAAGTATAAGCTTCTTTTGTTGACAAACGGCTCCCCTGATCTACAGCAGGAAAAGCTGGATGGGGTTCCGCAGCTAGCTCCATTTTTTGATGACGTTGTTATTTCAGGTTCGTTTGGTAAAGGTAAGCCGGACCCGTCTATTTTTCTACATGCTTTGGGGCTTCTCGGTATTGAGCCTGAACATGCTTTAATGGTGGGGGATAAGCTGACGACTGATATTCAAGGCGCTCTGGCGGCAGGTGTGCACTCCGTGTGGGTGAACCGCAACGCCAAAACCAATACTACAGAAATCAAGCCAAAGTTTGAAATTAAGCATCTTTCTGAATTGGATGGAATTATTCAATCGTTTAAGTAAGTGCTTTTCGGATCTTATTATAGTAACAAGCCCAAAAAACTCCCTCCGCTCAGGTATCTCAGAGCAGAGGGAGTTGCTTTATCCACTTTGGATGGATTCGTAATGTAGTATTATGCTTTAATAAACGATGGATCTTCAAACGGTTCGGCAATCCACCCATTTTCTTCGATGAACAAACGTACTGCGACGATCTTCTGATTTTCCATTAAGGTAAAGAAGTGAGGAATATTTTCTGGTACGGAAATAACGTCACCAGGTGAAAGCTCGACATTAAAATATCCGATTTCTTCAGGACCTTTAATGATGAAAATGCCTTTGCCTGCTACAATAGCACGGATTTCATCTTCGGTATGAGTATGAATTTGCTCAAACTTGGCAAGCAGCTCGTCTAAATTCGGCGTTGCTTCGGACAAGGTGATAACGTCCCATATTTTATACCCACGGCGGGCGGCTAAGTCCTTGATTTCGGCTTCAAAAGTGTTTAGAACAGCTACTTTTTGCTCATCTGTCAGGGTGAAATTTTCTTGCAGCACCCCGGATAGCTTGGAATCATCCCAATGCTCGTACAATACCTCTTGACTCTCCAAAAATTCACGGACCTTGTCTTCATCGCTAATTCGTACATTCGTATTGCGTATTAAGATTTCAGCCATAGGTTATCCCTCTTTTCCACTTGGTTTAATGTTGTATACAGAATATCATGTCTTGAATCGTTGTACAATATAGGTTTGAAACATTTTATGTTGCAAATGACGGTTCGTCCTATTCCAATATAAAAGAACACCGACCTAAGTGCGTCTCATTATGCTGCAAACTGTAAAAATGAATATCGAGAGTCGTTTTTGTGCAGAAGAGGCTGTATAAAACGTATGTTTTTACTTCAATCTATCTAAATGATACGGTTTCTGCTAAACTAGGATTTAACGTTTTGCGGGGGTGAAGAGATTTTGGATAAAGTTAGCTTACAGGATGCATTACAACGAAGAATACTCATTCTTGACGGGGCCATGGGCACCATGATCCAGCAAGAGGATCTTTCCCCCGACGATTTTGGCGGGGAAGAGCTGGAGGGCTGCAACGAGATGTTGGTCTTAACCAGACCGGATGTCATTCAAGGGATACATGAAGCATACTTGGAGGCCGGATCAGACCTGATTGAAACGAACACTTTTGGAGCGACATCCGTTGTTTTGGCGGATTACGATATACCGGAGCGCGCCCGTGAAATTAACCTGGTTGCCGCTAAACTGGCGCGTAACGCGGCAGATAAGTATAGTACTGCGGACAAGCCTCGTTTTGTTGTAGGAGCTATGGGACCGACAACGAAAACATTATCCGTGACAGGTGGTGTTACGTTTGCGGAGCTAATTGAGAGCTATGAAGAGCAAGCCTTGGCGCTAATTGAAGGCGGCGTGGATGCCCTGCTTTTGGAGACCTCGCAGGATACGCTTAACGTCAAAGCCGGAAGTATTGGAATTCGGCAGGCTTTTGAGAAGACGGGTATCGAGCTTCCCATAATGATTTCGGGAACGATTGAACCCATGGGAACGACTTTGGCAGGGCAAAATATCGAATCCTTCTGCATTTCGCTGGAACACTTGCACCCGGTGTCGATCGGGCTGAATTGTGCTACAGGACCGGAGTTTATGCGGGATCACATTCGCTCTCTCTCCGATATGTCCTCAGCAGCCATTAGCTGTTATCCGAATGCAGGTTTGCCTGATGAAAACGGTCAATATCATGAATCACCTGATTCATTGGCCCGTAAAATGGCCGCTTTTGCCGAAAAAGGTTGGCTGAATATTGCAGGAGGCTGCTGTGGTACCACGCCTGAGCATATCCGGGTTATGAGTGAACGTATGGCGCAGTTTGAGCCGCGTCCGCTGGAAGGCCATCACCCACCGGCTGTATCGGGTATTGAGCCTGTATATATTGAACAGGAGAATCGTCCCTATATGGTTGGTGAACGAACGAATGTTCTTGGCTCCCGCAAATTTAAGCGTTTGATCGTGGAGGGCAAATATGAAGAGGCATCTGAAATTGCCCGTGCTCAGGTAAAGAGTGGGGCACATGTCATTGATATTTGTGTACAGGACCCGGACCGCGATGAAATGACGGATATGGAAGCCTTTTTGAAGCTGGTTGTGAATAAGGTAAAAGTCCCTCTCGTGATTGATACCACGGATATCGAGGTTATTGATACCGCCTTGCAATATTCGCAAGGGAAGGCGATCATTAACTCCATTAATTTGGAGGATGGCGAAGAGAAATTTGAGAAAATGGCACCTCTTATTCATAAATACGGCGCGGCTGTTGTTGTTGGAACCATTGATGAACGTGGTCAGGCTATTTCTCGTGAGGATAAGCTTGAAGTGGCCAAACGCTCTTATGATCTGCTGGTGAACCGTTACGGTCTGGCACCCGAGGATCTTATTTTTGATACCCTCGTATTTCCCGTGGGAACAGGTGATGAGCAGTACATCGGTTCAGCCAAGGAAACGATTGAGGGGATTCGGATTATTAAAGAGGCACTTCCAGGGGTTCACACCATTCTGGGTATCAGTAACGTGTCCTTTGGCTTACCGGAGGCGGGTCGTGAAGTGCTCAATTCCGTTTATCTATACGAATGTACCAAAGCAGGCTTGGACTATGCGATTGTAAATACGGAGAAGCTCGAACGTTATGCTTCGATACCCGAGCATGAACGGAAGCTCGCCGAAGACCTGATTTATAAAACGAACGACGATACTTTATCCGCTTTTGTAGCTGCTTTCCGTAATAAGAAAGTGGAGAAAAAAGAGAAGGTGTCCAATCTCTCGCTCGAAGAGCGGCTGGCTTCCTATGTAGTAGAGGGTAGTAAGGAGGGCCTGATTCCGGATCTGGAGCAAGCGCTTGCCAAATATTCTTCGCTGGAGATTATTAATGGACCGCTGATGAAGGGGATGGAAGAGGTAGGACGTCTCTTTAACAACAACGAATTGATCGTTGCAGAGGTGCTGCAAAGCGCTGAAGTCATGAAGGCGTCGGTTACTTTCTTGGAACCGTATATGGAAAAAAATGAATCCTCGGTCAAAGGTAAGATTTTGCTGGCTACGGTCAAAGGTGATGTGCATGACATCGGTAAAAACCTGGTGGAGATTATTCTATCCAACAATGGTTACCATATTGTAAATCTGGGTATAAAAGTACCACCAGAACGCATTATTGAGGCTTACCGTGAAGAAAAGGCCGACGCGATTGGCTTATCCGGTTTGCTTGTTAAATCCGCTCAACAAATGGTGTTGACTGCACAGGATTTGAAAAATGCGAATATTGATATCCCGATTATGGTTGGCGGAGCTGCTTTGACGCGTAAGTTTACGAAAAACCGTATCCGTCCCGAGTATGACGGCATGGTTGTCTATGCGAAGGATGCAATGGATGGTTTGGACATAGCTAACAAGCTGATGAATCCTGAGTCCCGCAAGAAAATGGCTGAGGAAATGGAAGCTGAACGGGAAGCGGAAGCCGCAACGGTTGTGGAAGCCAAGCCGTTGCCTAAACTTACCCGGGCTGTTCGCTCTAAAATCGCTCAGGATTTGCCCGTCTATATTCCGCCAGATACGGACCGTCATGTACTGCGTAACTATCCGCTCAATTATATTTTGCCTTATGTGAATATGCAGATGCTGATGGGGCACCATCTTGGATTAAAAGGAAATGTAGAGCAATTGCTGGCTTCGGGGAATCCGAAAGCGACTCAGTTGAAGGAAACCGTAGATAGCATCATGTTTGAAGCCGTTACGGATGGAATTATTCAGGCACATGCTGTATACCGTTTCTTCCCGGCGCAGTCACAGGGAGATCAGATTTTGGTTTATGATCCATCAGATGTGAGCAAGGTACTGCACACATTTACGTTTCCGCGTCAACAAGTAGAGCCTTATTTATGTCTGGCTGACTACTTGAAATCGGTGGAATTCGGAGTTATGGATTATGTAGGTTTTATGGTCGTTACGGCGGGTCATGGTATTCAGCAGCTTTCCACGCAATGGAAAGAAAAAGGGGATTATTTACGCTCTCATGCACTTCAGTCGGTAGCGCTGGAAGTGGCAGAAGGACTCGCCGAGCGACTTCATCATATTATAAGGGACAGCTGGGGTTTCCCGGACTCGGCAGACATGACGATGAAACAGCGGCATGGGGCTAGATATCAGGGCATACGGGTATCTTTTGGCTATCCGGCATGTCCTGATCTGGAGGATCAGGGGCCATTGTTCCAACTGTTGAAACCTGAGGATATTGGCGTTGAGCTGACGGAAGGGTTTATGATGGAACCGGAGGCTTCTGTATCAGCCATGGTGTTCAGTCACCCTCAGGCGCAGTATTTTAACGTCGAAAAGGTATAACACCTTTATCAGATGGGATAGCAAAGACCCTCCGAGCTTCGGAGGTTTTTTGCTGGTCAACAGGAAGAAGGTTAAAGTCATGGAATTTTATTTTCTTGGCACGAATGCAGGTGTGCCTACGATCCAGCGAAACGTGACGTCCATCGCACTCCGTTTGCTGGAGGAACGAAGAAGCATGTGGTTGTTTGATTGCGGCGAAGGAACTCAGCAGGAGATACTGCGTTCGCCGCTTAAGCTAAGCAGGCTTGAAAAAATATTCATTACCCATTTGCATGGAGATCATCTCTTTGGTCTGCCGGGCCTGCTGTCGAGCAGGGCGTATCAGGGAGGTACGACACCGTTAACTGTATATGGGCCGCCTGGCCTCAAGCAGTACATCGAATTATCTCTGGGCATCAGCCAATCCCGTATCAACTACCAACTACATATTGTGGAGCATACGGGGGGGCAGTTGTTTGATGACGGGCAATTCCGTGTGGAGTCGGCTCTGCTGGATCATCGTATTGACAGCTACGGTTATCGTATTGTAGAGATGGATAAGCCCGGCAAGCTCAATCAGGAACTGCTGGAGCGATACGGAATCAAGCCCGGCCCGGTGTATGGTAAGCTGAAACGTGGAGAAAGCGTAGAGGTGGAGGGTGGAGTCATGCTTCATCCCCAGGATGTATTGGGTGCACCGAAAAAGGGACGTATCATCACCATTCTCGGTGACACTCGACCTTGCCTGAATACCGTAGTACTAGCTCAGGATGCAACGGTTGTCGTTCATGAAGCCACTTTTCTGCATGAGCTGGCAGATACGGCGTATGAATATCATCATAGTACAGCGCTCCAGGCAGCGGAAGCAGCAAAAGCGGCAGGTGCGGGTCAGTTGATCATGACACATTTTAGTTCCAGATATAAAGATCAGGAGCAGCTCCAGCCTTTGCTGGAGGAAGCACGGATTGCATTCCCTAATTCATTGCTGGCGGAGCAGCATGTATTGTTACCAGTGCCCGATATTGGTTCATAAACGGTAGTTATAGAAGATAGACGTGTATGGGTGCCGGGGCTTGCTCCGGCGCCCTTGTTTTTCCTGTGAAATTATTTTCCGGGAAAGCGCAGGATGCGACAAGAGATGAGGACGACATATGGGTGAGACCGAATGAATATGTAATACCACATATGGAGACATGTCATATTTGGTTTTCTATATATCGAATTTTAAGGGGTTTGTATTTTGAGCAGGCTCAGGAAATACAGGAGATTTCCTTAGAAGACTAGGCATCTTCGATGGATTTCGACGGAGATGCAGCTTATTCCCTGGGAAAGCGACGGCTTTTAGCGAGGAATGGCACTATTTTGCACCGTTTACCAGCAATTCATGGACTTCATATGTATTTTTGACTTAAGATAGATAAAGTGAAATGGGGAGGCCGACTTATTTTATGACCTGAATGATTAAGGTGGTTAAATGAGAAGGTGAACATCATTCATGGGATGAATTATAATTTCAATGTTATGATGAATTGATTTGAAGTGCGGGAGGGAATTACGATAAAATCGTTACTGATTGATCTGGATGGAACATTGTATCATGGGGAACGGATGATCAAGGGTGCGGATCTGCTCATATCCCAATTGCGCACGAACCAGATACCTTACGCTTATGTTACGAACAATGCTTCACGCACACCCGAGTCGGTGGCGGAGCATTTGGTCGGTATGGGAATTGATGCAGTTAGCAATGAAGTATGTACTTCGGCGCTGGCGGCTGCACAATATGTTGCACAGCAAAGCCCTGGAGCACGTGTATATTGTATTGGTGAAACGGGATTACGTCAGGCTCTTACGGATGCCGGATTGCAGCTTGTGGAGGATCACCCTGATTATGTGGTGCAGGGGATAGATCGCCAATTTACATATGATAAGCTGGTTGCTGCTATGCGATGGATTCGGGAAGGAGCCACTTATATTTTGACAAACCCTGATCTTCAATTACCTTCACAAGATGGACTCATGCCGGGGGCAGGAACGATTGGAGCTGCGATTGAGGCGGCATCACAGGTAAAGCCCGTCGTCATCGGCAAGCCTTCAAGCGTGTTAATGAGCTATGCGCTGGATCGCTTGAACATTAGAGCGGATGAAGCTCTGGTTGTGGGCGATAATATGCTTACCGATATTGCGGCAGGTGCGGCGGCAGGTTGCAAAACAGCTCTCATACTATCGGGTGTTTCGACCCGCGCTAATATGGACGGACATATGCGTGCCGTTGGAGTAAAACCTGACCTGATATTTGACAATCTGGATGAATTGCAGGATTGGCTCCGGGAAGAGTTTAAGTAATAGTAAATATACATTTTAAAAAAATCTGCAAGAATCAAAAGTGATTTGCAGCTACGAAAGGAAAGATGTTGACATGCCGGAACTTCCTGAGATGGAGAACTACAGAACGCTATTGTCAAAACAAATTTTGGACATTCCGATTACCGGAGTGACGGTTAACCGTGTGAAATCCATTAATACCGAAGTGGAAACGTTTGAGAAGCAATTGCTGGGAACTACCGTTGTATATATGGAGCGTCGAGGCAAGCACTTGATTTTTCATCTGAACACGGGTGGGCGGCTCGTGCTGCATCTGATGCTGGGAGGACTGTTGTATCTGGGAACGGAGGAGCAGCGTCCTGATCGCACGGTTCAAATTGAACTGGATTTTAGTGGAGTAAAGCTTTATTTTATCGGGCTGCGCTTGGGTTACCTGCACCTGCTGACGGCTAAAGAAACAGAAGAGGCGATGTCTGAACTCGGACCTGACCCGCTGGATCGTCGTATGACATTAGAAAAGTTTACAGCATGTCTAAAGGGACGTCGGGGTATTTTGAAAACAACGCTGGTGAATCAGCATGTTTTTTCCGGTATTGGAAATTGTTATTCGGACGAAATTGCTTATATTGCCGGATTTACACCAGGTTCCAAAGTACAGAGCATCGTACAGTCACCGGAAAAAGTGGAAAAGCTGTATCATGCTACGCAATCCGTGCTTCGTGAAGCTACTGCGGAAGGCGGTTATATGGATATGCCTCTGATGGAGGGGGATACGCTAACGGGCGGCTTTGATCATCAGTGCCGGGTGTATGACCGTGAAGGAGAAGAATCTCCAAGTGGCGGGAAAATTGTGCGGGTTGAGCTGGCGGGAAAAAAAGCATTTTATTGCCCGGTACAGCAGCATGATGCCTAAACTGCTGATCGGCTCTCATGTTAGTACGCGAGGTGGTTTTTCCAAAGCCGCTGTACGTGCACGAGAGCAGGGTGGACGTTCTTTTCAATATTTTCCGAAAAATCCACGTAGTCTTAGAGTGAAGGAATGGAATGCTGCTGATGCGGCTGTCTGCAAAGCTTACTGTGTAAAGCATGAAATCCAATCTATTGGCCACTCCCCATATCCCGTTAATCCAGCTCACGGGCGCGAACGCGGACAGGAGCTTTATGAGCTGACAGTTGCTTCATTGCGAAACGATCTGGATATCGCTGAAGCCTGTGGCTCAAAGGGGATTGTCGTTCATTTTGGGCATACCCATGCGTCTGAACCGCTGGAGGGTTATCGAAATATCATTGTTTGTCTTGATGATGTGCTGGAAGGATGGCAGGGAAAGGCTAGAATACTGATTGAAAATCAGGCAGGGGATCACGGTCTGATGGGAACCACGTTGGAGGAAATGGTACAAATTCGCCAGTTGTGTCAATATCCTGATAGCATCGGCTTTTGTCTGGATACCTGTCATGCGTATGCGGCAGGATTGTGGAACGGTGGACGTGATGAGGCGTTGATCGAAAAAGGGGATCGTCTGGGCTATTGGCCAGCCCTGTGTGGAGTTCATTTGAACGATTCCAAATACCCGTATGGCTCTAAAAAAGACAGACATGCGCGTGTCGGGCAGGGTTGTATTGGTCTGGAGGGCATGTGTTGGATGACGGAACAGGAGCCAGTAAGGGGCATTCCTGTCGTTTTGGAAAGCGAAACGGGACCTGATGGGACACATCGCGAAGATATTCAAATGATCCAAAGCTGGCAGTTAAACGGTCTGAAGGATGATCTTCATCTTTGAGGCTTAAGAAGCTTGCATCGATGGGAAAAAGGAGGAGATGTTGATGCATTTGTTTATGGACGATTTTCGGCCTTGTCCTCCGGGCTTTAAGCTGGCAAGGGATGCGGAGGAGTGTTTGTTACTGCTTCAAGAATACCCGATTTCGGTGCTATCGCTGGATTATGATTTGGGACCGGGTCAGCCAACGGGGAAAGATGTGGCTGCTGCCATTGCAGGGCAGCAGTTGTATCCGCGTGAAATTTATTTGCATTCCTCCAGTGCGGAGGGCCGACGAGCCATGTATGAGCTGCTGTATGCCAATAAGCCGGAAGGAGTCACCGTGCATAACGGGCCGGTACCGGAGGAGCGCATGCACGAGATCCAAAAAGAGTCGGAACGATGAAGGAGCTGGGACAAAAGGAGGTGCGTCGCGCCATATGGGAGGGATGCAAGCTGGCTTTGTTTGTGTACACTCCCATGTGTGGAACCTGCGCGGCTACCCGGCGGATGCTGGAAGTGGCAGAGCATTTGCTCCCCGAAGGAGTCGTGGTGCAAAGCAACATTAACTATATTCCCGAACTGGTACAGGAGCACCGGATTTCCAGTGTTCCTGCGCTTCTTTTATATAACGGTGAGAACGGAAGTCCTGAAATCATTTACAAAATGGAATCTGTGGAACACTTGCTGAGCAGGATAAGGAGCGTGGTGGAATGATATCCATGAAGAACATCACATTGCAGCGGGATGAAAGCCGAATATTGGACGATGTGAATCTTGAAATACGGAAAAATGAGCACTGGGCCATTCTGGGGCGTAACGGCTCTGGTAAAACAACATTGCTGGAAATGATGACTGGGTATATGTTTCCGAGTCGTGGAACGGTCAAAGTGCTTGGGCAAACATATGGTCAATGTGACGTACGGGAAGTACGCAAGCAGATTGGATATATCAGCCAGACGTTGCTGGAAAAATTGGCTTTAAAAGATCCGGTATGGGAAGTAGTTGCTACTGGAGCGTATGCTTTTTTGCGTTTTTATCAGGAGATCCCTACAGAGACAAAGGAAAAAGCCGTATCTCTGCTGGAGGGGATGAATTTAGGTGCGCTGATGAATCATCCGTTGGGTACTTTATCTCAGGGGGAACGCAAAAAGGTTATGCTGGCCCGTTCACTGATGGCGGAGCCTCGTTTGCTGATTATGGATGAGCCTTGCGCCGGACTGGATCTATTTGAGCGGGAAAAAATGCTGGTTGAAATTGATCGGCTTCGCAAACGGGATTTGTCAGTGGTCTATGTAACCCATCATATTGAGGAGATAGTCCCCCTCTTTACCCATGTGGCGCTAATCCGTGATGGCAAGGTGGCAGCAGCCGGACCGAAAAAAGAGGTTTTAACGAAAGAATTGATTATGCACACTTATGAAGTTCCAGTTGAGCTGGATTGGGATGGCGAACGTCCCTGGATTCGGGTGTGCACTGGAGGGTAACGTTATTTTGGAGGAACTATACATGAGTAAAGATGTACAGGGTGGAACCGCTTTGTCATCGTCAAGATTTGTTTGCACTGCCAACCATGGGTTTGCACCTTATGCCCAGGAAGAGCTTAGAAGAATGTTTGGTTCTGTGAAAAGCACTATCCTTTTACCAGGTGAAATTTTTCTGGCTACATTACAATCGGATGCCAGTGAGGCAGTTGGGGCGATTACGGGTCAGCCGCCCATGTTTTTGCGTCACTTATTTCCTGTGCATTTTCAGGAGGAAGGTGCGGATTTGGCTCAGGTGCTGGAGCGTTTGGTTGCTTTTATCCGTAACCGCAGAGAACTGATAGACCAGCGTGTTGCTTTGCAGGTGCGTAAAGGAGCTGGCAGCAGTTGGACTGAAAACGCAGGTGCGCTCAAGCAGGCTTTGAGTGAGCAATTAAGTGATCTTCCTATGGAGCTTACGGTGCAGGGGGCAGAGGTTATTGTGTCCGTTTTTGCGGATATGGATACATGGTATGCAGGTGTGTCGCATCCACAGGACAATCTATCGGATTGGAGCGGAGGCGCAGTTCGTTTTCAGAAGGAGGACGGACAAATCTCTCGTGCCAAATTCAAGCTGCTGGAAGCAGAAGCAACGTTTGGCATTGATTTTAGCGCTTTTCATCAAGGGCTGGATATCGGGGCAGCACCAGGTGGGTGGACTTCCTTTTTGCTGGAGCGTGGACTCAAAGTAACTGCGGTTGATCCGGCAAAGATGGAGCCTTCGTTGATGAAGTATGCCAATCTGACTTTTTTACGTAAAAATGCGAGTGAGGTCAAATTCAAAGAAAATACATTCGATCTGCTGGTCTGTGATATGAGTTGGAGTCCCAAACAAATGGCGAGGCTCGTCACCGAATTGCTGTATAGTTTACGCAGTGGAGGTACTGCCATCGTAACGGTCAAGCTAATGCATAAAAAGCCTTTGGCGCTTATTCATGATGTGATCGCTTCGTTCGAGCAGTCCGGCATGCAGATTCAGCGGGCCAAGCAGCTATTCCATAACCGGGATGAGATCACACTGTATATGATCAAGTATGGAAAATAATGCTTTACAATCGATATAGGTGTGCTATATAATAAACCCAAATTGTTTCTTAAAAATAGTATAACCACGTATAAATAAAGGGAAAGCATCCCGCGAACATCATTTTCATGGTGACATGAAGATTGTGTTTTTGCGGTAGGCTTTCCCTTTTTTGTGTTGTTTGCTTATAGAAGGGAGGTAGGAGAGAAATGAAAAAACAATCGAATTTGGAATACGGTTCGATCGTGGGTGAGCGTTACCGGATTGTCCGCACGTTGGGTACGGGAGGTATGAGCAGCGTGTTTATGGCAGAGGATTTGAAGCTGCCAGGTAAGCAATGGGCTGTGAAGGAGTCCATTGCGGACCCGCAAATGATGAAGCTTGTACGTGCGGAGGCAGAGATGCTGATTTCGCTGAGTCATCCACGATTACCGAGAATTGTTGACTTCTTCGAGCATCCGCCATCCGGGGCGGTATATCTGGTTATGGACTATATTGAAGGGATTACGCTGGAAGCGTACATGAAGGGTTACCAAGGCCATATTCCGCAGGAGCAAATGGTTCCATTCGCTTTGCAGTTGCTGGATGTGCTGGATTACTTGCACACTCGCCAGTCGCCTGTTATTTATCGGGATCTGAAACCGACGAATATTATGCTGACACCAGAAATGGAATTTAAGCTGATTGATTTTGGCATAGCACGGAGCTATAAGGCTGAACTGGATCAGGATACGGTAAAGCTGGGCACGGTGGGATTCGCAGCCCCGGAGCAATATGGAGCAGGCCAAACGGATGCCCGTTCGGACTTGTACAGCTTGGGAGCGTTGTTGTTGTATCTCTGTACAGGTGGCAAATATAGCGAGTGGACGGCCGGAGTAGAAGGATATATTCGTGGGGAACTACCTCGTCATTTGATCCCGGTGATTCGCAAGCTGCTGCGTCATCATCCAGGGGAGCGATTTCAGTCTGCCGGAGAGGTGATCGGGGAGCTTCGACGTAGTGCAGATTTTCAACCTGCTCAACAAGGAGTGTCTGTTAGCGATGCTTCTATCGAATATGGAGGTACTAGGGTTGTAGCTGTGCTGGGCGTGTCTTCTGGTTCCGGTGCAACGCACACGGCGATTGTAGTGAGCCACTATCTGGCACGAAGGTCTCGTTCAGTGGCTTTGGTCGAACTGCATAGTACAGCCAAAGCATTTGCTAGGCTTCAAGAAGTGGTAGACGGAGTACCTGTTGGGCGAGCGAGTTCAAGTCGGCGCTTTGAGGTAGATGGAGTACATTATTGGCGGCAAACATCCCGTGCGGATGTCATTGCGTTACTGGGTGGCTCTTACCAATTTATCGTACTTGATTTGGGGAGTGGGCAGGACAATGAGCGGCTGGAAGAATTTTTGAGAGCGGATTACCCGCTAGTGGTCGGTTCTGGAGCCGAGTGGAGAATTCAGGATATAGCCGGGCTGTCCCGCTCACTTCAGCGCCACCCACAGCATAAATGGAATTACTGCTTGCCGCTGGCAGCATCGGAGGCTGTGCGCAGGCTACGTAAGGAATTAGATCACGATCAAGTATTTGCTTTACCGTTCCATTCCGATCCATTTGAGCAGGAAGAAGAGATGGATCAGGTGCTGGATGAGATATTTCGTGGAGCCATTCCCGATACCCGAAAGAGACGCTTCGGATTCCTCAAACGCAGTCACCGCTAGATAAAAGGTATATATCAAAAAGGCAGGGGAGAAGTTGTGTGTCCAAGCTAAGAAAAAGCAGTAAGCAAAAGCTTTACGCTGGTTGTATTGGTGCGGGTATTGTTGGCGTTGTCTTCGCGAGCTACCTTATAATTAACACCCATCAATTAAATGATGTCAGGAAACAGGCCGAAGTAGAAGCAGCACAAAAATGGAAAGGTTATGAGCAAGAACAACGAACCGCGAAAAAGGGTTGGGTTGTTGTTCGTGACATTTCTCCGGGTGAACAAATTACACCTAGTGATTTGAAGGGAATCACGGTTCCTGGCTCTCAGGCTCCAGCCAATTTGGTTGCGGGTAAAAATGAAGCTTCCGGCACCACGGCTAAAATTGAGCTGAAAAAAGGGTCCGTGCTTACATCAGCTATGATTACCACCGATGAACCCACTCCTAAAGACCTGCGTAACAGGGAGCTGAAGGTGGTGGTCCTCCCAAATAGCCTACAAGCCGGAAATGAAGTGGATATCCGCATTCAATTTCCAACGGGTCAGGATTATATTTTGTTATCCAAAAAGCGAATTTCCAAACTTGAAGGTCCGGTCATCTGGGTTACTTTGAATGAGCAGGAGATATTATCACTTTCGAGCGGAATTGTTGATGCCTATCTGCATAAAGCATCTATCTATGCATTAACGTATGTCGATCCGCAGTTCCAGCCGAGGGCGATCCCGACCTATCCACCTAATTCGAAGGTGTTAGAGTTAATGAACAGTGATCCTAATTTGATCCGCGTTGCTGAACAAAAGCTGTCCAAGCAGTTGCGGGAATCTCTTGAAAATGCAATTAGTGCATCAAACAATGTAATATCGACATCTGTAGAGAGAAGCCTGAGTGAGGAAGTTGCAGCACAGCATGCGGGAGCGAATGCAGATGGAGCTTTGAGCGAGCGTACTAATACAGGGGACGGATATGGAAACGGGCAGGATGCCAAAGAACAAGCAGATATCTTAACGCAGAGCGGTAGCTCTGATCTATATGGTAAATAAATCAGAGAAAAGGGACAAACGTATGAAAACTTGGATATTTGCCGGGCTATGTGATAAAAGCGATACCTTGTTATATATCAGCAGTATATTGGCAGCATCCGGTCAACGAGTGTTGCTTGTGGATGCTACGCTGCGGGGACAGTATCGATATAGCATAGGGATGCTCGACAAACCCCTCCCCATTGTGCAGTTTGGCGATTTTGATGTGGCCATGGGTTTTACATCTTGGGAGGATCTGCATATTGGTATGATGGCTGATCGGAAAGCAGGTTTGGCTTATGACATCGTTATTCTGGATGTAGAGTCGCCGGATTTCTGTCCGATATCTGCTTGGCAAGAGGCAGAACAGCGGATTTGGGTCAGTGACTATAGCCGGATGTTAATGGATAACGGACGGGTGTGGCTTGAGCGTTTGTTCAGTCAACCTGAATTTCCCAAAAATCTCGTATTTCACAAATTATTTATACAGGCTGTAGATTGTGGCGTGGAGGAGCCGTATTTGTGGGAATACATGAACCACTTCCCTGCCTCTTGGCAGCAGGAACCGTATGTCTTGCCATGGGATGAAGGGCATTTTGCCCTAAAGCTTGAAAATGAGCACAAACAACAGCTCAAGCTTAAGCCATTGTCTAGAGTGTACAAGAAAGAGCTGAGTCGTTGTATTGGAGAATTAATGGATTGGGAACCCAAAGAGAGCCGTCGTGCGTTAAAGCATGCGGAGAGGAGGAAAGCATGAGTACCATTTTGTTTTGGAGTCCGGTTAAGGGAGCGAGTGGAAGCAGTTCCTTAGCGGCTGCCATAGCCGTCACCATAGGTAATCTTTATAGAGGACGACTGCTGCTGACCCATTTGGGGCGCAGACATACCGGTATAGAGTCGGGATTTCCTATACAAGAACATCGTATGGACGATCCAAGCTTACAGCTTCAGGAGGGAGGTTGGGATGCTCTTGCACGATTAGCTCTGCGAGGGACATTGTCTAGAGAAAATATTCGTAATTATACGACGCCTGTACTGGAGCAGACTCTCGATGTGCTTGAGGGAACCTCAAGCTTTGGAGCCGCGCCGCCCCTGTTATCCTCTGCTCTTGTACGAGCAGTGATGGATACAGCGGATCAGTATTATGATTTGACGCTGGTTGATGCAGGGAGTGGAGCAGGATGGGGAGCTGTACAGCATGAAGCATGTGTGCGATCCAAGCTGGCGGTTCTTTCGCTAACTCAAAATATGAGAGAACTGGATGCCTACTTTGAATCAGTGTCTCCATTATCTATTTACTCGGAATTGCCACTATTGATCGTGCTTGGGAAATATGATGTGCATTCTCAAGCAAATGTGACGAATATTCGCAGGAGGTATGGCTACAAGGGAGCACTCCATACTGTTCCTTACAGCACCGAATTTATGGATGCGTGGAACCGCAGAGACATGATAGGTCATGTGCAACGGGATGTACGAAGCGGGAAAGAGAAGGACCGTAAGCTTTTTATGCCAGTAGGATGGGCACAGAGCATACGGCAGATTAGCAAGGCTATTCTGGAGGCGGCAGAGTCCGATCTTCGGCTCAAGGCTTTGGAGAGGGGCGCTTAAATGCTGTCCCCTCAAATGATCAACGTGCTAATTCTTACTTGCATCATTCTGTTGTGTATCATACTGGTTATCGTTAAATACCGAGGGAGCCTTCGCTTGCGGCATTCAACTACTCGAGTAGCTCCAGAGAGTGAAGATGCCACATTGGAGACGCTGATGGAGTACATCAAAAATGCGCTGCATGAGCTAAGTCATAGCCAGATGGCGGATGCCGGATTACATGAAGAGGAATACAGGCGGCGTATCCATCAAAGGGCCGAGCTGCGCAGGGCGTTAAAGGACTGCGCCAATGGCAGTAGTGGAGACAAACGGTTTGTTAAAAACCTGATGGCTGAGCTGCTGATTAACGGTTACGGCTTGAACGAAAAGATCGTCGATAGTGTTATGCCATTCTCCAGACCAGAGCTGTTTAGCGTACAGGACCAATTCGAAATTGTAT
Organism: Paenibacillus sp. NRS-1781; assembly: GCF_050467745.1. Taxonomy (NCBI): domain Bacteria; kingdom Bacillati; phylum Bacillota; class Bacilli; order Caryophanales; family Paenibacillaceae; genus Paenibacillus; species Paenibacillus sp. NRS-1781. Next base: position 100,376 of record NZ_JBITPI010000063.1, read on the forward strand.
TTTACCAATATCAGCAAAAGTTTGGTGTTGATGCTCTTTCACGCTTACTCGATACTTATGATTTGGCGGAAATGAGGTATTCGCAGCAAGGTGAAGAGGATGGAAGTTATCATATCACGGCGGAGGATATTCGCTATATCTATGACTGTGAGCATCGCCCTCTCTCCTTTCTGGAGAAGGTAGATATTATTGTACAGCGGATTTATCAGCACTATAAAGGCTTTTCCGTCATTGATGATATTCGTGACCAGCGGATCGACGGTGTCAGTGGGGGCGTTAGCGGTGTACCGGAAGGCGGAATACCTGTATCGGCGGATTGGCCTTCTGATCATTATACATCCGAACAAGTATCTGAACCGATAGCTAATGGCTATGAGAGCGTGTGGATTTTTTATAAAGGCAAGACCATTCACCTTTCGTTCCTTTCCTTCGGTTCAGAGCGGGAGCTTAAAAGGGTGTGCCAAAATATTTACAAATACAATTACCCCGGACAGCTTTCCGAAGCAAATGGATATAAGGTGAACGAAATGAAAGATGGGTCACGGGTCGTTGTAGTAAGACCTCCTTTTTCAGAATCGTGGGCTTTCTTTGTCCGTAAATTTGATATTCAAAGCGCATCGCTCGAGCAATTAATTAAGGGGGAAAATGCTGAGTTTCCGATACAGTTACTTTCTTATTTAATGAAAGGCAGCCGGATCACAGCAATCACCGGGGCGCAAGGCTCAGGTAAAACGACGCTTCTGATGGCGATGGTCAAGCATATTTACGCTTCGTATACGCTTCGTGTGCAGGAAATGGCCTTTGAGTTGCATCTGCGTAGCATTTACAGCCGCCGTAACATTCTGACCTTTCGGGAAACGGATCATATTTCAGGGCAACAAGGGCTTGATTTGCAGAAAAAGACAGATGGAACCGTCAATATCCTTGGTGAAGTAGCGAGTGACGAAGTAGCCGCATGGATGATTCAAATGTCGCAGGTTGCCAGTCTGTTCACCATTTTTACCCATCATGCCAAAACCTTTCGCGATCTTGTGTTCTCTCTTCGTAATTCACTGCTTAAAACAGGAGTGTTTCAGCATGAAGGTATTGCCGAGGAACAGGTCGTTCATGTCATTAACTTTGATGTGCATCTCAAGCGTGATGCTGAGGGACGGCGATATATTGAACGGATTACGGAATGTGTGCCGCACGATTCTGATCATATAGATTCAGGCTCCAACTCTGCGTCGAGCTATAGCTATCGTCATGTTATGGAATATCGGAATGGGAGATATATGGCGATCGAGCCTCTAACAGTCAAAAGTGCAGAAGAAATGTGTGAACAAATGAACGTCAAGGATGCCGGAGATTTTCGCAGATTCCTGACTCGCTATTGGGAGGAAGCCTATGAGTCTTAAAGTAATTTTACTGTGGGTTTTGCTCATTTCCGGTGGATGCTTTGCGCTCCTCTATGTGGCTTTGTGGTGGCTGCGTAAGCGCAATGGTCATGCAATCCGCGGAGGGCGAATTCATTCTGTGCGAGAGGGACGCAAGGGAAAAGCAGTACTGCAACGGCAAATGCAATCTGCAATGCACAAGTTGTACACGCTAGGCATGAGATACCCTATTACATCCGGGTACATCACGAGTGTACGCAAACGATTATCCGGTTTGCACGCCTATGATGAATATAAGCTTCGCCTTGAAACGATGAAAATGACGTTGTTCATCTGGGTGGCTTTTGCTTGTAGCGGCGTTGTGTTGCTTATGATGAAACCTGGGCTAGAGTTTGCCGTGCTGGCTTTGTTATGCGGAGTGGTGATTAATAGTCTCATTTTGGATATGGCGATTAGCCGGATGGAAAAAAGGCTGCTTGCACAGATGATCGAATTGTTCGACAATGTACGCCATCATTATCATCAGCACGGCATGGTGGAAGAGGCAATATCTGAGGCGGCCGATTTGGCAGGATCTGAGGCTGGAAGGCATGCGCGACTTATTCATGAGGCGCTGACGGACGCTGATCCGCACGAAGCGTTGGAAAGATACTATGAGTCTGCTCCTAATCGGTTTTTAAAAGCATTTGCCGGTATTTCATATATGGTAATGGAATTTGGTGACCGGATTGAAGAGGGAGGCTCCATTTATTTAAAGGGACTTGGCAGTCTTGCGCGCGAAATCCAACTGGAGCTACTGCGGAGAAATAAACTGGACTACCTGCTTAAAAGTTTAAATGTGATCGCACTTGCACCTGTTTTCTTTACAATGCCGATCGAAAGATGGGCAAGGTCCAGCTTTCCATCTATGGATGAGTTTTATCAGGGGAAATGGGGCTTTATCACAAAATTGTCTGTCTATATTGTAATTATTGTATCTTACTTCCTGCTACAAAAGCTGCAACAGACTGACGAGACTGGATATCGTGCGGGCAAAGGACGGCGGGTCTGGGAGCAAAAGCTGTACCGTTTCCCCATTATTCGTAATGTGGTGGATGCTTTAATTCCGCAGCAGCATATGCCCTCTTATTTCCAACTGACCCGGCTGCTAAAGGAAAGCGGTGCAGAGGTCAAACTGGAGTGGCTGTACATACGCAGAATCACTCTTTTTATCGCAGGATTGGTGCTCAGCATTAGCATGGTATTTATTTTACATGAAGCTGAGAAAACACATATTCTCCACGCTCCGGTTCAATCGGGACAAATGTTTGGGCGTTTGGGTCCAGCGGAGGAAAAAGAAGCTTTCAAGCAGAGTGAGATTGACCGCAAAATGATGCATGCGCTAAACATGAGGGCAGACAGCACCTATGAGCAGACGTATGCAGCATTGAAGCAGGTTTCTGGTAGCAGATATACTCCGGAGCAGCTATCCGAAAATACGCGTCGTATTCTGCAAAAGCTGGGAGCGTGGAACGCGGAATATATCAAGTGGTGGGAAGTGCTGATTAGTATGGTTGCTGGGTATGCAGCCTATCAGATGCCTATACTCTTGTTGTATGTGCAGCGAAAAATGCGGCGCTTGGATATGAGGCATGAGGTTTACCAGTTTCAAACGGTCATTTCGATTTTGCGAGCCATGGAACGAATGTCTGTGGAGGAAATATTGGAATGGCTGAACCGATTTTCGGTTATTTTCAAAAGACCTTTACAAAAATGCTTGCTTCATTATGAGCACGGGCCTGAGGCAGCACTTGACTTGTTGAAAGAAGAAGCGCCACTCCCCGAATTTCAACGCCTAGTGGACAAGCTGCATCTGTCTTTGGGCAAAATTACGATTCGAGAGGCCTTCGACGATTTGGATTCCCATATGTCTTACTATTTTGAACAAAGAAAACAGGAGTATGAAAAAATTATAGACAGTAAGGCCATCTGGGGAAGGATGATTGGTTTTGCTCCGATGTACGGTCTTATCTTTTTGTATTTGGTCATCCCTTTGATTGGTATGAGCTTTGTCCAAATGGATAGCTATTATGAGCAAATACAAAAAATTCAGTAAGTAGTTCTATTACGATATCACAGCTAAGGAGAGAAAAATAATGAATAACGCATCAACAGCCTTAAAAGTAGCTGCTGGCATATTTTTGACCATTGCACTGATCACAATTGTAGTTATTTTGTTTATTTCGGCACAGGAGGCAACCAAAACAGCACAAAACAATTTTGCCGATATCCAGACCGAGTTGTCTCAAGCCTCTTTTACGGTGTATGACGGTACAACGATCAGCGGGTCCCAGGTGACTAATGCACTGCGAAAATTTCAGGGTAAGGACCAATTTGGTATTCAGATTAAAACTGGAAAAAACATGGCAGGTCAGTGGTACGGTAATGCTCTGAACATTAGCACAGACAGTGAACAGTATGGAGCGGTGAATGGTGGAAGTGATAAGACAGGAAAAATAACGAATACGCTGAGTGAGAAAGAAAACGAATATGTAAATCCAAGTGGTAAATTCAAGGCGGAAATCGTCAAGGATAAATCAAACGTTGTACGTGGGTTGTTGTTCACCCAATCCTAGGAAGAAGAATAAGGATATTAATTGTAAGGGAGATGGGTAGCATGTCTGATCACGCTTCAAGTATGCTGCGGCTTGGTGTGTCAGTTACGCTGTTTATAACCGCATGTGCAACGGCCGCAGAGCTGTCCAGTCAGATGGGTACTGCACTGGAATTAAGATCGCAGCAGGAGGAGCATTCCGAGGGGCGTATCAATCGTACTTTAAAGGTGAGTATGCCAGAACGGGTCAAAGGAACTCAAGTTATGCAGGCAATCCGCATGAACTTGCAGGAAGGCATTTCTGTTCAAGTCGATGGTACAGTATACGATATGTATTCCGAACCGTTTGAGCCCGATGTATCAGCCCTTGATGCTTCCTCTTTATATTCCATGCATCCACAGCGTGATCAGTATGGAGAAATACAATCCATACGTTTTGAGAAATTGGGGGAGGACTGAAGTGGTTCAATCTATATCCAAGCTGTTAGGGGCATTGCTCGCTATACTGCTTTTGTACATAGTACCCGCAGCTCAAGCCGCTGAACGACAGGACGATATATCCGGGTTAAATACGTATCATTCAACCGTACGTTTTGTTGATATGGTGAGAACCAAGGGATATATTACACCGACGATGTATAACGATTTTATGCGTGAGCTAGAGCTGACGGGTAATACGTATGAGGTTGAATTGGAGCATATGCACAAAAAATATGTACCGGACTATGCAGATGCGGCGAGGCCGGATAGCTTTCTCGGCTACTATTCCTCCGTATATGACGGTTACTATAACCCGCAAATCTTGCCTGTACTGTTTCCAGACAATCAGCAGCCAAAGTCAGATCAAACACGTCGGTATACCATGATGTCAGGAGATTATTTTACAGTGAGGGTACACAATACGAATCGAACTCCTGCGGACTTGTACAAATCATGGCTCCTTGGTGGGGCAAATAGCGGCAAACCTGCGGTTACAGCTTCTTACGGAGGCATGGTTCTGAATGAAGATTACTGATTTTGCAGTTATATTTATCGTGTTGTTTTTGCCCTTTGGCGTAGTTAGTGACCTGCGGGTGCAGAATCAGCGCGAAGTACAGCAATTGGAAATGAAATATACCTCTGCCCTCCGTACCGCAATTCAGGATGCAGGTGTCGTGCTTTCACAGAATGAGCGTCAGGAACGAGAGGCCGGGTATGGATCGGACAAGTTTTTTCGTGTAGATAAAGAAGAAGCGCTGCACACGTTCCTGCGTACCCTATTTCTTAATATGGGAATTGATGGGGATACAGTGGCACAACGCGCATTATTGGATTATATGCCTGCACTTACGATTCTGGACTATGACGGCTATTATGTGTTCGCTTCCGAATCTTACACAGATGAGCATGGACAAGCTGTCCAGGAACCCAAATGGAGTGAAAAAAAACCTTATGCCTACGTTGATTCGGCAGGTAACAGTGTAGGGTTTACTTTGGATAATTATGTACATGCCTACGATGCTAGGAATCACAGGTGGGTAGAGGGCTTTCAGAAGGAGCTTCAGGGACAGACAACGATCTCGTTGCTGAATGACCCGGAAGCTTTTGAGCAAGCACGACGTTCCACCATTGTCCACAGCATTCAGGAGGATCTGGGCCGACTTATTAATCTCTATAACGAGAAAGCAGTACATAATGGTATATCGTATACATTCACGCTGCCGCTTATCTCGCAAGAGGAATGGTATAACACGGTAGATGATGTGGGGCTGATGGCGTTTATCCAGGGAATCCCGGTTGGAGACAGATACTACAATAACTATGGGTTTGGTGGGGGGAGAGTCGTCAGGAAACAAGCCATGATCGGCGGCGTAGAGCCGGATACCGGAATGAAATATTTTTACAGAGATTCCTGCCCTGCTCCCTTTAAAGCGACAGAGCGTTTTACAGATGAAAAATCTGCGGCAGCCGCAGGGTATTTTGAATACAAATGTGATAATGATAATAGATAAAATCTTTAAACAATCTTTAAATAAATCACTCCTACGAGTGGTTTTCTTTTTTTATAAGCAGACAATATCAAAATCCTTCAAATTCACCCATTTTCAATATTCCGATAAGGCTACTGGATGTGCTACAATAAGGCTTTGAAAGAAATGCATATGAAATAAGAACAGTCGGCATCGCCGATGATAATAAGGAGCCAAAAACAGCTTATGAGTTTATTGACTGTAGAAAATGTATCCCATAATTTTGGGGACCGCACATTGTTTAAAAATGTATCCTTTCGATTGCTCGGAGGGGAACGTGTAGGTTTGGTGGGAGCCAATGGTGTAGGTAAATCGACACTGATGAACATCCTGACCGGAAAATTGCTTAAGGATGAAGGCAAAGTGGAATGGACTCCACGTGTACGTTATGGGTATTTGGATCAGCACACCAAGCTTACACCTGGTAAAACGGTGCGGGATGTACTGAAGGACGCCTTTCTCCCGTTGTTGGAATTGGAAAAGGAAATGATGCAGATCACTGACAAGATGGGGGAAGCTTCTCCCGAAGAACTGGAAGTGCTGCTGGAAGAGATGGGTGAAATTCAGGAACAACTGGATATGGGGGATTTTTACCTCATTGATGTGAAGGTTGAAGAAATGGCGAATGGATTGGGCCTTTCCGCAATAGGACTGGAGCGGGATGTTTCCGCACTTAGTGGTGGACAACGAACGAAGGTCCTACTTGCCAAGCTGCTATTGGAAAAGCCAAATGTGTTACTGCTGGATGAGCCTACCAACTATTTGGATGTAGAGCATATTGAATGGCTTACACGTTATCTGAGGGATTATCCATATGCGTTTATTCTTATTTCTCATGATACTGAATTTATGAATCAGGTCGTTAATGTCATCTATCATCTTGAATTTGCCAAGCTGACCCGTTATTCAGCCAACTATGAAAAGTTCCTTGAAATGGCAGACCTGAACAAAAGCCAGCATATTGAAGCTTATGAGAAGCAGCAGGATTTTATTAAGAAGCAGGAAGATTTCATTCAACGCAATAAGGCGCGCGCCTCTACGTCAGGTCGGGCGAAGAGTCGTGAGAAGCAGCTTGATCGAATCGAGCGCATTGATAAACCGGAAGAAGCGGCTAAGCCAACATTCCAATTTAAAGAAGCGCGTGCGAGTGGGAAAACGGTGTTTGAGGGTATTGATTTTGAAATTGGCTACACCCATGCTCTGTTGCCTAGAATGTCCATGACGATTGAACGTGGCGATAAAATTGCGATTGTGGGCTATAATGGTGTCGGTAAATCGACATTGCTCAAAACCATTCTGGGAAAAATTCCGCCGATCAGCGGCAAGACCTATCAAGGGGATTTCTTGCAGTCAGCTTATTTTGAGCAAGAGGTACGAGCAGAGAAAGTTACACCGATTGAGGATGTGTGGAATGAATTCCCGCACTTGAACCAGCATGAAGTACGGGCGCATTTGGCGCGTTGCGGTTTGAAAAATGAGCATATCACCCGTCCGCTATCCGCGCTCAGTGGTGGTGAGCAGGCCAAAGTCCGCCTATGCAAACTGTTAATGCGGGAAAGCAATTGGGTGCTTTTCGATGAGCCTACCAATCACTTGGACATCAAAGCGAAGGATGAGCTGAAGCGTGCCTTGAAGGAGTACAAAGGAACGGTGCTGCTCGTATCTCACGAACCGGACTTTTATGAGGATTGGGTAACCAAAACGTGGAATGTGGAAGAATGGACAAGTAAAGTCAACTAAATATCCAGTTCTGTACCAAGCTTCACAAGAAGCAGGGTTTGCAGGATTAGGAAATTATGCTAAGCTATCTTTAGCTGATACAATAAAATAGTTACACTAGGGGAGCCGCCCATGCGGCTGAGACGGAATAACCGGATTTCGGACCCTTTGCACCTGATCTGGGTTATGCCAGCGTAGGGAAGTGAGCGCCATACAAACGAGGTAACGAATTTATTACTTTGTTTGTATGTGGGACGATATACGTATACGGATATAATGATCCGTTTGGTTATTGGACGTACGTTAAACCACTTCCTTCGGGAAGTGGTTTTTTTGCGTTTTCGTTCGTATTCATATACCGTACCCCTTCATTTTTTTGCTGGTAAACGTGGTTAGTCCATAACGTATAGCACGATATGAGACTGTAAAGATACAGGGTCAGCTTACAACCATTTAGTCCATTGTGAGGTGAGAATAAGATCGAATTGCACGTAATTACGATGGAAGGCGACTCCAGTGCACATGCACATACTGCCCAGGTGGCTGCTGCTATTCATCCGTATGTTCATTATGTACATGTGCGCTTGAAGCAGAAGAGCGCATCTGAATTGCTCGATTTAACCCGCAGTATGGTGAATCGAGGAGTTCCTTTACAGCAAATTGCAGTAAATGACCGGGTGGATGTTGCTTTGCTGACCTCCGTTGGAGCTATCCAGCTACCGGCTGACGGATTACCTGTTGCAGCTGTCAAAAGCTTACTCTCAGAGGATATGCGCTGTGGGGTGTCGGTGCATTCCTTGGAGGAGGCACAGGCTGCCGAACGGGCAGGAGCGCATTATGTACTCTATGGACATGTGTATGAGACTCACTGCAAGCCTGGTGTTACTCCGCGAGGTATAGCACAGCTTGAGCGCATAAGCAGGTTGTTGAGCATCCCTGTGATTGCTCTAGGCGGCATACAACCACGCCATATTCACGAGCTGTATACTGCGGGTGCAAGTGGAATTGCCGTAATGTCCGGCATCTGGAAGGCAGAGTTCCCTGTTGCGGCTGCGAGGGCATATAGGCGGATGACAGATCGAGTAGTTCACGGCCTGTAGTGGTGAAACGAAAATAGGAGTTTGCTGCAAGCACAATCGTAAGTGGAGGGGAGAGATGAAACATATGCCAGAGATAAAAACAAAGGCACCAGCTATTGGACACGCTGAATGCTTGATCATTGGTGGAGGTGTTATCGGTAGCTCGATTGCTTATCATATGGCCAAGGAGGGGCGCAGTACGATATTGCTGGAGCGCTTCATTCCGGGCGAGGGAGCCTCAGGAGCTGCGGTCGGGATGCTGGCAGCAGAGAGTGATGATTTCACCGACCCGGAGTTGGCACAGTTCGCTCGCTCAAGCCGGGATGCATTTCCCGAGCTGGTTCGTGACCTAGAGCGTTTGTCCGGTGTTCAGGTAGAATTCCGAACAGAAGGATTTGTGACCCCCTTCCGGTCTGAAGCCGAGGGACAAAGACGCTGGGCTGCGGCTATTGCGCGAGAGGATGATCATCCTGTTTGGTGGGATGCCAAAGAATTGGCCCGCCGAATTCCAGGTTTGGATGGTCAAGCGATCGGGGCTATATACCGCTCAAAGGAGACGCAGATTTCTCCGGTCCAGCTTTGTTGTGCTTATGCAAGGGCAGCTACGGTGCTCGGAGCAACAATATGGACGGGTACACAGGCTGAGTATCTCATAGTACAGCATGGGCGAATTTGTGGCGTACAAACAAACAGAGGCATTTTTTCCTGCGAACAGGTCATTATTGCTGGAGGCTTGGATAGTATGAGGCTGCTGGAGCAGGTTGGTTTTGAATATCCGCTTTATCCGGTCAAGGGTGAGGCTATTGCTATCTCCTTGAAGGATCATCCCTTGGAATATACCATCTACGCCGATGATATTTACTTGGTGCCCAAGCGGAATAACGAGCTTTGGATTGGAGCGACGAGTCTGCCGCATCAGCATGACAAAGAGGTGACCATTGGAAGCCTGGAGGCGCTGCTGGCCCGTGCTTCTGCCTGGCTGCCTCGTGTCCGTGAAGCCTCTTTTTTACGCACTTGGGCGGGCTTGCGTCCGCAGGCAGCGGCGCGGCGTCCTTGTATTGGGCCTGTTCCCGGCGTTGAAGGAGTATATGCCGCAGTCGGGCACTACCGGAACGGCGTGTTGCTGAGCGAAGCTACCGGGTTTGCGATAGCAGCTCTGTTAAAAGGGGTTGGTGTGGCTGAGCTTGGAATAAGCGGCTTTTCTCCTGAACATATAAAGGAGGCGAGTAAATGAAGCTGACGATTAACGGTCAGAGCATGACCTTTTCCAGTCGGATCATTCATGTGGATCAACTGCTGAAGGAGCTGGATTTGAAAGTGAAAACTGTAGTAGTGGAGCTGAATCGTCACATATTGACTCGTGAGGATCATGATGAAGCGATACTGAAAGATGGAGATAGATTGGAAATTATACATTTTGTGGGAGGTGGTTAATGATGTTAACGATTGGTAAAGCATCTTTTACGTCAAGGCTGTTATTGGGTACAGGAAAATTCGTCGATCTGGATATTCAATCCAAAGCTGTGGAAGCTGCGGAGACCGAAATATTAACATTTGCCGTGCGAAGATTAAATCTGGAGGAACGGGATAAGCAACATTTTCTAGATACACTGGATTTGAGTCGTTATGCACTGCTTCCCAATACGGCAGGAGCGACAACGGCGGACGAGGCAGTGCGCATCGCTAAGCTGGCGAGAGCCTCAGGTCTATGCGACATGATTAAGGTGGAGGTCATTGGGGATAGCAAGACATTGCTGCCTGATCCTTTTGAAACACTCAAGGCTAGTGAAAAGCTGCTGGAGGAAGGTTTTATCGTGCTGCCCTACATATCAGATGATGTGATTCTGGCCAAAAGGCTGCAAAAGCTTGGCGTACATGCTGTTATGCCTGGAGCTTCACCTATTGGTACAGGACGCGGCCTGCTAAACCCGTTTTCATTAGAGCTAATAATTGAGCAAGCGGAGGTTCCGGTTATCGTCGATGCCGGCATTCGCTCGCCTGGCGATGCGGCAATGGCGATGCAACTGGGGGCAGATGCCGTACTTTTGAATACAGCTGTATCAGGAGCTCAGGACCCTGTGAAAATGGCTGAGGCGATGAAGCTGGCTGTTTGCGCGGGCAGATATGGTTTTGAAGCGGGCATGATTTCTGTACAGCGTTATGCCTCGGCAAGCAGCCCGACAGAAGGCTTGGTTCAGGCATGAAGGCGACTGAAAAAACGGGTGTGCAAGTACAACCCAATGATCGTTATTCCAGACAAGAAAGATTCGCCCCTTTCGGGCCGGAAGGACAACGCCGGCTGGGTTCGTCCCACGTACTGATCATTGGTGCTGGAGCGCTGGGGACCGGGATTGCGGAAACGCTCGTTCGCGGAGGCGTAGGCACAGTGACCATCGCAGACCGGGATTATGTGGAATGGAGTAACTTGCAGCGCCAGCAGCTTTTTCAGGAGAGTGACGCCGCAGAGAGGTGCCCCAAAGCAGTAGCTGCCCAGCGAAGACTACAGGAAATCAATTCGGAAACGATCATACACGCACAAGTTCTGGATGTCGGGGTAGAGGAATTGGAGGAGCTGATTCAGGGAGTAGACCTCATTATGGATGCCACCGACAACTTTGATACCCGGTTACTTATGAACGATGTGGCACAAAAGCATCGCATTCCCTGGATTTATGGGGGATGTGTTGGCAGCTATGGTGTAACCTATACCATTTTACCAGGGAAAACGCCTTGTCTTCATTGTCTGCTTGGAACTGTACCGCTTGGCGGAGAAACCTGTGATACCGTGGGGATCATTCCACAGGCGGTGCAGATGGTCACGGCCAACCAGACCACGGAAGCCTTCAAGCTACTTGGTGGATACCGTGTTGATCTCAGGGGCAAGCTGCTTTCGTTTGATTTGTGGAAAAATGAGCATGTAGCGATAACAGTGGATAGCGTCAAAAAAACGGATTGTCCTTCTTGCGGTAGCCACCCGACGTATCCGTATTTGTCGGCAGCCCATCGCCAGAAAATAGATGTGCTGTGCGGCCGGGATACCGTTCAAATTAGACCAGCAGAACCGAGACAGGTGAATCTTAAAGAAACAGCAGACAGGCTGGCTTCTTTGGAAGAGGGAACAGTGGAGCAAAATCCGTTTCTGGTTTCTTTTAGTGTTGAGACGCACCGTTTGGTTATTTTTGCAGATGGGAGAGCATTAATACACGGAACAAAAGACGTCACAGAAGCAAGGAAAATCTATCATCGTTATTTAGGCTAAACCATAAAAGCAGGAAGTCTTCCTTTGTGGAATGATTTCACTGCTTTTTTGTTACAATATAATAAATAGGTTCGAATCGTTTGTATCAAATACGTCTGTATCCATATTGCAGTCCTATGTCCAAACACAGGTGGGTGAGAAGAATGAACCCGTTAATTTTACTCGTGGATGGGAATGAAGCATCTGCTACTACGTATACACGTCAGTTGGAGGAGGAAAGCTATCGGGTGGTTAACGCCCGCAATATAGCAGAGGGAAAGTATTATTTAGACGAGAATTCTGTGAATTTGCTGCTTCTGAATATGGATACTGAGCAGCCTGATACACAAGGCTTGATCCGTACCATGCAACAAAATGATCCCACTGTTCCAATATTCGTAATGACCTCATCAGATGATGAGAACCATATTGTTTCCTGTTTTGAGCAGGGAGCACACGATGTGATTGTCCAACCCTTTTCCCCTAGAGTATTTCAAGCCAGAGTGGCTAATTTATTGTGGATTTTTGGTGCTGCACGTGATGTGAAAAGGCCGATACAGGCGGGTGATTTACATATTGATAGTGGAAGCAGACTGGTAAGCAGAGGCGGGCAGAAGCTGGAATTAACTCCAAAGGAATTTGATCTTTTGCTTCATCTGGCTATACATCTTAATCAGGTTTGCAGCAGGCAGCAAATTTTGAAGGATGTTTGGAAGCATGATTATATTGTAGATACGAACGTAGTGGACGTGTATATCAGGCATTTGAGAGTCAAGGTAGACAAAGGGCAAAGATTCAAAATGATTCGCACGCAACGAGGTATAGGCTATTCACTCAGGACACCCCCGGAAGCAGAGTAGTATAGTATTGGAAAATATAAAAAAGCCGAGATCCTGTGTCCCGGCTTAAATACGTTAAATCAAATGAATACTACAGCACGCGGCGTGCTTTGATGTATGTTCTTTTCCAGTTACCGGAATTCAAATCGGAGATGGTAACGCCCGGACTACCGTATGTGTGTAAAATTTTACCTCCGCCTGCATAGACCGCTACATGTGTAATGTTGCGACCCGTGGCGCGACTACCGCTCGAAAAGAACACAAGATCACCCTTTTTCAAATTGGACTTGGATACGGCATGTCCAACATTCGATTGTGCAACAGAGGTACGTGGCAAGTCGATGCCGTATTTCTGAAATATATGTTTCGTAAAGGAAGAGCAATCAAAATTGCGTGTAGTGCTTGTGGAAGCTCCGAATTTGTAGGGAGTTCCCATATAGTTTTCACCGTAGTTAATTATTTTTTGACCTACAGAAGTAGTAGCTGTGGCAGCTTGAGCCGTATTTGTTCCCTCTAACGCAAACGTTCCAAAGCCGATAGTGGCTGTCATTCCTGTGATAATTGCCTTTTTTATGATTTTATGCATGTTCATGTTGTAAGTACCTCCAGAAATTGATTTGTACAATATTTTGCTGAGTTGCTAACTAACTTACAGCGTTGAGTATAACAGCTTTAAAACCGCCTAATAGTTGGAAAAGCACGCTCAAATGCTTGAGGGACAAGGCTTACACGCCAATTATTAAAAAACGATTAAAAATTACAATTTGTAAAAAATATCGAATCTCAAAAATCGGAATACATGATAAAACTCTTGATTAGCAAGGGATTCAAGCAGAAAAAGTTCTTTCGAAAAGATTACAATAATGTCATATTTAATCTTTGCTTTGGATCACAAGCAGCAGTCCGCTTTCAATGGAAATCGTTCCTTTTGGAGCGATCAGCTTGTTACTGACACCGCGTGATTGCCCCATTTTAAGTGTGGCATTGTGCAGTGGATACATAAATCCATCCAGCTCTATACCGGTTACTTCGGCAGTCATAGGAACTAGTGATGTATATGTATAGCCCATAGGCTCAATCTCCAGCGTTGATCCAGTGAGTTCAATATAGTTATGGGCGTCCATAATGGCACAGCCTATATGATGTTGCATTGCACGTACCAATATTTGAATATTAGCCAGCGTATGATCCATCCTTGTACCCGTAACGCCAAGCATAAGCACATGCTCTGCCTGCTCATCCATGGCAATTTCCAGAGCAAGCTCTGTATCTGTCAGATCCTTGAGTACCGGATCGCACGAAAGCATACGTTTACTTGCAGATTCAACCCGTAACTTTTCCTCAGGTGTTACTGAATCAAAGTCTCCTACAGATACGTGTGGCGTAATGCCGTGTTCGATCAGGAATAGGGCACCTTTATCTGCACCAATAATGAAATCCCCGGGTTGTATTTGTTGTAGATCTTCCTCGCCAAGACGACCGCCGGAAAATACAATGGCGCGCTTCTTCGTCATATCCAACATCCTTTCTTCTGCCATACGTCTACATAGCTCATCAGCTTTTAAGTATAACGCCTTAAATATGGCTTGCACAATTTTGGAGGGCATAGCTACAATGGAACAGAAAAAAGGAATTGTAGCGTGTAATTAGGAAGGAGAGCGAAATGATTAACGTTTTGTTTGTGTGTTTGGGTAATATTTGCCGTTCCCCTATGGGGGAGGCGGTACTGAGACATAAAGCGCAGGAACGGGGACTAGGTGCGAAAATCCGGGTAGACTCGGCAGGAACAGGAGACTGGCATATCGGAAATCCACCGCATGAGGGAACGCTAAAGCAGCTCAAGCTGCACGGAATTAGTGAACAAGGTATACAGGCGCGACAGATGAAAGGCCATGATTTTGAAGCGTTTGATTATATTGTGTGTATGGATGATTCCAATGAGCGAAACATACGCAAACTCGCGGGCGGAGCGGAGGCTGACATTTTAAAATTTATGGACCTGCTGCCACAAGAAAAGCTGAGAGAGGTGCCGGACCCGTATTTTACCGGAAATTTTAAAGAAACATACCGATTAATGGACGCGGGCTGCAATGCCTTGCTGGACAAAATCATAGAAGAAAAGCTATAATGTGAACGACAGAAGACGGCAAAAAATGCCGTTTTTCGTTACATTTTTGAAAGCGTATCCAACATGCGGAGAAGAAAGAGGAAAGAGCATAACGACCTAATCTGGTCAACAAATGCTCAATCCCTGGTCATCTCTGTAGCTTTGGAAAAGCTTCACTCAGGAGCGATCTAAAAAATACATTAGCGCGTCAGGTAGCTCATTTTGCCAAAAGCCCCATAAATGCTTGCCATCCTTTTCTCGATAGGAAACATCGGCGTTCCGTACGAGCAGCAAATTTGCGCATTGGCGGTTAAGCTCTACAAAATTGTAAATGCCGGTGTCGCTCTCAAACGCATCTTCTTGAAGACCAACCGTCATCCACACCCGCAGATGGGACAGATCACGCTCACGAGCGATAATTTCTTGTGAAGCTTCATAGTAAGCACCGGACAGGCTGATAATACGATTGAACAGTTGGGGATACAGCAAGGCCAAATGCAGAGACACACTGCCTCCTAGTGAATCTCCAGCCAGAATCCGGGACGATGCATCTCTTCTTATAGGATACTTCTGTTCCACATAGGGAATAATCTCTTCTGCAAAACAGGCAGTGTACGCTTCAAAGCGATTGCCAAAGGGAGCATACTCCTGAGTTCTGATTTTCGTGTTGACTTCCACGCCGACGATGATGAAAGGCTCAACGCCTTCGTCCAGAATGAGACGGTTTGCCTGTGTTGCTATACGGCCAAAATTGAAAAATTCCTCTCCGTCCTGACAGTAAACGACCGGGTAGCTCAAAATTTCATTATAGCCGGGAGGTAAATAAATACGGAGTGTTCTGGGTTCGCCAAGAAAGCGGCTGTTTATTTCGTCTTTTAGGATGGTTCGTTTCAAGTACCGGGAATCCGTCATTATTTGTCACCTTTCTGGGGTATAATTTTGCATTCGGGATCACAATAAGTTAAGATTACCCTGATTGCAATAGATGTTTAAAATTTCAATCATGTACTAAGCTGTTATAGTAAAAAATGTTTCCTGTTACACACACAAAAATGTGGTGGACTCAAAAAAAATAACTAAATCTTTGACGCAAGCAATATAACAGGTGTATAATAATCCTATAACAGCGGAACTTGATATTCAAATTTTTTTGTTGAGGTGAAGAAAATGAGCAAGGTTCCTTATGAAGTGTACACAGAGGAAGTTGAGGCTCTGTCCGTGCTTTCTCCGGATGGTGAAATTATCAATAAAGATATGTTGCCTAAACTTACAGATGATCAATTGAAAGAAATTATGTATCGAATGGTATTTACACGTACTTGGGATGACCGTGCCGTTAACTTAGGGCGTCAAGGACGTCTCGGCTTCTACGCTCCGGTATCCGGACAAGAAGCAACAATGATTGGTAGTGAATATGCACTCCAAAAAGAAGACTTTATTGCACCAGGCTACCGCGATATTCCGCAAATCGTTTGGCATGGCCTGCCATTATATCAAGCATTCCTGTATTCCCGTGGTCATCAACACGGCGGCCAAGTGCCGGACGGTGTTAATGTATTGATGCCGCAAATCATCATCGGCGCGCAGATTTTGCACGCTATGGGCATTGCAATGGGATACAAACTGAAAAAACAAAAACATGTCGCCATTACATATACAGGTGACGGCGGTTCTTCCGAAGGTGACTTCTACGAAGGCCTGAACTATGCCGGTGTTTACAAGCTGCCAGTTATTTTCTTTGTGCAAAACAATGGCTACGCAATCACAACTCCATTTGCGAAGCAAACGGCTGCTCTTTCGATCGCTCACAAAGCGATTGCTGCCGGTATCAAAGGCGTGAAAATCGACGGAATGGACGTACTCGCAGTTATCAAGGCTGTTCAAGAAGCTGCTGAACGCGGACGTAACGGCGAAGGCGCAACATTGATCGAAGCTGTAACTTACCGTTTCCGTCCACATTCCCTGTCTGACGATGCAAGTAAGTATCGTTCGAAAGAAGAAGAGGGCGAATGGAATGCGAAAGATCCGATTGCCCGTTTTGCGAAATACCTTGAGAAAAAAGGTCTTTGGACTGAAGAAGATACAGCTCGCGTAAAAGAAGAAGCTAAAGCGAAAGTGAACGAAGAGATCAAAAAAGCCGAGAAAACAGAAAAAATGACTATTTCCGGTCTGATCGACAGCATGTTCGAATCTACGCCTAAGCATCTGGAAGAACAAAAAGCTGATTTTAAATAATTGAGCTTGAAATAAATCAGAGAGACCGGGCGGCATCCCGATCCGGTCTGTCTTTTAATTGGATCTGAACTGAAACTGATCTGTCAATGTTTAAGGAGGAAATGAAGCAAATGGCACAAATGAACATGAAAGAAGCGATTCGTGACGCACTGCGCGTAGAGTTGAAACGCGACCCTAACGTCCTGCTTTTCGGTGAAGATGTAGGTCATGTAGGCGGTGTATTCCGCGCAACAGAAGGTCTGCAAAAAGAGTTTGGCGAAGAACGTGTATTTGATACTCCGTTGGCGGAATCCGCAATCGGGGGTCTTGCTGTGGGTCTGGGTATCCAAGGTTTCCGCCCTGTAGCTGAAATCCAGTTCGTAGGCTTTATCTTTGAAGCACTCGACCAAATGGCAATTCAAGCATCCCGTATGCGCTACCGTTCCGGTGGACGCTACAATTCTCCAATCGTATTCCGTACGCCTTTTGGCGGCGGGGTTAAAGCTGCTGAGCTGCATACAGATTCCCTGGAAGGACTTCTGGCTCAAACACCAGGTATCAAGGTTGTTGTCCCTTCCAATCCTTACGATGCAAAAGGTCTGATGATCGCCGCTATTCGCGATAACGATCCAGTATTTTTCATGGAGCATTTGAACTTGTACCATGCATTCCGCGCTGAAGTTCCTGAGGATGATTACACAGTTGAACTGGGTAAAGCGAACGTAGTTCGTGAAGGTTCCGATGTTACAATCATCACTTATGGTTTGATGGTACACACTTCTGTCAAAGCTGCTGATGAACTGGAAAAAACAAAAGGTATTAAAGTCGAAATTATTGACCTGCGTACCGTTAGCCCAATTGACATTGATACAATCGTGGCTTCCATTCAAAAAACAAATCGTGCCATCGTTGTTCAAGAAGCACAAAAGAGCTCTGGCGTAGCTGCTGAAGTGATTGCACAAATTAACGAAAAAGCAATTCTGCATCTGGAAGCGCCCGTTTTGCGTGTGGCAGGTCCGGATACCATTTATCCTTTTGCTCAAATTGAAGATACTTGGTTGCCAACGCCAACACGTATCATTGATGCGGTTAATAAAGTACTGGAATTTTAATTAAAGCACACCGTAAATTTGGGAGGTTTTAAACGTGGCTAAATTTGAATATAAATTTCCGGAGCTGGGTGAAGGTCTTCACGAAGGCGAAATCATCAAGATGCACATCAAGCCCGGCGACAAAGTAACAGATGAAGATATCATCATGGAAGTACAAAATGACAAGGCTGTAGTTGAAGTTCCATGTCCGGTCAATGGTACGGTTCAAGAAGTATTTGCCAAAGACGGAGACATCTTTAACATAGGTCAAGTCGTAGCTGTAATCGATGCAGAAGGTGAACTTCCTGAACAGGAAGAAGCACCAGCTGCTAGCTCTGAGCCAAGTGCTGCTGCACAAGGCGGAGCTGCAGGTACAGCTAGATTTGAATATAAATTCCCAGAGCTGGGCGAAGGTCTTCACGAAGGCGAAATCATCAAGATGCACATCAAGCCCGGCGATAAAGTAACAGATGAAGATATCATCATGGAAGTACAAAACGACAAGGCTGTAGTTGAAGTTCCATGTCCAGTCAATGGTACGATTCAAGAAGTATTTGCCAAAGACGGAGATATCTTTAACGTAGGTCAAGTTGTGGCAGTAATTGCTGCAGAGGGTGAGCTTCCTGAACAAGAAGAAGCACCGGCTGCCGCTAAACAAGAACAGGATGCTGCACAAGGCGGAGCTAACACAAAACCAGTTGCAACTCCTGCTGCAACTAATAAAGACGTGCTGGCTACTCCTAGTGTACGCAAATTTGCACGTGAGCAAGGTGTAAACATCGCTCAAGTGAGTGGATCTGGGAAAAATGGTAAAATCACTAAAGAAGATGTAGAAGCTTTCAAAAATGGTGGAGGCCAAGCGGCTGCACCAGCAGCGAAAGAAACTGCAAAAGCACAAGAGCCAGCTAAAAAAGAAGCGAAAGCTGCAGCGCCATCCGCGCCAGCAGCAGATCTGCGTGCTGAGGAAGATCGCGTACCATTTAAAGGTATCCGCAAAGCGATTTCCAACGCTATGGTTAAATCGGCTTACACAGCTCCACACGTTACGATTATGGACGAAGTGGACGTAACCGAGCTGGTTGCTTTCCGTACTCGTATGAAACCAATCGCTGAGAAGAAAGGCACAAAAGTAACATACCTGCCATTCATCGTAAAAGCATTGGTTGCAGCTTCCCGTCAATTCCCGGCTCTGAATGCCTCGATCGACGAAGAAGCAAATGAAATCGTCTACAAAAAATACTACAACATCGGTATTGCTACAGATACAGACAACGGTCTAATCGTTCCTGTAATTAAAGATGCTGACCGTAAGAGCATCTGGATGATTGCTGATTCCATTCGTGATCTGGCTGTACGCGGTCGTGATGGTAAACTGGCTGCCAATGAGATGAGAGGAAGCACAATTTCTATCTCTAACATCGGCTCTGCAGGCGGTATGTTCTTTACTCCAATCATCAACTTCCCTGAAGTTGCGATCTTGGGAACTGGCCGTATCAGTGAAAAAGCAGTCGTGAAAAACGGTGAAATTGTTGCCGCTCCTGTAATGGCTCTTTCTTTGAGCTTTGACCACCGTATTATTGACGGTGCAACTGCTCAAAACTTCATGAACTATATTAAACAGCTGCTCGCTAACCCTGAGTTGCTTGTTATGGAGGTGTAATCAATGGTAGTAGGAGACGCTTCTCTGGATATTGACACATTGGTTATCGGTGCGGGTCCTGGCGGCTATGTAGCTGCTATCCGTGCTGCACAATTGGGACAAAGCGTATTGAT
Organism: Paenibacillus sp. NRS-1781; assembly: GCF_050467745.1. Taxonomy (NCBI): domain Bacteria; kingdom Bacillati; phylum Bacillota; class Bacilli; order Caryophanales; family Paenibacillaceae; genus Paenibacillus; species Paenibacillus sp. NRS-1781. Next base: position 120,414 of record NZ_JBITPI010000063.1, read on the forward strand.
CGTTGACCAATCGGAGCTGGGCGGTGTCTGTCTGAACCGTGGATGTATTCCTTCCAAAGCTTTGATCTCTGCAGCTCATCAATACGAAGCTGCCCAACACGGCGAGTCTTTCGGTATTACTGCTGAGAACGTAAAAGTTGACTTTGCTAAAACACAAGAATTCAAAAACAGTGTTGTTAAGAAAATGACTGGCGGCGTAAGCGGTCTGCTCAAAGGCAACAAGGTTGAAGTTTTCAATGGTGAGTGTATGTTCATCAACGAAAACGAAGCGCGTGTATTCAACGAACATGAATCACCACGCTACCGTTTTAAAAATGCGATTATCGCAACTGGTTCCCGTCCAATCGAATTGAAACCATTTCCGTTTGGCGGACGTATTCTGTCTTCTACAGAAGCGTTGAACTTGCCTGAAATTCCGAAAAGCCTGATCGTAATCGGCGGTGGATACATTGGTGCAGAGCTTGGACAAATGTACTCCAAATTCGGTTCCAAAGTAACAATCATTGAAGGTATGGATACTGTTCTTCCTGGCTTCGACAAGGATATGACTTCAATCGTTGCGAAGAGCATGAAGAAAACCGGTATTGAAATCTTTACTGGTGCTAAAGCGGAAAGTGCAGAACAAACAGATAATGACGTAACGGTGAAATTCTCCGTTAACGGCGAAAGCAAAGAAGTAACTGCTGATTACCTGCTTGTGACCGTTGGACGTCGTCCAAACACGGACGGTGAACTGGGTCTGGATATGATCGGTGTAGAACTGGATGAGCGCGGACTGGTGAAAGTTGACCACCAAGGACGCACTAGCATTCCTCATATTTTTGCAATCGGCGATATCGTTGCTGGTCTTGCTCTGGCTCACAAAGCTTCTTACGAAGGTAAAGTGGCTGCTGAAGCGATCGCAGGCGAACCGTCTGTAGTAGACTACAAATGTATTCCAGCTGTTGTTTTCACAGATCCAGAATGCTCCAGCGTAGGCTACACTGAGACACAAGCCAAAGAAAAAGGCCACAATGTCAAAGTTGGCAAGTTCTCTTATGGAGCAAACGGTCGTGCCGTTTCCCTGAACGCTACTGAAGGCTTTGTTAAAATCGTAGCTGACGCAGACACAGGTCTGGTACTGGGTACGCAAATCGTAGGTCTGGAAGCTTCCAACCTTATTGCTGAGCTGGGTCTGGCGATTGAAATGGGTGCTACACTCGAAGATATCTCCTTGACTATTCATGCTCACCCTACATTGGGCGAAATCGTTATGGAAGCAGCGGAAGTCGTGCTGGGTCATCCGATCCATGCATTGGCACCACGTCGCTAATCCCAATTCATTATCTCGTTTTTGATTTTCATACATGGAAAGAGAGGCAAGGAGCGCTATATCTGCGTTCTTTGCCTCTTTTTTTCATATTTTAGGATTTTCAGGACGACGATGAAAATTCACACAGTGGATAGTCAATAATGCGTAGTCCATGATAAACTATATAAGTTGAACTTAA
>NZ_JBITPI010000064.1:0-3012 GCF_050467745.1 Paenibacillus sp. NRS-1781
TTAGGATAAGCCCTCGACCGATTAGTATTGGTCAGCTCCATGCATTACTGCACTTCCACCCCCAACCTATCTACCTCGTCGTCTTCAAGGGGTCTTACTATTTGGGAAATCTCATCTTGAGGGGGGCTTCACGCTTAGATGCTTTCAGCGCTTATCCCTTCCGTACATAGCTACCCAGCGGTGCTCCTGGCGGAACAACTGGTACACCAGCGGTACGTCCATCCCGGTCCTCTCGTACTAAGGACAGCTCCTCTCAAATTTCCTACGCCCACGACAGATAGGGACCGAACTGTCTCACGACGTTCTGAACCCAGCTCGCGTACCGCTTTAATGGGCGAACAGCCCAACCCTTGGGACCTACTTCAGCCCCAGGATGCGATGAGCCGACATCGAGGTGCCAAACCTCCCCGTCGATGTGGACTCTTGGGGGAGATAAGCCTGTTATCCCCAGGGTAGCTTTTATCCGTTGAGCGATGGCCCTTCCATGCGGTACCACCGGATCACTAAGCCCGACTTTCGTCCCTGCTCGACTTGTAGGTCTCGCAGTCAAGCTCCCTTCTGCCTTTGCACTCTTCGAATGATTTCCAACCATTCTGAGGGAACCTTGGGGCGCCTCCGTTACTCTTTAGGAGGCGACCGCCCCAGTCAAACTGCCCACCTGACACTGTCCTCGCACCGGATCACGGTACCAAGTTAGAACCTAGATACGATCAGGGTGGTATCCCAAGGATGCCTCCTCTCAAGCTGGCGCTCAAGGATCAACGGCTCCCACCTATCCTGTACAGATCGTACCCAAATTCAATATCAAGCTGCAGTAAAGCTCCATGGGGTCTTTCCGTCTTGTCGCGGGTAACCTGCATCTTCACAGGTATTAAAATTTCACCGGATCTCTCGTTGAGACAGCGCCCAAGTCGTTACGCCATTCGTGCGGGTCAGAATTTACCTGACAAGGAATTTCGCTACCTTAGGACCGTTATAGTTACGGCCGCCGTTTACTGGGGCTTCGGTTCATAGCTTCGCTTGCGCTAACCACTCCCCTTAACCTTCCAGCACCGGGCAGGCGTCAGCCCGTATACTTCGCCTTACGGCTTCGCACAGACCTGTGTTTTTGCTAAACAGTCGCTTGGGCCTTTTCACTGCGGCCCCCTCGGGCTATTCACCCTACCGAGGCACCCCTTCTCCCGAAGTTACGGGGTCATTTTGCCGAGTTCCTTAACGAGAGTTCTTCCGCGCGCCTTAGAATTCTCTTCTCGCCTACCTGTGTCGGTTTGCGGTACGGGCACCTTCTCCTGGCTAGAGGCTTTTCTTGGCAGTCTGAGATCATGACCTTCGCTACTGTAATTTTCGCTCCCCATCACAGCCCAGCCTTACGATGTGCGGATTTGCCTACACACCAGCCTCACTGCTTAGACGGACATCCATCAGTCCGCGTCACTACCCTACTGCGTCACCCCATCGCTCATAACGGATTACGGTGGTACAGGAATTTCGACCTGTTGTCCTTCGACTACGCCTTTCGGCCTCGCCTTAGGTCCCGACTTACCCTGAGCGGACGAACCTTCCTCAGGAACCCTTAGGCTTTCGGCGGATCTGATTCTCACAGATCTTTTCGTTACTCATACCGGCATTCTCACTTGAATGCAGTCCAGCGCTCCTTACGGTACACCTTCTACCCGCATTCAACGCTCCCCTACCCCTGATGCATTGCATCAAGCCATAGCTTCGGTGGCGTGTTTAGCCCCGTTACATTTTCGGCGCAGAGTCACTCGACCAGTGAGCTATTACGCACTCTTTCAATGGTGGCTGCTTCTAAGCCAACATCCTGGTTGTCTGTGCAACTCCACATCCTTTCCCACTTAACACACACTTGGGGACCTTAGCTGATGGTCTGGGCTGTTTCCCTTTCGACAATGGATCTTAGCACTCACTGTCTGACTCCCGGAACCAAGTCTATGGCATTCGGAGTTTGACTGAGCTTGGTAACCCTTGCGGGCCCCGCACCCAATCAGTGCTCTACCTCCACGACTCTTATTCCGAGGCTAGCCCTAAAGCTATTTCGGGGAGAACCAGCTATCTCCGGGTTCGATTGGAATTTCTCCGCTACCCCCACCTCATCCCCGCATTTTTCAACATGCGTGGGTTCGGGCCTCCAGTGCGTGTTACCGCACCTTCACCCTGGACAGGGGTAGATCACCCGGTTTCGGGTCTACGTCCACGTACTCAAGATCGCCCTATTCAGACTCGCTTTCGCTACGGCTACAGTTTTTCACCTTAACCTTGCACGGGAACGTAACTCGCCGGTTCATTCTACAAAAGGCACGCCATCACCCATAAATAGGGCTCTGACTTCTTGTAAGCACACGGTTTCAGGATCTATTTCACTCCCCTTCCGGGGTGCTTTTCACCTTTCCCTCACGGTACTGCTTCACTATCGGTCGCCAGGGAGTATTTAGCCTTGGCAGATGGTCCTGCCGGATTCATACGGGGTTTCACGTGCCCCGCACTACTCGGGATCCGTCTCGGAGGGAACAGGTTTTGAACTACAGGGCTTTTACCTTCTCTGGCGGGCCTTTCCAGACCTCTTCATCTAACCGGTTCCTTTGTAACTCCATGTGAGACGTCCCACAACCCCAAGGAGCAAGCTCCTTGGTTTGGGCTAATCCGCGTTCGCTCGCCGCTACTGACGGAATCACTATTGTTTTCTCTTCCTCAGGGTACTTAGATGTTTCAGTTCCCCTGGTATGCCTCTGTTCTGCCTATGTATTCAGCAGAAAGTGACTGTCGATGAAGACAGCCGGGTTTCCCCATTCGGACATCCCCGGATCAAAGCTTGCTTACAGCTCCCCGAGGCTTTATCGTTGTTCGCCACGTCCTTCGTCGGCTCCTGGCGCCTAGGCATCCTCCGTGTGCTCTTTGTAGCTTAACCTAGCATTTACAAAGTAAATGCGATTCGCTTTGCATGTCGGTTCAACACTTACGTGTGAATGAAATACAAAACAGCTACCTTTATTT
>NZ_JBITPI010000065.1:0-54988 GCF_050467745.1 Paenibacillus sp. NRS-1781
CTAGTACAGCATCAGTCTTTAAATTGTGGATAAAGACGTTTTAACTTGATGCGAGCATCCTTGGTCGTAAATTGCCAATCCACACCCTTTTGGCTTTGGTTACGGGATTGCTCCCAGGCGCTCAATTCATCCGACAATTCGGTAATGGAAGGAATACGACGGGCTAAACATTGACGAGTCATGACACTGAGTTCAATCTCTGCAATATTGAGCCAGCTTCCATGTTTGGGTGTGTAATGGATCTCCAGCCTTTTGGCTAAACGAAGAGCTGTTTCCGGATCAAATGCGTGATAAAGTGACGCAACGGAATGGGTGTTCAAGTTATCCATGACGAGTTTAATTTTAGGGGCTTGGGGATAATGTACGTCCAGCAATGCCCTGACCTGCTCGGCCCATTCTATTCGGGTTCGTTGGTTCCGCACCTCGACATGCCGCCAACCCACCAAAGGCTCTGTAAAGATGAAAATACTGCAAGTCCCATTTCGCTCGTACTCGCTATCTTCTCGTAGAGGTTTGGCGGGTTTCATGGGAATGGGCTGCCGGACTTCGTTCAGAAGCTGAAACGGTTTTTCGTCCATGCAAATGACCGGGCAGTTCACGTCGTAGGGTTCATGATACACTTCCAGTACGTCTTCCATCGCCGCTACGAACGCCGCGTTTTGCTGGGGAGGGATGCACCAGCATTTCCGGAGATGAGGCTTAAGTTCGCTTTTTTTAAAATACGATCCACGGTGTCGTAGGAAAGGCTGTCGATATATTGAAGTTCAACCGCTTTGTCTGCCAACAGGCGCAGCGTCCAACGACTTTTTCCCGTTGGAGGTTCACTGCAACTCAGCGCAATGATCTTGGCTTCCAACTCTCCGGTGACCTTGGGCGGATTCGGTGGAGTCAACCGCTTCTTTCGTTCAAGAGCAGCTTGCAGACCTTGCTCCGCAAAGACTTTACGTACAAGATGTACCGTGTTGGTGTGGATGTGGAGACGTTCTGCAATTTCCGTATCTTTTAACTTGCCCTCATTCCGATTCTCGTCTGCCCAGAGTAAGATTTGTGCACGCCGTATGGAACGGGCCGCAGTTTTCCCTGTCGAACAGATCTTTTGTAGTTTTTTTTGTTCTTCTCCAGATAGGTTGACCACATAAGCTCGTTTTGTCATAGTCGATACCTCTTTTTCTTCGACTATATCATACTTTCCTTTATTTAACTATTTTAAATCTGATGCTGTACTAGTCGGTACTATACAGAAAAAATAAGATGATTCGAGCGGGGATGATAATAATGAATATAAATGAACTTTTAGCATTATCCAGACCGCTTCAAGATCAGCTGATGGCTTGGCGCAGAGACTTTCATCGCCATCCTGAAACGGGTTATGAAGAGGTTCGTACATCGGGAATTGTGGCTGAACACTTACGTGAACTTGGGCTGGAAGTGATAACAAATGTAGGTAAAACCGGGGTTGTAGGTCTGTTACGAGGAAAAAGCCCGGGTCCTACAATTGGACTAAGGGCAGATATGGATGCTTTACCGATTCAGGATGAAAAAACGGTCCCCTATCGGTCACAGATTCCGGGAAAGGCACATTTATGTGGGCATGATGCCCATACCGCAATACTGATGGGAGCCGCGCAGTTACTTACGAAGCTGGAACGGCCTGAAAGAGGAAATATCAAATTTGTCTTTCAACCAGCAGAAGAAGGTTTAGCCGGGGCCAAGGCTATGATTGATGATGGTGTGTTGGAAAATCCAAAAGTAGATGCGATGGCAGGACTACATATGTTCCCGGGTCTAAAGACAGGAACACTTGGGGTCAGCAAAGGGGTAGCCTTTGCCTCCGCAGATAGCTTAACGATTAAGATTATAGGCAAAGGCGGTCATGCTGCCCGTCCGCATGAGGGGATAGACGCGATTGCCGTGTCCGCGCAGGTTATTTCTGCTCTGCAAAATATTCCAAGCCGTCTGGTTGATCCGCTTGAGACCATTGTCATTACGATCGGAAAAATTAGTGGTGGCTACATGGGGGCAGCCATTGCACCGGAAGTCGAGATGATCGGCACCGTGCGAACTTTGTCGGCAGAGTTGCGCAGCCGGATACCTGAACTGATCGAACAGGTAGTCCGTGGAGCGTGTGAATCGTTCGGAGCCGGATATGAGTTGAATTATCAGCTTGGCTACCCAGTTGTTCAGAACGACCCGGATATGGTCGATTTAATGACCGAAACCAGTGAGCAACTGTTTGGCTCCACGGAGTGGAACTACATCAAACCGTCAACAGGCGGGGAAGATTTCGCTTTTTATTGTGAGCAGGTACCCGGTGTTTTCTTCCGGTTGGGCTCGGGGAGAGGAGATGAAGCTACAAGCTACCCATTGCATCATCCCAAGTTTGATTTGGATGAATCGGTACTGCCTTATGGAGTAGCCATGATGTCGGCGATAGCGCTGAATTTTTTGAAGACAAAATAAAAATTGGGTTTGAGACGTTCAGAAGCAGCTGTGTGGCAATATACAACCTCAATGGACTGGAGTGGACAAGATGAATAGACATAAGTGGTTTACAAGCGGGATTACGTTACTGATTGCTGTGATGATCCTGGCAGGCTGCGGTGCCCCATCCACAGGCGGTAGTAAAGACAGTGCAGCATCGACTGACGGTAAAGTACTGACGATAGCGAATGCTACGGATATTGAAAGCTTTGATCCGCATAACAATAACAATACGGCGAGTGAAGCCGTTCTGGTTAACGTATTTGACTACTTGTTGAAAAATGATAGTCAGCAGAAGAAAGTACCTGGACTCGCAACTTCTTGGGAGAAGGTAAATGATACGACTTGGCGTTTTCACTTGCGCGAAGGGGTTACCTTCCATAACGGTGATCCATTCACGGCGGAAGATGTGAAGTATACGATAGAAAGAGTTGCAAAGGATAACACGCTCAAACAAAATTCCTACTTTAAAAATATTAAAGAAGTGAAAGTGGTGGATGAACATACAGCAGATATCATAACCGACGGGCCAGATCCGCTGCTGCTCAATCGTTTATCCAAAATGGGAGCTGGGATCTTACCTTCCAAATATATTGAGAAAAATGGCATAGAGGAATTCCTTAAAAATCCAATCGGTACAGGCCCTTATAAGTTTAGTCAATGGATTAAGGATGATCGTGTAGTACTGGTTAAAAACGATAAGTACTATGAAGGTCAGCCGAAATGGGATCAGGTTGTTTTTCGCTCCATACCAGAGGCCTCAACGCGTGTATCTGAACTGCTCGCAGGCTCGATTGACATTGCTTCCGGAATCCCTTCCACCGATATAGAACGTATTCAAGGCGAAGACGGCAAGAAAATCGTCAAGGCACCGATTCAGCGTGTTCTGCAATTGATTTTACGTCAAAGTCAGGGCAATGTTACGGCTAACCCGAAAGTGAGAGAGGCGATAGACCTCGCGATTGATAAAAAGGGAATCGTGGACAGCATCGCAGGCGGTGCGGGGATTGTAACTCGTACTTCCGTTACACCAGGTAATTTTGGTGCCGATCCTTCCTTGTATGAGAAAACATTATATGATCCGACTAAGGCCAAAGAACTGCTGAAGCAGGCCGGTTACTCTGGTGAAGGTCCAGCATTAACTCTTTCAGTATCCTCAATATATAAAGAGTATGCTGAGGTCGTAGCCGCCATGTTAAATAAAGAAGGCTTCAACATTAAATTGGACGTACTGGAGCCAAGTGCTTTCAGTGAGCGTTACAGCTCCAAATCCTTTAAAGAAATGTTTATGATCGGCATTGGTAATTCCCTGTTTGATGCTTCCAATAACTATAATCGCTACCTGCTAGAAGAGGCTAAAGGCGAAACGGATTATAACAATCCGAAGGTAGAGAAGCTGTTGCAGCATGCTCTGACGAATCTGGATACAGCCTCGCGTGAAAAAGAGTATCTGCAAGTGCAACAGATATTGGCGGAAGATCGTCCGGCTGTATATCTGTTCCAAATGGAAGGGATTTATGGCACTGGTAACGGCGTGAATTTCCAACCGAGAAGCGATGAGATGTTCTACGCAGAGGATATTGCACCTGCAAAATAAATCAGAGAAGTGAACGGGCGGGGACCTCGATGCAGGTTCCTGCCCGTCCTTTTAAAAAAAGCCTGCTGGTTATGGAGGTGACGGATTGAAAACTTATATCGCCAAATCACTGCTACAGGTTATCCCTGTACTGCTGATTGTCTCTCTGATTGTATTCATCCTGGTGAGGGTAACCGGGGACCCTGTAGCCCTGATGCTGCCGGAGACCGCTACAGCCGAGGATCGTGCAGTACTGACACAAGCGCTTGGGCTGGATCAGCCCTTATATACGCAATACATTCGATTTATTGGCAGTGCCTTACAGGGCGATTTTGGCACCTCGTTTCGCTATGGTGAATCGGCTTTGCCGTTAGTGCTGGAACGGCTGCCAGCCAGCTTTGAATTAGCAGTAGCCGCCATGATTTTTGCGGTCATCATCGCAGTGCCACTGGGCGTCATCTCAGCAGTCAAACGTAATACCTTTACCGATTTAATCATTTCCAGCTTATCCGTAGTCGGAAAGGCCATGCCTAACTTTTGGATGGGGATTATGCTCATATTGTTATTCTCCGTCATGCTGGGGATGCTTCCGGTGTCCGGTCGGGGCGGGATGGAGCATTTAATACTTCCGGCCTTTACACTGGGTGTCGGTCTTTCTGCACAGATGACTCGACTCATTCGCTCCAGTATGCTGGACATTTTGAATCAGGACTATATACGAACAGCCCGAAGTAAAGGGATTCTCGAAATCGTAGTGATCGGAAAACACGCTTTTCGCAATGGATTGATTCCGGTCGTCACGATTATGAGCTTGCAATTTACGAGCTTGATCGGCGGTACACTGATTACCGAGACGGTATTTGCATGGCCGGGTTTGGGGCAGTTACTTGTCGTTGCTGTGAATACCCATGACATGGCTATCGTTCAGGCCGCTGTATTTGTGATTGCCTTTATTGTGGTTATCAGCAATATTTTAACCGATGTCGTTTACCGACTGCTTGATCCAAGAATTAAATACAACTAGAGAGGGGAGGAGGAGGTGTGGCAGGTATTCATGATGTACAAGCCCTTGGTCCAGACCCAGACCTGGATGGCAAAAAGCAAGCACAACCGTCTAGTATCAGGCGTATATGGAAGCAGCTGTTACGAAGTAAAACCGGAACGGTCGGTGCAATAATCATACTGCTCGTGTGCTTAACGGCACTATGTGCCCCTCTGCTGGCCAGTCACAATCCTGCGGATATTGACCCGCTTAATCGTCTGAAGCCGCCCATGTGGCTGGCTGGTGGATTGCCGGAGCATTGGCTGGGTACAGATAACCTGGGACGGGATATGTGGAGCCGTATCGTATACGGGGCGAGAGTTTCGCTTATCGTCGGTGTCGGTGCAGTTCTGGTCTCAGGCACGATTGGCGCGATTCTCGGACTCCTCGCCGGGTTTTATGGTAAATGGGTGGATGCCATCATTATGAGAGTTGCCGATGCCTTTTTGGCCATTCCGGCTATTCTGCTGATGCTGGTCGTCCTGGCCGTGGTAGGGCCTGGCATGACTACACTTATTTTTGTTATTGGCGTTACGAATTGGGTTTCTTATACAAGGGTAGTCCGGGGCGAGGTATTGAGTATCAAGGAACGGGACTTCGTCAAAGCAGCCAAGGCGATTGGCTCAAAAAATAGCAGGATTCTGTTGAAGCACATTTTACCCAACGTCTTGTCTTCGTTCATTGTAATTTCCGGTATGAGCGTGGCGACAACGATTATTATGGAAGCTTCTCTTAGTTTTCTCGGATTAGGGATCACACCGCCAGCAGTGTCCTGGGGTGGCATGCTGAGCGATGGGAGACAGTATGTAGCCACGAGCTGGTGGGTGGCAACGTTTCCCGGCCTGGCGATTACCATCACGGTCCTGGGCGTCATTTTCCTCGGTGACTGGCTTCGCGACGTGTTAGATCCCCACATGAAGGCGAAAGAATAACAGAAAGCGGGGGATCGGAAAAGATGACCACGAAATTGCTTGAAGTGAACCATTTGAAAACCTACTTTAAAACGGAGGATGGCATCGTGCCTTCGGTCAATGGTGTCAGCTTCACTGTGAATCCAGGCGAAACGGTAGCTATTGTTGGAGAGTCCGGTTCGGGTAAAAGTGTAACCTCCTTGTCTATTATGGGTTTAGTGGCTACACCGGGTAAAGTCGTGGGCGGGGAGATTCTGCTTGAAGGCCGAGACTTACTCAAGCTGTCCAAGGGGGAAATGCGAAAATATCGGGGGAATGAGGTATCCATGATTTTTCAGGAGCCGATGAGTTCGCTGAATCCGGTATTTACGATTGGTAACCAAATCAGTGAGGTCATCCGGCAGCACCAGAAGCTGAGCAAATCGGAGGCACGGCAGAAAAGTATCGAGATGCTAGAACGGGTAGGCATACCTGGTGCGTCGAAAGTGGTAAGTTACTTTCCGCATCAGCTGTCTGGGGGAATGCGTCAGCGGGTGATGATCGCCATGGCCTTGGCCTGTCAGCCTAAACTGCTGATCGCTGATGAACCGACGACGGCACTGGACGTTACGATTCAGGCTCAAATTTTGAATTTAATCCACAAGCTAAGCAAGGAAGAGAACACAGGCATCATTCTCATTACCCACGATTTAGGTGTTGTCGCGGAAATGGCGGACCGGGTGGTCGTGATGTATGCCGGGGAAGTAGTAGAGGAAGCGGACGTATTTGATTTGTTTGAAAAGCCGGGTCATCCTTATACGATTGGTTTGCTAGGATCACTCCCCAAGCTTACTGAACAGAGAGAATGGCTGGATTCCATTCCCGGTACCGTTCCTAATATGATGCAGATGCCGAGCGGCTGTCCATTTCATCCCCGCTGTCCTTATGCCCAGGAACAGTGCACCAAGATTCATCCTGAAATACAAGCCAAGGCTCAAGGACACTATGTCAGATGTTTGCGGATGGAGGAGGTGTCAGTATGAATGAGACAGCACAGGGAATACCGCTTCTCGAAGTGAATGGGCTTAAAAAATATTATCCTATGAAAAAGGGCTGGTTTTCCCAAAAAAGCGGTTATGTACGGGCGGTTGATGGATTGAGTTTTAAGGTGATGCCTGGCGAAACCTTAGGTATTGTAGGTGAATCAGGTTGCGGCAAATCAACAACGGGACAAATGATTACACAACTGCTGGAACCCACGGCAGGCGAAATTCGTTTTCAAGGGCAAAGCCTGTCTGATTTAACCGACGAAGAAGTCCGCAAAGTCAGACGAGATTTACAGTTTGTATTTCAAGATCCGTACTCTTCTTTAAATCCGAGGATGAAGGTCTTTGATATCGTCGCCGAACCGCTTCAGATACACGGGATTGCTAAAGGGAAAGAGCTTAAAGCTGAAGTGTTTCGACTGTTGCAGACGGTAGGATTAGGTGCTCATTTAGCAGATCGGCATCCCCATGAATTCAGTGGTGGACAGCGGCAGCGGATCGGCATAGCGAGAGCGCTTGCCATGAAGCCGAAGCTCATTGTTTGCGATGAACCTGTATCCGCGCTGGATGTGTCGATTCAGGCTCAGATTTTAAATTTGTTAAAAGAGCTTCAGCAGCAGTTCCAACTTACCTATATTTTCATCGCTCACGGTCTGCCCTCCGTCAAGCATATTAGCGATCGCATCGCAGTGATGTACTTGGGAAAAATCGTGGAGCTTGCAGATCGGGATGAGTTGTTTGCACAGCCACAGCATCCGTATACCAAAGCATTGCTTGATGCAGTGCCTGTTCCAGATCCGAGGCTGCGTAAAGAACGGATAACATTGACGGGTGAAATCCCCAATCCTGCCAATCCGCCCTCGGGCTGTGCTTTTCACACGCGTTGCCCATATGCACAAGAAATATGCTGCCAACAGGGACCATTGCTCGAAGAGCATACTCCGGGGCATATTGTGGCCTGCCATTTTCCTCTGCATAAGCAGATGGCTCACGAATAGATAACCTTTGGAAGTAGGAGTTAACCGAAAAAGGAGGCTACTCATGAATAAACGACAGATTGTACCGGAGGATTTATACGGATATCAGTGGATCAGTGATCCGGCAGTAAGTTCCGATGGAACGATTGCCTACGTCCACAAAAGCATTGATCGTTCAAAGAATGACTACCATACGCACATCCGTGTCGTATCGCTTCTTGGGGCTGACGATAAGCCGTTGACCGATGGCAATAAGGATTCAGCTCCTGCCTGGTCACCTGATGGATCACAGCTTGTCTTTCTACGTATGGTGAATGGAAGCAAGCAGCTATGGATGGTTCCGGCTGATGGTGGAGAGGGACAGCGACTGACCGAGGTGAAGCGTGGAGTGGGGGCATTCGTCTGGTCGCCGGACGGGAAATATATTGTATTTACAAGTATGGTGAGTATCAACGCCGAGCGGGAAGCCATGGCGCTTGAGGAATACAGCAAGCAGTCTGGTGAGCGGGGGCGCGTCGTGGATCGCATCACTCCCAAAGCTGAGGGATCGGGCTGGTGGAACGGTCTATTTAGTCATTTATTTGTCCTGGAGCTTGAAAACGGCCGGGTAACCCCAATCACCTCGGGACCTTGGAATGCTTCTTACCCCGTATGGTCCATGGACAGCAAGCGGATTTCGTTTTTGTCCAAACGTGTAGAAGACGACAAGCTGGATGCAGACCTGTTTTCGTTTTCGGATGTGTATACGGTCGATTGCGACGGCAGTCATATGGTGAAGGTTACGGATTCCAGCTTGGCGATCAGCCAATTTTCGTATGCACCGAACGGCAAAACATTGACTCTGATCGCCAGCGATCGCATGTATGGCAGTGGTAGCCAGAATCGACTGTATACCGTGCCTGTTACGGGGGGAGCCTCGCAGCTATTGTTTCCTGAATTGGATATGCAAATCGGCAACTTCGCCTTAAGTGATATGAAATCCTTCGGCCCGTCTCCATCTCCGGTATATGCTCCTGCGAGGATGAAGTCAGAAATGTATGTGCTCGGGACGGTGCAGGGTGCTGTCCATATATACCGATTCACCATGGACGGCAGTGTTCAAGCGGTGACTACGGGAAACGATAGAGACATCTATCAGTACACGCTATCTGCTGATGGTCGCTATCTGGTTTTTGCAGCACTTGCTGTGAATCGGCCTGGAGAGCTGTATCACATGAATCTGGAGACAGGGGAAGAGAAGCAGCTCACGCACCATAACGACGATTACATGGCCTCCTTGCAGGTGAGTGTACCGGAAGTGTTTTGGTTCGAGGCTGCGGATGGATTCAAGGTACAGGGGTGGATCTTCAAACCGACTGGACTGGGCTCCGAAGACCAGGTTCCTTTGATTTTACAAATTCATGGGGGACCCCATGCGATGTATACCGGCGCATATAGTCATGAAATGCAGACACTCCTTGCACAGGGGTATGCCGTGCTGATGGCCAATCCACGCGGTAGCTTTGGTTATGGACAGGATTTTGCACGAGCCTGTCGGGGAGACTTTGGAGGAGGAGATTATCAGGATGTACTGAACGCCTTGGACTTTGCGCTGAACCAGTTTGATTATATAGATGAAACCCGTCTCGGCGTGGCTGGCGGCAGCTATGGAGGCTTAATGACCAACTGGATCATTTCTCACACGAACCGATTCCGTGCCGCCGTTACGCAGCGTTGCATCTCCAACTGGCTGTCCTTCTATGGCTTGAGTGATATCGGTATTTCGTACACGGAGGGTATCGTTGGGACTAACCCGTGGGAAAATCCTGAGCTGCTCTGGTCCAAGTCCCCACTGGCACATGTAAACAACATCGAAACTCCGCTGCTGATTTTACACGGCGAGGAAGATCTCCGCTGCCCGGTTGGACAAGGGGATGAGTTATATACAGCCCTGAAACGACTGGGCAAAACAACACGCCTCATTCGCTATCCCGGGTCCAATCATTCCTTGCTGAAGAGCGGTAAACCGTCCCTTCGTGTAGATAACTTTGAGCAAGTGGTGTCCTGGTTTAATTCCTACTTGAGTAAAGGAGCTGACTCCGATGAGTAAAGTGCAATTGTCGATGCCAGTGGCCTTTCTGATCGAACCATAGATCAGGATTATGAGCAGGATGGAATCATGTTGAATTTAAAGGGAAGATCAGTTACCATAGCTACGCCCAACAGTCCTGATGAGCATTTTTGATCGGGACTTTTTTTATTTTATGGGCTAATTAATACATTGAATTGCATCATATTTCGTTGACAGAGTCCACAAAAATCATTAATATAATTGTTGCATAAGTCCACTAAATAGGGGGAGTTATAAATCAATATAGATGCTAAGGTCATCGCAGATATGAGGCGTTTCAATCGATTTTATACCAATATACTTGGATTATTAGATAGACATGTGCTGGATAGCGGGTATTCCTTTACCGAGGCACGGGTCATTGTAGAGATCGGTATGATCGAGCCATGTATAGCCAATACGTTAGTCGATTCTCTTAAAATTGACCGCAGTTATATGAGTAGAATCATTGCTAAACTTTGCAAAGAGGGCTTCCTTGTTAAGGAAAATTCTTCGGTGGATAATAGAACAAATCTGATTCGTTTGACGCCTAAAGGAAAAGCGTTTTATCACCAACTGGATGAAAGATCTGACGAACAAGTCATAAAATTAGTTCAAGGTCTATCAGAAGAAGAGATTAAAGAATTACATACTTCTATGGTGTTCATTCAGAACAAACTAGAGAAATTGGAGAGAATACAAAATGATTAGATTTGAATGCGACTATACCGAAGGTGCCCATGAGCGTATATTAAAGCGACTATTGGAGACGAATGATGAACAAACCCCAGGCTATGGTGTGGACGAGTACTGTGAAAAAGCCAGAGCTTATATTAAAAAAGCATGTGACTCCGAAAATGCGGACGTACACTTTTTAGTTGGAGGTACACAGACCAATACAACGGTGATCTCTTTTATTTTGCGTCCTCATCAAGGGGTTATTGCTGCAAATTCTGGACATATTGCTGTACATGAGACCGGCGCGATTGAAGCTACTGGACATAAAGTACTTCCTTTGCCAAGTGAGGATGGGAAAATCCGGGCCGAACAGGTAAAAGAGCTGTATGATGCTCACTGGAATGATGGCGCTTTTGAGCATATGGTACAGCCTGGTATGGTTTATATTTCTCAGCCTACCGAGAATGGTACGCTTTATACTAAATCTGAGCTGGAAGCATTAAGTCAAGTCTGCCGGGAAGGTGGCTTACCCTTGTTTATCGACGGCGCTCGCTTAGGGTATGGTCTGGTTGCAGTGGACAACGATGCATCTTTAGCAGATATAGCAAAGCTGTGTGATGTATTTTATATCGGTGGTACAAAAATCGGAGCGCTGATGGGAGAAGCAGTAGTCATTATCAATGATGCTTTGAAAAAAGATTTTCGATACATGATCAAGCAAAAAGGAGGGCTGCTGGCGAAGGGACGAATGTTGGGTATACAGTTTGAGACTTTATTTGAAGATGGTTTATACTTTGAAATTTCCAAGCACGCTGTAGATATGGCCATGTTGATTCAAACTTCGTTAACGAAACAAGGAGTTCAATTTCTATATCATTCTACAACGAATCAGCAGTTTCCGATTTTACCAGATCGTATCTTAAAAGCACTGAGCGAAAAATATACTTATTCCTTTTGGGAAAAAGTTGATGCTACACATAGTGCCGTTCGATTTTGTACCAGTTGGGCTACGAAGAAAGACAATGTTGAACTGCTGATTCAGGACATCAAGGCATTGCAGTAAATTTAATATGAAAATCAGTTCATAGATTCTTAAAGATGTAGAATGACTATGTAATAGGCCATACCTCGTTGCATGTATTGCAGCGAAGTATGGTTTTTTGCTGTGTGGATATAAGAATGGAAAAACAACACTAGAATAGAAAGAGGGGTATGCGCTTCAAGCGTTTACCTCGCCTATAATACATAACTTAAAAATTGAATACATTTGTTTTTATGGAAAATATTCGATATATTAAGTGTGAGATGTATTTTTTCTAGAAAAAAAGCTACATCTTGTATGTTGTTCGTAGTTCATCATGAAAATACACCCATTTATTTCTAAAAAATTTATTATGTCGGAGGTGTAGGGATGGCACGTGTGTTGGTAGTGATCACGCCTGCTGAAGGCCATGTTAATCCGTCATTAGGATTAGTTAAGCAGCTGGTCGACAGAGGTGAGGAAGTGGATTATGTATGTACGGAGGAATTTCGTACGAGAATTCAGCCAACGGGAGCAAAACTGGTAACCTATCCTTTTGTTGCTGATGCTTTTTCCAAAGACGCTGATTTAAAGCCAGCGGAGTACAAACATCATTACCAATTTGTGTACATGATGGTGAAAGGTATGATTCAGCCGATTATTCCAGAGGTTTTGAGAGTTATAGAGAACAGGACCTATGATTATTTAATCTATGACTCTTTGATGGGCTGGGGAGGTAAGATTATAGCAGAGAAGCTGGGAATACCTGCAATATGCTCTATCGCTTCTTTTGCTTTCGTAGAACCTTTGGGGTCTGGCCAAGGCATGGATGAAAATGATCCAGAGGTAAAAAAGCTGTATACGGCTACGATGAAAGTAACGCATCAATTAGCTAGTGAGCTTCAGGTTGCCGTTCCGGCTATGGATGAGATCGCTCCACATGCCGGGCGCTTGAAAATTGTTTATACAAGCCGTTATTTTCAACCGCAAGCTGAAAAGCTGGACAACAGTTATATTTTTACAGGTCCTTCTATTGTACCACGTAAAGATGCGCCCTCTTTCCCGTTCGAACAACTTCGTGCTCTGCATCCACAGACGGTTTACATCTCAATGGGAACCATTTTGAATAAAGACCTGGAGTTTTATAAGCTTTGCTTTGCAGCATTTCACGATTTACCTGTGCAGTTTGTACTGTCTTCAGGCAGTTATACAGATATGGAGCCATTGTCGGAATCTATTCCTGACAATTTTATTATCAAGCCTTATATTCCGCAATTGGACATGCTGCAGCATGTAGACGCTTTTGTTACACATGCGGGGATGAACAGCACAAGCGAAGCCTTGTATTACAATGTGCCGCAGGTCATGATCCCTTTAACATCCGACCAGCCTATGGTGGCCAATCGGGTGCAGGAGCTGGGAGCGGGTATAGTTGTGGATAAAAATGAGCGTACACCCGCTATTTTGAGAGCTGCCTTACTAGAGGTCTTGAGTAATTCAACGTATAAGCAGCAGGCCCATGTGATTGGCGAATCATTACGTCAGGCTGGTGGGTACAGATATGCGGCAGATATCATTATGAATCATTTCTCCACAATAGAAAAATAAGGTGTCAGACTACAGACTTTGATTCCTTTCTTGTAGAGCAGCCGATTTTTCAAACTCTAATTTTTTGGAGATCGCCAGAAGACCAAGGGAGCAGAGGATCAGGGCCAAACATACCCAATAAGAGTTTCGATAGCCCATCCATTGAGCGGTCAATCCGCCCATTAAGCTCCCTGCCAGTCTTCCGATGGTTGTCGCATTGGAATACAGCGTCGAGGCATAACCAGGAAGAGAAGGCAACAAATCCTGCATGTAGCTGATGCCAATGGCCGATATCACTGCAACAAAGAAGGCCAGAAGAAGCTGCCCCACTAATAACTGCCATATCTCCGTAGACATAAGGACGAGGAGATAGTAGACAATCCCTGTTAAAGCTCCCCAAAAAATAAGCAGCCGGTTGGAGTATTTAGCAGCAAGTACGCCTAACATGATCATTAAAGGTATTTCTATTACCGCGCAAATACTGGATACTAGAGCAACGTCATTCGTGTCCCCTTTTAAATTATGAATGATAAATAAGGAAATATTTAAACTGTTCATCCAGTGTGCCACATAGAGCAAAGTGAGAACTGAGAACGGTATCAGAATCTCAATATTTTTATGTAATGTAATGTGCTGATGTGAAGTCTGATCCTTATTTTTGAGCTGAACAGGGGGCTGCTTAATAAAACAGAATAGTAGAACAGCGATAAATACAAAAATAGAAGTTGTCCCTACAAAAATACCTTTAAAGCCGGTATGTGCAATCAGGAAAGACCCAAAGAGCGGTCCCGTGATAAACCCAAGAGAAAACATAGAACGAAGTGTTGAATTGGCAAAGGCATGATCAGCTGATTTACTGCGATTTACCGCTTCACGTGCACTGGCAAATAACTGCGGCATTCCAGGTGCTCCCACTGCTGTGAAGATAGTCATATATACAATAAGTACATAAAAATTTTGAATGACAAGATATCCTGCAAATGCTACGGCATTAAATAACATACAAATAACCAAAATTTGTTTACGATCCAATCCACGATCAGAACGTTTGGCAATCAGAGAGCTTATCCATATACCACAAATCAAGGTCACAGCTGTAAAAACACCAAAGGTTCCAACAGATACGCCAAGTGTAGTTGTGAAATATACAGCCAAAAAAGGTGCACTTATGGATATCGCCATACCTTGCAATAACATACAGATCATGAATAGCGGGTAGTTATGGATAACGAAAAGATTTTTAATACGCATTATCATACCCATTTTACACTCCTTTAGCACAGGCTTTTTTAGATTGGATAGTATATGACCATACTTAACCGAGTTAAAGTTTTCCCTGAATTATGATAGGTATGGGGTCTGTCCGCTTTGAATCGGATGGAATCACCACTTCTTATTGTATATTCAAGGTCATTTATACAGACAGTTAACTCTCCATCAAAGACAGTTAAGAACTCCTCCGTGCCCTCTCCGTGTGAATCGGAATTTAGGAAGCCGTTTGGATCTATCTCAATTGAATAAACCTCAAAGCGTCTATTATCTTCGAAGGGGAAATGGGGATAGACTCGATATTTTTCGTTGTCTTCTGTTAATATTGGAATTTCACTTCTTAAAACCACTTTTGTATCTGGCTGCGGATTATTTATGAGTGAAGTAAAAGAAATCTTTAATCCATTGGCTATTTTCCAAATCGTTGTAATCGTAGGGCTGGATTCGCCTCTTTCAATTTGACCGATCATCGTTTTACTTACTCCAGTGAGTTCTGCAACCCTTTCAAGACTTAATTTCTTATGTTCTCTATAGGCTTTTAAGTTTTTGGCAATGATCAGATTGATGGTTTCCATAAATACCTCCTGCACCCGTGTACAATATAACGTCTGTTTTGTACAATAAAACGTAAAACGTTATATTGTTTTTTTGTACAATTATAACATACATCGAAGAGGGGGTTCCCAAGTGCCTTTATTATCGTTTTTGTTATATGTTTTTGTTACCAGCTTTACGCCAGGCCCCAATAACATTATGGCGATGCTCTTTGCTAATAAATTCGGGCTTAAAAAGACAATTCGATTTTGTTCAGGAGTAGGTGCAGGTTTCTTTGTAATCATGTTATTGAGTAGTTATTTTAATTTGTTGCTTGAAAATTTCATTCCCAAAATTCAATTTGTGATGACGATCCTGGGTGCAGCCTATATGCTATATCTGGCTGTGAAAATAATGATGAGTAAAGATAGTGGTAAAGATAATGATGGAGGTAAGAATAACAGTTTTCTAACAGGTATGCTTTTACAATTTATCAATCCGAAAGGAATTTTATATGGTATCACTGCTATATCAACCTTCATTCTTCCATATCACCATTCAAATGTCAGCTTAATATTGTTTTCGTTATTTCTAGCTTTTGTTGGTTTTATGAGTACATTCTGTTGGAGTGTGTTTGGCTCCGTTTTTCAAAAGTTCTTATCTAAGTATAGAAGTCAGTTTAATATAATAATGGCTTTGTTATTAGTGTATAGTGCAGTTTCGATTCTTGTAGATATTTGACTTCATGCAAGTAACGCAAACAGTCCCATTGAAGGAAAATCTTCATTAGGACTGTTTTGTATTTTTTCGGACAGCAGATGAAGCGATGGCGAAAGGCCGTTCAGTGTACTTTACTTTTTTTCTACACAAGGCTCTTCCACAGAATAGTCCTCCAGCACCGTTGCTTTATCGCCATAAACCCTGTCTAAGTGTTCTTCTCCCCATAAGCAAAAACGATCAAGCAGATCTTTAAAATTCCTTCCGTATTCACTAAGCTCATACTCTACTTTGGGTGGAACCTGGTTATAGATAATTCGGTGGATGATCTCGTCCTTTTCCAGCTCTCTAAGCTGTTGGGTAAGCACTTTCTGGGTGATTTTTGGAATGAGTTGACGGAGTTCATATGTACGTTTTCTGCCGTTGGTTAAATGATACAGGATGGTGGCTTTCCATTTCCCGCCGATGACCTCGAAGGTCGCTTCAATACCGTGCATATATGTTTTGGTATTATCTTTCATTTGCTTTTCTCCTCTCGGATCTGTAGTGCAAAAAAAGCACTAAGGAACCTTAAAGTACCTACGGTACATTGAAGTGCGTACTTCACACTTTCATATATATCAACCATAATAGCATCTGTAGACAGGGTACACCAATCACGAGGAGAAAGAAGGTTACGAATAACATGAAAGTTCTATTGGTCGTTACGCATCCTAGAGAAGATTCACTTACCCTTGCAGCCATGAATCGTTTTGTAGAGGGGTTGAAGGAGAATAAGCACGAGGTAGATATTTTGGACTTGTATCGGGATGGGTTTAATCCGGTATATAGCGCGGCAGATGAGCTGGATTGGAATACGCCTCATAAACAATATGCTCCTGAAACACGGAGAGAGATGGACAGAATTGCTGCTGCGGATGCTCTAGTCTTTGTATTTCCTCTATGGTGGTACAGTGTTCCTTCCATGCTAAAAGGGTACCTGGATAAAGTGTGGAACATAGGTTTACTTGAGGAGTTCAAGACAAAACAGGTCTTGTGGCTGTGCTTGGCGGGAGGAACGAAAGAACATTTGATCAAGTATGAATACCACGATATAGTTACTAATTATTTGAACAAAGTGATTGCTGTCTACGCGAGAGTAAGAGAGTCTAGGGTTGAGTTCTTCTACGATACCTTGTCCGAATCGAAAGAATACATTGAAGGTTTGCTGGAGCACGCTTATCAATTAGGTCTGGCATATAAGTAAATCTGAGGTAGCTATCCCAAAGCACCTGAAAAACCACTTTTATAGTGATTTCAAAGGTGCTTTTTATTTTAAGTATGAACTGGGGATAGCTATCCTTTTATTGGCTCGTGTATAGGCGCTGGAGCTCCTCCTTGAACAGAGATCCCGCCGCCAGGCGTGCTAGTTGGACCAGCGGAATGAGCTGCCCCCATTCCAGGAGCATCGCCTGTAGCATTTTTGGCCAGCTTTTGCTTTTCCCACAGCGCTCTGGCTATGACCAGCATGGAGAGCACACCGACATATAGTAACATGGATCCAAGTTCGGGAAGCATTTCTTGAAAAGGCGCACCACGCAGTCCCATCGAGCGTACGAATTTGTACAGCCATGCAAATGGAAAGAAATCGCCGATTTGGATCGCTAAAGGCGGAAATAACGATCTTGAAAGAACGGCTCCCGAGAGCACAAAAGCAGGCATGAGTACCATAACCATTCTGCCGATGGCTACTCCCGGATGTGCGGCTCCCCACGCTACCAGAATATTGAGACAAACTGTACCGAATACGTACAGAACAACCGGAATGATAAAGAGAAACGGATTGGCCTCGAAACGGCTGCCCCCAAACATTTTAAGTACTCCGAGAGAGAAGATTAAACCTGCCGTCGAAAACAGCGTGTAAGGAAGAATACGCAGCAAAATATTGAACGGATTTTGAAGTTCTGCGGTCAGTCTTCGGGAAACCCTTAGTCTGGCGATCAGAGGCAAGCTGTTAATATTAAGCATCATAAAAGAGAACATACAGGTAAATGCAAGCACGGATGTATTCTGATAATCATTGGTTGGATTAAAGAGAGAACGGACCTCCAGAGCAATACCATTAAGGGCTCCCTGAGCCTGTTCCGCGTTCATTCCGGTTTTCATGATAGCTGGAACGGACAGTCCCATATTCTCGGATACGCTAATTTCCTGCATGGCCGTGCGAATCAAAGTAATAGATTGCGCATTGGTATTATCCAGAATCAGCCCCACACGACTGGAAAGGGAGCGATTGTGATTGGCCTCTAACCCCTTCGGCAGAGAAATAACAGCCAAAAATTTCTCGTGATAAAAATATTGTTCAGGGTTGTCAGTGTATGAAACAACCTCAGCCACATTCATATTAGGGGAGGCATCTATTTTCTGGATGAACTCACGGCTATAGGCTGTGTTATCCTGATCCACCACGACTACGTTAGCTTCGTTAATTTGGCTGCTTGGGAGTAGAAGTGAATATCCCAGCACTGCAATCAGCGGAAAAATGATAGCTATGATCGGATACTTGGAATGAACCAGGTGCGTCCATTCATCACGAAGAGATTTCATCAGTATTCACCTCAACTGTCATACCCGGTAGCAAAGTAGACTCTTTTGGTACATATACACGTACTTGGAATGTAGCGGTATCTGCCTCACCTTTTTCACGAGACATTTTTACATTAGCGAATTGTGGTGCAGATGTAACATAGCGTACAATACCTTGCAAATCCTTATTTAGAGCCGAGATGTGGGTTTTAACTTCTTTATTGGCTTTAAATTTCCCCACTTGCTCCTCGTTCACGTAGAGATCGTAATATAACTCGTTGGTTTCTAAAGTAATAACGGGAGACCCTTGTCCCACGTTTTCGCCCACTTTGGTACTGATAGCAGTGATCTTGCCATCTTGCGGTGCTTTCAGCACCAGACGTTCTTTTTTGAGCAATAGCGTTTTAAGCTGAACCTCCTGGGTTACCTTTTGTTGCTTGAGAAGATCAACGGCCAGCTTCTGATCTTCTAGCTGTTGACGACTTTGCTGAATGGTCTCCAGTTGTGTTTTGGAACGATCGACGGACAATTGGGCACCACGAATTTCTTCCGCTGCTTGTTTTACAGCAACAGATGCTTGTGTCGTTTGCTCCTTGGCTTGCATTCGTTCTTCTGTAGTTGCGCCATTGAGCAGCTTTTGCAGAGACTCTTGTTGCTGACTTAACTGATTTTTAGCTAAAGTCAATGTTGAATCGGCATCATCCAATGCAGCTTTGGATACACTTCCTGCATCATATAGTGCTTTGTTACGATTGAAGTTAGTTTGGGCCGTCTGAACGCTTTTGGTTGCGGAGGCTACTGCAATTCGCTGTTGCTGGATGTCCTCATGTCGAGCACCATCATTGACGTGCTTTTCCGCTGCTGTGGCTTGACGCTCAGCGGCTTCTGCCCGCTGCAATGCTGCCTGACTCTTGCTTTGAGTTACTTGAGATTGTGCAATATCGAGCTGTGCCTGCTTTTCTTGAGTTGTAGCTCGTGCATAACCTAAGTCAATTGATTTTTGCTGTTGGCTGATCTGTGTATTGAACTGGGCAATTTGCGTTCGTAGTTGCTCCATTTGCAAATCAACATCTTTGGAGTCCAGCGTCATAAGGATAGTACCTTTTTTTACGGGAGTTTCCTCTTTTACTGGAATGCTGAGGACTTTTCCGCCTACTTGTTCAAAGGATACATGAATGCTGTCGGAATTCAGGGTTGTACCTTTAACAGATCGTGAAGCATTGACTTGGTCTTGTCCGTTGGTTTGAAGGAGAAAACCTCCGCCAATAAGACAGGCAATAGAAATTAGGGGAATAATGAGACTGGTGATTTGTGTGCGATTCATTGAGTAAATACGCTCCTTTAAGTTAATCAATTGGCTTAGGCATGGTGATAGAATAAATAATAGGGTATGTAGATATTATTTATTTTAAAATTAAAAAGTAACCCGGCTAACTAAAACGTAAATTTTAGAGTTATTATGGTTTCGCTTTTTTATATATTTCTTGTGCTTGGGGAATGCCGAGTTCTATTTTTTGCAGTAACGTCAGCAATAACTCTTTTTCATCGGTGGATAGGTGGCTCATCAGTTTGGAGGTGCTTGTAAAATGTATAGGCAGCAGCCGCTCCATCAATTCTGTCCCTTGATCAGTCAGTTTAACGATGCTCATACGACGGTCAGAAGGGTGACTTTGTCTAATGACAAAACCATCGCGCTCCAAGCGGTCAATGAGTCCGGTAACAGTAGGTTTGCTTATTCCCACTTTCTCCGCAAGCTCTGTAGCCATCAGTCCTATGTTCATGTTTCGGTACAAGAGAATTAATATTGAAAATTTTCCATGAGATATACCGAATTGTTCAAAGCCCTCAAAGCTGACTTTAAAAGTACTGGAGGATACGCGCATAAAGAATAGCATGGCTTCTGTGGCTTTGATATCAATCTCGGGAATGCGCTTGGAAAATTCTTGAAGTGCCTCACGAGTGGGCAAATCCCGTAAATCAAAATCCATAAGGTTCTCCTTTCTGCTGGAATTTATTACAATTTTAAATTTTGTTAGCGAGCTAATTGTAATACAATAATATTTAATAAACAAGCTAAATTTTAATGAGATTCTTTGTGTTCCTGACAAAAGTCCTATTACCAAATGCCTAAAAATTATTTGGTAGATGAAGGAATATGGGGAAGAGTGTCGAATTATCAAGGTTATATGACAAAAAAATGAATTGAGGATTGAGAGTGAGTTTTTTCAACAAATTTAAGACCGGTGTAGCTGAGGCCGGGAACAAGGCAAAGACAGTAGTAGAGATCAACCGTTTGAAAATGCAAAACAACGGGAAGCAGAATGAGATCGACCAGCAATACCAAGTCATGGGCAAGCTTTTATTTGAAGCAACTGTTCAGGGAGCAGAGCCGCTAGCCAAAGAGCAGTTTGAGGCAAATGTCACGCGTATTCTTGAGCTGAAATCCGAAATGAATACCAACCTCCAGCAAATTGCAGAGCTGATAAAGGGGGATCAGTCTTGATGTATCAGTTTTCTGTCGTTTTGCTGGAGTTGCGTAAATGGTTTGAGTCCTTTAGATGGTATCAACTGCTACAGCCTTTTGCGCTGCGATTGCTGTTCGGTGGGCTGGGTGTTATGTTCCTGTATGAAATTTTATTCGGGATGCTTTCTTTCGGCAGCTACAGTGCGCTGAGCATGATCTTTTACACGATCCCGCTTTACTCGATTGCAAACCATGTGTTTTTGCTTAGTGCATGGGTAACACTGGCTTCAAAAGAGGTGAAATATCTTCCGTATGCTTTGTGGATAAAAGCGTTCATTATGATGTTTCCGTTCTCCAACATTTCGCTGAGTGGTTTGATACCTGTGGCAGTATATGCCTTTTTGGGATATATCCTGTTTAAATATTCGGCTACCGAATATGCAGTGAAGTAGGCTTTACTAACTCTATATGTACGTAAATTACTATAACTAAAGAAGGCATCGTTACGATCAACGATGCCTTTTTTTAGTTATGAGAGAAGGTGAAGCTTATAAGGAGAGTATACGGAGTTTATAAAATTTTATCGGAAAGCGGGAGTTTAGCTTTGTTCCCTATTTTTAAGCCTACCACCATCATCGTACATATGATCATAGCCAGTATGAATAAGGTGGGCATAAACGTCTGAAAAACGTCGAGGCTCAGCCCGATCAAGGCAGGTCCCAGAGAGCCTATCAAATATCCCCCAAATTGCATCATGGCAGACCATGAGGTGGCTTCCTCTGTATGCCCTGCTTCTTCGATTGGAATAAGTAGCGCTAAAGGAAACAGTCCACCAGCGCCAATGCCCAGGAAAATAGCAGCCACCCAAGGAGAAGAGTGTAACATCAACAAGACAATGCCGATCCATTCAGATAGACCACATAGAAGCAGCCATGTTGTTCTGTTTCCTGATTTACCAGCAAGAAGTGGGATGAAGAAGCTTACCGGGATTTGAATCAAGGTAAATAGGGTAAGCACCATTCCGGCTTGAGCATGATTTAAACCGGCAGCTTGCACGATGGGGGCCAACCAAGCAGTCACAGCGTAAAAAACACCCGCCATACAGCCAAAAAATAAAGTAAATAAATGTACCCGTTTATTCCTGATCGAGAAAGACGAACTCCGCAGGTTTTTTGCAGGAGCTTCTCTTTTTTGGAGCAGGGGGAGAAGGAGTAGCACGGCGGGAACCGCTAAAATGCTCCAGAAGCTCAGAGCGTGCTGCCAAGAGTCCATTTGCTGGAAAAGTGGGACGGAAAAGCTGGATGCAACGGCTGCTCCAATCACCATGGAAACGGAATAAAGCCCGGTTAACCCTGGTTTCTCGGGGAAATATTTTTTGATAAACCCCGCAACCAAGGGGCCTGCGATTCCGATACCTATTCCAGAAAATATAGCGGTAGCGAGCAGGAAGGAAGTATGTTGAACGAACATGCGCAGGAACGTGGCGATGAGGATCAACAGCATGGCTACAAGCAAAGACCTTTCAACACCCAAGCGATGCTGGAGCCAGATCGATGACAGAGAGAAGAGGCCCATACAGAAAATAGGCAGCGCCGTGATTAAACTGGCGGTCACCCCGCTTAATCCCAAATGAGCTTGGATGATATCTAATAAAGGCCCGACGGAAGTAATGGAGGGTCTTAAATTTATGGAGATAAAAAATATAATCAGGATGAGATACACCAAACGCATACAAAACACCTCTTTTCTTCAACATTGAACTCATTGTAGATTTCATTCTATAATAGATCAATACTATTTATTCTATATAAACAATAGTTATAGACTATGGTACGAAGGGAGATTCCATGGAAATTCGGCAATTGCAATATTTTCTTCGATTGTGCAAAGAGCTGCATTTTTCTGAGGCCGCCTACAAGCTGGGGATTTCGCAACCCACGCTGAGCCAGCAAATACGGGTATTAGAGGATGAGGTGGGGGTCCCTTTGTTCGACCGTATCGGCAAGAAAACCGTAAAGACGGAAGCAGGCGAGCTTTTGGAGCACTACGCTTCACAGGTCATTCAGCAATTGGAAAATGCAAAAAACGCCATATCGGATCTGACCCATCTCCATACCGGTCATTTGCGTGTTGCGGTTCTGCCCTCTGACCTGGATTATCGGCTGACTCCTGTACTGATCAGCTTTCACAAGGAGTTTCCTCATACGAAGGTTCAGGTCATTCCCTCGATTGATATTTACAATGAAGTGCTTGATAATAAAGTGGATATTGGAGTAGGCTTGGGCATTCATTCGGATCATCGTTTGCACCGCATCCCTTTTTATACGGAAACGCACAGCTTGTATGTAAATACAGAACATGATTTAGCAGATCAAGAAATGATTGTACCGGAAGACTTGGCAAACCTGTCTTTAGTGATGTATCCCAAAGGATTTGTCGGGCGTGACCTGGTGGATCGTTGGTGTGAAGATCAAGGTATTTTGATCCATCCTTTGATGGAAACAGGCTCAGCAACGTCTCTGTTTCAACTGGTGAAGGAAGGCATAGGAGCTACGATTCAGCCGAGCCAATTAATTGAAAGCTTCGGATCACTGGGGATTCGCGCGATTCCGATCAAGCATGCGCCTACCCGACATTTGGAAATGTTTTATCGTGTAGATAAATATGTAGGGCCAGCCGCAAAAGCCTTTATTCAAAAAATGGAGACGTTTTTTACAAATTGAAATCCAAAGTGAGGAACCTTGAATGACGACAAAACTATACTACTCTTCTCCGACCCTTACGGAGTGGGAGACTCATATTACACGCAGCATGGAAAGAGACGGCGGATATGTTGTTATGCTGGAGGCAACGGCCTTTTACCCGCATGGAGGGGGTCAGCCATGTGATACGGGAACGATTCAGGGCGTTCCGGTGGTGGATGTTTTTTTGGAGGAGGGCGATATTTGGCATCGGGTCGAATGTTTGCCGGAGGATGAAAAGGTAGCTTGTACGTTGGATTGGGAGCGCAGATTTGATCATATGCAGCAGCATAGTGGACAGCATTTGCTGTCGGCCATTTGTCTGGAGCTGCTGGGAGCGCGGACGGAAAGCTTTCATCTGGGACAAGAGTACGCCACGATTGATGTAAACTGTTCCGAGCTGACACCTGCGCAGTTATCCGCCATTGAGCAGGAAGTGAATCGGCAAATCTATAGTAACCGCAGCATCCAAAGTTATGTTGTAACGAAGGAGCAATTGAAGGATATTCCACTTGTGAAAATGCCTAAAGTAACGGAGGATATCCGCATTGTCGAGATTGAAGGTATTGAATACAATGCTTGCGGCGGTACACATGTCGGCCGAACCGGGGAAATCGGAATGATCAAATGTCTGAAATGGGAGAAGCAGAAGGGGCTGGCGAGAATCCATTTTAAATGCGGCGTTCGCGCGCTTCAGGATTTTAACGAAAGTCTTCAGATTTTGGACGTGCTATCTGCGAGGTTTAATACCGGGCGCAAGGAGGTTTTGACCCGCTTTGAAAAGTGGGATCAGGAGCACAAGCAGCTCAAGGCGCAAGTGGACATTCTGCAAGAAGAAAATACTTCGTATCAGGCAGCAGAGCTGCTTTCTGCTGTTCAGGGGAACGTTTTGGCTCATATTTTTGAACAAAAAACCCTTCAGGAATTACAGCAAATGGCTGTCAAGCTGACATCTGAGCATGATTTACTTGTAATATTAGCCACAACAGCAGAAAACAAAATCATTCTGACGCATAGCGGCACACAGGATGTTGCCTGCGGGGCGTATTTTAAAGAGCATCTAGGCGCATTTCAGGGAAAGGGTGGCGGCAGCAACCAATCGGCTCAGGCAGCGTTCTCGTCCCGTGAAGGCCTTTTGAACTTTTTTGAAACCGCCCAGCGGCAGTTTATTCAGGGCTAATGCAGGATTAGTGGCTCAGGGGCAGCTTCCACTTATGTTCTTTTTCCGTAAATAAAATAAAAGAAAAAATGAGTGCAACCACAGCGCCCCAGATGGCTTTATCTCCAATAGCCAACGTCAAAAATCCTCCCAGAAAAGCCCCGGCCAGAAAGGTGATCAGGATGACACCGTAACGCATGGCACGAATGGCAGCATTCGTGTCCTTGGTCGTAATGGCGATATACATCGCCTCTGTCGCAGATCGGAGGTTCCCCGTGCTGACGGTGGAGGTGTACGGCGCATCAATGAGCTTGCGGAAGGAAGTCATTTGTACGGAAGCGACGAATGAGACGACCACCGTCACCACCGTATTGGGAACCGACTGGGGAATCAGACCCACGATGAAAAAAACGAAAATTTCCAGCAGTAGAATG
Source organism: Paenibacillus sp. NRS-1781 (assembly GCF_050467745.1). Lineage (NCBI taxonomy): Bacteria > Bacillati > Bacillota > Bacilli > Caryophanales > Paenibacillaceae > Paenibacillus > Paenibacillus sp. NRS-1781. The sequence goes on from NZ_JBITPI010000065.1 coordinate 25,271, forward strand.
GCACGGGCCCAGTCCGGTGTCAGGCGGTGGGTGGATTTTCTCTTAATCCTCTCAGCTATAAAAACACCCAGTGAAAAGGCGATCAGGGGCGGGATATGGGCTAACGCCTGACCCCAGTTTCCCTGAATGGCTTTGACAGCCAGCAGTACGATATTGCCTGTCTGTGCATTGGCGAACACGCCATCTCTTCCGACAAACGTGTATGTGTCCAGAAACCCCCCTACTAAAGAAAGTAAGGCGCCCAGTCGTAACGATTCGGACGTTACTTGATGTAAATGGATTTTGCCTTTCATATTCACGGCAGAAGCCTCCTATGCTACAACGTCGATTCCTCTAACATAGCACGACTATTCTGATTCGACAATTCCATTGGACACTTCGGCACGAAAAATAGGTGTAAAAGGAGAAGAAGTCATGGAGAATAAAGGATTTGTGGAGGCAATTCGCAGCATGACTGCGGGCGAACAAAGATTATGGCTAATAGACATCATACAAGTGACAGAAGCTGTGAAACGGAACGAAGCTTCTAAAGATGATTTGTATAAGCAAGTATCAGAGTTATATGACTACTTGCTTGAGACTCAAAACAGACGCTCATGGTGGGAGCCTGACGAGGGTGGCACGCAGGTATATATCGTGATTGGCGATTCTTTTGCAGGGAGTATGAAAATAGCACTCAAACAACTGGGATGGGAAGATACACATCGGGTTATTTCTTTTCGGGATAACTATGCCATCGGCCCATTGTGGCAGCTTCAGCAGGAAATGGGGCGCAGGCAACGGCGGGAATGGTTCAGAGATCATATTTATGATGAGTATGAAGAGGATGCTGAAAGGGATGATTTTCTGTTGCTGGAGCAGTTTGCTGCTATTCCAGCACAGGCGGACATTACGATCTGGACGGGAAACAATGTGCCTGAGCAGGTGGGGCTTCGTTTGAGCATGTACCTGCTGAGGAATAGGTCTAACGATATTCGGATTAAAAATGCGGCAGATGCTACAGGCTTACGATCAGGCGAGATATCTGCCGACAAACTACAAGCCATTCTCAGTCGAGAGGACAAGGGTATTTTTTTAACACCAGAAGAAAGAGAACGAATGGCGGAAGAATGGTGTGAGCTGGCGATGCAGCACGAGGTGTTACGTATATGGAAGGATGGAAGCATCGTTAATGTAGAAGAAAACCACTATGATGCCTATATTTTGAGTAAGGTGGATAAGTTGCACAAGCAGCAAGCACAACCTGATTTTATCAAATCAGCAAGAGTGATCGGAGAAGCTATGGGACACCTGGATCAGCAGATGGGAGATGAATTTTTCGAATATCGACTCCGAGCCTTGGTCTATAATGGAATGTTGGAAATCAAAGGGGTTCCAGGAGCCATGAGACGTTATAGTATTAGAAAGAAAGCATCTCCAGGTCCAATAAAAAAAGGAACTGAGAATGCTTGATCGAGTCATATGAAAAATAGAACGCTTTGCGTCATGAGTACGAATTGTACTTTGGGCAAAGGCGTTCTTTGGCATGTTAGCAGTCTGTGTCCGTGCTGGTTTAACCAGGTTATTGCTGCTCAATGGCTGGCAGAACTTCAATCCAGCGGGTAGCCCAAGTCCCGATATGGTCAAACAATGGCGCTAAATCGCGTCCCTTATCCGTAAGGGAGTATTCGATCCGAACCGGCTTCTCTGGATAAACCATACGTTGTATGATTCCTTCTTCCTCAAGCTCCTTCAAGCGATCGGAAAGGACCTTCCCGCTTAAATTGGGGATTGAATTCTCAATAGCGACAAATCTTTGCGGACCGTTAGTTAGTTGAAACACGATTAATACCGTCCAACGTTTGCTCAGTAGCTCCATGGCTTTTTCAAACCGTGGGCACATTTGCGGAATGTTCATGTGATCACCTCATGCTCCTATTATTAACGATCCACTGTTAAAAGTAAATGAATTTACTTTACATAAATTTATAACTTGACGAAATCGAATGATATAAATATACTTTGTTACATAAAGTAACTTGTTGGATTCGATACGGACTATATATATGCAAAATGCTCATATATGAATACTTAAAATTTGATATTATAACAGTACAATTTAATTGACAGGTACGGACTAATTGTTGAGGTCATGGTTTAGGTGTAGGAGGAAGTCAGATGAAGCTGGAATGTGAAGTATGCATAGTTGGAGGAGGACCAGCCGGGGCCTTGCTGTCCTGTTTGCTGGCGGAGCAAGGTGTTTCGACGATATTGGTTGAGCGGCAGAGCGTGGTGGGAAAGGCTTTTCGCGGCGAAATTTTAAATGATGAGGGTCAGCAAGTGATCCAAAAGCATAAGCTGCTCGAACAAATTCATGAGGACTACGTCCTCGCTTCGACGAGAATCGAATATTGGGAGCATCAGCAGCAGGTGAAGACGATTGAGCCAGCGGTCGGTAATGTAGGGGTCCATATTCCACAGCCTTATTTTTTGGACGCTTTGCTCAAGCAGGCTTCAACGTACGAGTCCTTTCGTTATTTGGCGGGCACGACAGTGACTGCGCTGGAAGGCGATAGCGAGCAGGGATACACGGGCTTGACCGCTTGCGATAAGAACAGCGATGAGGTTATAATTCGCAGCTCTGTTATTGTCGGGGCAGATGGTCGCTATTCGACCGTGCGCAAGCTGGCGCAGATGCCAGTCACGAATTTCAGACACGGCTATGATTTGCTGTGGGCCAAAATTATGGCACCTGCCGGATGGGAGCCTGTCACACGTCTGGCATTGGTCAACGGTCGGCAGTTGTCTTTATTTTCACAGGCTGAGGGCTATATTCAAATTGGCTGGAACGTAGATGAAGGCAGCTTCCAGACCTTGTTCAAGCAGTCTTTCGAACCGTTCATACACTTGTTAGTTGAGACTTTCCCGGATTTAAAGCATAGCGTACATGATCAGATTCGTTCGTGGAAGGACTTCGTACCGTTGGATATTTTCAGCAGCCGCAGCGATACGTGGTCGCGGAACGGACTGGTCCTCATTGGAGATGCGGCGCATACCATGACACCTACCGGAGCCTTTGGCTTGAACGCAGCCTTGAAGGATGCCGATGTACTGGCGAGTGAGCTTCTTCGTTTGCGTCAGGAGGGTGGATATACTGGAGCGGGCCTAAAGGCGTTCGAAGACGAGCGGCGGCAGGCTGTCACAGAGCTTCAGGAACGACAGTTGACGATGGAATCCACGTTTCATGAACATTTTTTACAAGCAGAAAATCAAATCATATAGAAGTAGGCTTATAAAGGATGGTGCAGAGAGATGAACCAAAAAGACGTAGCTACGCTACTTAATGATAAAATTCAAACGATTCGCGGAGAGCAATCCTCCACGATTTTGGTAGGGCCGATTAAGCTGCCAGTCAATATGGAAGGGGAAACGGTTGTTTTTCAATGGTATTGCTGGTTGCCTGTACGGGATGAGGAAGATCGTCAGGACTTGCTGAATGCCACCGCTGACACGATTGTGAAGCGTTTGTCCACACTGAATTTGGCAGAGGGGCAGCAATCGAGCGTACTGGTGTACGGCGATCTTCAACAGTCGGAGAATGCGCTTGTTCGTATGCATAGTATTTGCCATACTGGAGATATTTTTGGCAGCAAGCGTTGTGATTGCGGATTTCAGCTCCACCAGTCCATGAAAATGATTGTGGAGCACGGAACGGGTGCGTTGTTCTATCTGGCGAACCATGAGGGCCGTGGAATTGGCTTGTTTAGCAAAGCAATGGCTTACATTTTGCAGGAGGAAGGCATGGACACCGTTGAAGCCAACCACCAATTGGGATTTGAAGATGATACTCGGAATTATGCGGATGCGATTAGTGTGCTCCGTCACCTGAGACAAAAACCGGTAACCTTGATTACGAATAACCCTAAAAAGCTGGAAGCCTTGAAGCAATCGGGTATGAATGTCGCAGGGCGTATGCCGTTGTGGGGCGATGTGTCGCAATATAATGAACGGTATTTAAATACGAAGGTGGAACGGTCCGGCCATTTGCGGGATTTCGATTTCAGGGAGGTACTATGACCACTCACGAGAAATATATGCGCCTGGCGCTGGAAAATGCTAAAAGTGCAAAGGGACAAACGGAACCGAATCCGCTCGTCGGTTCGGTCATTGTGAACAACGGTCGCATCGTCGGGATCGGCGCTCATCTGAAGCCCGGCGAGCCACATGCGGAGATTCATGCTTTGCGTATGGCGGGTGAACATGCTCAGGGAGCGACGATTTATGTGACGTTGGAGCCGTGTTCCCACCATGGACGGACAGGCCCGTGCGCGGAAGCGATTGTGAAGGCGGGCATTCGTCGGGTCGTTATTGCGGCGCTGGACCCTAATCCGCTGGTTTCGGGCAGAGGGGTACAAATTTTGAAGGATGCGGGCATTGAGGTCATCGTTGGGGTATGTGAGCAGGAATCTGTCCGCATGAATGAAGTGTTTAACCAATATATCGTGAGCAAGCGTCCTTTTATCACGATCAAATCAGCGGTGACGCTGGATGGCAAAATGGCCACTCGAACCTCGGAAAGCAAATGGATTACGTCCGAGGTGGCACGAGAGGATGTGCATCGCCTTCGTCACGAGCATGTAGGGATACTGGTCGGTGTACAGACAGTCATTCACGATAATCCGCAGCTAACCACTCGTCTGCCAGAAGGTCGGAATCCGATTCGTATTATTCTGGACAGCACGCTACGCATTCCTTTGGATGCACGTGTTATTACAGATGGCGAGGCGCCTACCTGGATATTTACAGGCCGTGCTTATGATGAAGTCAAGCGGAGCCAACTGGAACAGTTGGGTGTAAAGGTATATTCGACACAGGATGAAAACAGTGATCGGGTCAACCTGCCGCAAATGCTGGATATTCTGGGCACAAATGAGGTATCTTCGGTGTTCGTGGAGGGCGGGGCCGAGGTGAACGCTTCGTTCGTGCAGCAAGGACTGGCAGACAAGCTTGTGCTGTACATTGCGCCGAAGCTGGTTGGAGGGCGCGGAGCACCGGGCTTTCTCGGGGGAGAAGGCGTGTCCGCCATGAGCGATGCGGTTAAGCTACAAGATTTGAGCGTAACGCAGGTTGGCGTGGATTGGAAAATAGAAGGGTATTTTGGGCGGGACAAATGAGTGAGGTTGTGGGCGGGAGAAAGCGCTCCGCGAAGGGGTTGATCTTCCGATCGCTGTTGCAGTGGGATTCTTCGGATTGTATAAGACATGTAGAGGTAAGAATCCCACTGCAAAGGCGAACGCTCACGCTTCTCCAGATTCAACCCCTCCGCTCCGCTACTACCCGCCACAAAGTAACTCATTTTTTCGAAATGGGGTAGGGCATGGGGGAAGGGCGAAAGATTTAAGGACTTTAAAGACTTTTAAAGATTGAGGATCTGAAGGGCTAAAAAGCCTGGAGGATTCTTTTTTTATATACTTAACGTTTATTAGGGTGAATGGTTAATGGGATGAATAACTCATAAGGTGAATGTCTTATGGGGTGAATGGTATTCGATAGTGTAATCATCGTAGAACCAAGAAAAGCACAAAGGACTGTCCCCGGTAGAATACCGACTACAGTCCTCTATAGTAGCTTAAGCCAAATGTCTACAATTATGGGATCAGTTCATAACGGGTCGGCGGGCCTTCGCTTATTCCTAGCCGTTTAAGCTCCTCCATGTTGTACAAGAGGTTGGATACCCTGATCATGATTATTCGAATGCACAGGCACTGTTATAATAAACAAAAAGCTAACCGCGACGATCAGCGGCACCATTTTTTTTAACATTATTTGACCACGCCTTTTCAATAAATTTTGAGAACTCCACCTTGATTTCATCCATTGCGTAGGATTTAAAATGGTCGAATAGACCCATACAGTTTATAAAATAGGTATCATTTTTTAGTGTAATTGCTTTTAGTGTCGCAGATTTTAAATGTTTAAAGCCATCACTATACATCCCTTTGTATAGATAGTAATAGGCCAACTCATAACCAAAATACGCCAGATAATTCGGTGAAACTTGTTGAGTGTACATATCAGCAGATGCTGGTAATTGAGCAAAAGAATTAATGTCTCCTTCAAATTGTGAAAGTACATCATCGACATCTATTGTATATCGGTTAGCAGCTATCATAATGTTCAGAAGTTGGATAATCCTATCTTCTTCAGCTGTATCTGAAGATGCAGCAATATATTCAACATAATCGTGTAGCACACTTATATCTCCAGATAAAAGCTTATTCACGACAGTATTAGCTTGCGCCCAATGCTTGAACAAGCTGACCCAATGCAAGGTATTTTCTTCCGTCTCTATGACCCAGTCTAAATCGGTATAGGCGTAAGTAAATTGTAGGGCTTGCTCATAATCACCTTTGGCTTCACAAGTACTCGCACACAATAAGTCGGCATAGGCAATGTACACAAACATGGGACGACTCAACTGCTTAACCCGATCTTCACGCTTCCGATTTTTCTGCTGATGTTTCAGTGTATATTGAATTTCCGCTTTTCCTCTCATGATCTGAGCCGTTTCATAAAGCATGTCCCATTCATCTAAAGAACGATACACGTTCGCCAAATCTTTTAGCGCGTCCAGTTGCTCTATCTCGTCCAAACGTTCGACAAAGGGTTCAAATCGAGTAGCTGCCTTGAGATTTTGATTCTTATCGTCTCCAACTTGAATCGTAAACAGTCGATACTGACAGATGGCCAAGCGTTCAGAGTGCTGGTACTTCTCGGCCTCTGCAACTCCTTTATAGAGGAACAGCGCAGCAGCACGTCGACCTTGTGCGAATAATGTTTCTGCTGCATCAAACAGCTTCGGGGAATAGAGCAGGTTGTCCATGATGTGTCCAACTATACGCTGAATCGCTTCCAGCTTATCCAGTTCAGCACAGCGATACAATACCGGTTCAATTCGCCGCCAATCCGGGGAACGTTCGATGATGTAATGATCTATGTATCGTTCGTGAAAATAACCTTCTGGCAATCCCATAGCCAGCGTGATTCGATCCACTTGATGTATTGCCACAGGGCGATGCTTAGTAATCCAAGTATTAAGCGTCCTTTGATGTACGCCTGAACGATCTGCTAATTCTGCTACAGTCAAGTCATTTTGCTTTAGATAATCTTCCAGCTCCGCTAAAATCGTAGGTGTATGTTCCAAGTCATAACCACCCTTCGTACAAAAAATCCAAATTTTATAATTACACCTCAAATTATTGTCCAAATATTAACATGTGTCAATGCAATTTTTCCATTATCCGCATGGATTATAACCAATTAATTGTAAAAAATCAGTTCGGTTTACAGTGTGTCTTATTTACTTTTTATGGAGTCGTAATACTTTCGCCATGTTCGTGAGTGCGGGTGTGCGTGATAATGATAAAGGCTGATACAGAAAGATATTACCGAGGTGAGGATTTCAAATGGTCCCGCAGTGCCTGCCTGATCGGGTGAGGTATCCTGTAAATCTGATGTATCCACCAAATGGGTTCGAATCCCAATCGCCTTCCAAGCGACTCATGGTAGAGTATTCAAAAAAATCGAAAAAAACCACTACAAAGACCCTAATGAGTATCCCATGTCTGGTCCACATGACAGAGACGGGGAGGTGGCTATGCGGTCAGCGGATACCGGAGAGAGCAAGCGCCGACAGGCCCCGAGGCTTCGGGAGTGCGAATTCACAGTTGATATTGGACTGATGAATTCCATCCTCGCAACACGGGAACAGGCGGCACCTTCCTTTCACCTTAAGCTTGGCCCCGCCCGCCACCCCGAAGGGATGCTCTGCAAGGGTCACTACCCCTACTACAACGAATAAAAATGAAGAATCCTCATTTTAAAAGTATGTTGATTTTAAGGCGGGCAACAGCGATCGGAAGATCAAATGGACTGCGGAGCCGCCACACGTAGAAAAAAGCACACTTTTAAGCTGAGGATTTTAAATACTAGGAGTGATACGATGTTTAAGAAAATTACGATTAAATCGGATGAGCGCGGACTGTTGTTTACAAAGGGAAGCTATCACAAGCTGCTGCTGCCGGGAACTTACGTAATGAAGACATTTCAGCAGGAAACGGTTGAAATTTTAAATGTTGCCGAACCATTTTTTGTACAGGATCATGATATTCGTTTGTTTTTGAAGGATTCCGTTCTGCTGGAGCAATTGAGTGTCGTCGATGTAGAGGATTATGAATATGTGCTGCATTATGAGGATAATAGGTTCGTGGAGCTGCTGCCCGCTGGTAAATATGCTTTTTGGAACGTGCTCAAGGAGCATCGTTTTGTTCATGCGGATACCCGGCAGCCGGCGATTGACAAGGCGTTGGGTCAAGCCTTTTTGGCCAAGACACAGGGCTACTGGAAGGCGCTTCAGGTGGCAAGCTATGAGCTGGGCTTCCTGTATTATGATAACGTGCTGCAAGGCGAGCTGAAGCCGGGTAAATATTATTTCTGGATGTCGGCGGTGAACACGGAGATCAGAACGATAGATTTGCGTCAGCAGCAGATGGACCTGATGGGGCAGGAAATCATGACAGAGGACAAAATCACACTGCGCCTGAACTTCGTCTGTCAGTACCGCATGGTTGACCCGCTGCGGGCGCTGGAATTTCGGGCATTCGAGGAGCAAATGTACATTATGCTCCAGCTGGTGCTGCGTGAGTATGTCGGAACGATGAAGCTGGATGATTTGCTGAAAATGAAGCAGGAAATTGCGGAATATGTCTTGACCCGATTGAATGAGCAAAGCGGCGAATATGGGGTTGCTTTTACGTCGGCAGGGGTGAAGGATATTATTTTACCAGGGGATATCAAGGATATTTTGAACACGGTGCTGCTGGCAGAGAAAAAGGCTCAAGCCAATCTCATCACACGGCGCGAAGAAACAGCGTCCACTCGTAGTCTGCTGAATACCGCCAAGCTAATGGACGAAAATGCCACCCTCTACCGTCTCAAAGAGCTGGAGTTTTTGGAAAAAATCTGCGAGAAGATTGGTACCATTTCACTGACCGGCGGGAATACGCTGCTGGAACAGTTGAACTCGCTGGTCCACATGAAAGAAGGACAAGGGACCGTATAGAGGGATAGCGGCAGGTTTCACGCCCCTTAACGCAAAATACCACCCAAAAGATGAGCGCGAGACGGCTCAAGCTTTGGGTGGTATTTTACATCAATACGCTTAATTCGTCTTGGTCGAAGCGAGAAAAGCGTCCATATCGATAACCGGAACGAGAGCACCCTGATGCTCCAGTACGGTAGGAAATAGCTCGCGTTGCCACTCTTCCTCGTTGCTTTTCAACTGGTTGTCCAGGTCGGAAGCGGTATCTTCCACCTGATCGACGAGCAGAGCAATTTTTGCCCGGCTGAGCAAAATCATTTTATCCTCAGAGGACTCGCTTGAAGCGGGGAGCAGCAGTTTTTTGCGCAAATTCAGGATCGTAAATACATCGCCGCGAATGGTGACCATTCCTTCATGCCATGGCTCGGAAAAAGGAAGCGGTGTTCCTTTCCGGGCATTCATGACTTCTTCCACTTCTACAAAGTTTAAAGCGAACGTTTTGCTCGCCAGTTTGCACACAATAAATTCGGACATAGGCCAATTCTCCTTACATTTCAGATAAGACTACCACAGGCTGTGAAGTGACGGTAAAATGGGGTAACTATTGCGTTTTAACAAATGGAAAGATAAAGTTGAAGGTGCTATGTAGCCAGGTTCTATTCACAGAATATCACAAAATAGCAGTTAAATCTTCCAAATGGCCAAGGTATCGTATCCGGTGGCACTACATTTTAAGATAAGCGGGTTGAGGTAGAATGGATCATGAAAAGCAGCGTCTAAGTATCGAAGCAGCCAGATTATACTATCTGAACGACTATAGCCAGCAAGAAATTGCAGTCAGACTCGGGGTTTCGCGTCCCACGGTATCGCGGTTGCTTCAAGCTGCCAAGGAACAGGGTTATGTGAGAATCAGTATTGTGGATCCGATGGAGGATATGGATGAGCTCGGAGAGCAGGTCAAGAAGAAATACGGGCTGGATACCGTTCTGGTCTGCTATTCGCCGTTAAATGAATATCAGGAGATCAAGAAGCATATTAGCAAAAAAGCTGCCGATTATTTGCATGAAACGGTACAAGATGCAGATATTATTGGAGTGACGTGGGGAACGACGATGCATGCGGTGGCGCTTCATCTCCAGCAAAAGCAGGTGAAGGGCGTCGAGGTCGTCCAGCTCAAAGGAGGCGTAAGCCATTCGCATGTCAACACGTATGCCGTGGAGACGGTGAATTTGTTCGCGGAAGCCTTTCACACGATTGCACGGTATTTGCCGCTGCCTGTGATTTTTGACAGCCACGCCGTCAAGAAAATGGTCGAGGAGGATCGGCACATCCAGCGTATCATTGAGCTTGGCAAGCAGGCGAACATTGCCGTGTTTACGGTGGGGACGGTCAAAGAGGATGCGCTGTTGTTCAGATTGGGCTATTTTAACCATGAGGAGCAGAAGCTGCTGCAAAAAATCGGCAAGGGCGATATTTGCTCACGTTTTTTTGATGATGAGGGCAATATATGTAGTCAGGAAATTAACAGTCGTACCGTCGGCATTGATTTGCCTGATTTGCGCAAGAAGGAGAAGGCGATTCTCGTTGCCGGAGGACAGCGCAAAGTGGAGGCCATCCGGGCATCGCTGCTTGGTAAGTATGCCAATATTTTAGTGACGGATCAGTTTACGGCACAGGCACTTTTACAGTAGACATTTGGTTCGGCGTGAGACTGTATAAGCTAAGTGGACTGTAGGTACCGTCTCATGTGCAGGCTTGAACATAATTTCAAAATGTGTTTTACATATGTTCAATGTCGTGCTATGATGGTCTTATCACAGAGAAGTAAAGGACATTGGTCCTAATACGATCTCTCTAATGAAGGAGCGTTTAGAGAATGAACATTGCAGGATTGATCGACCATACGTTGTTGCGTGCAGACGCGACGAAGGATGAAATTACAAAATTGACCGCTGAGGCGAAGAAATATCAGTTTGCTTCCGTATGTGTGAACCCGGCCTGGGTAGCTTACTCCGCAGAGCAACTGACAGGAACAGGCGTGAACATTTGTACCGTTATCGGTTTCCCGCTGGGAGCCAATACGACGGCAACGAAAGCGTTCGAAACGAAGGATGCTATTGCCAACGGTGCAACTGAGGTTGATATGGTTATTAATATAGGCGCTTTGAAGGCACGTGATTTACAGCTCGTTGAGCAGGACATCCGTGCAGTCGTGGAAGCAGCCGCAGGTACACTGGTAAAAGTAATTATTGAAGCATGCTTGCTGACAGATGAAGAAAAGGTACTGGCTTCTGAGTTGTCCGTGAAAGCGGGAGCGAATTTCGTGAAAACGTCGACAGGCTTCTCTACTGGCGGAGCAACTGCGGAAGATGTGGCTTTGATGCGCAAAACCGTAGGACCTGAGATTGGTGTTAAGGCTTCCGGCGGCGTACGCAGTCTGGAGGACGTACAGAAATTAGTAGAAGCGGGCGCAAGCCGTATCGGTGCAAGTTCCGGTGTGACAATCATCGAGGGCCAGCAGTCTACATCTTCCTACTAAGATCATCTTAAAGTCATGGAGGGATTCGCGATGAAGGATCAATTGATTCAGGAAGCGCTTGAGGCGCGTAAACAGGCATATATTCCGTATTCAAATTTTCAGGTCGGTGCTGCGGTTCTCGGAAGCGATGGCACGGTTTATCGCGGATGTAATGTAGAAAATGCCTCCTACGGCTTATGCAATTGTGCGGAACGGACAGCGATTTTTAAAATGGTATCTGAAGGCTGTCGTAAAATTGATGCCATTGCGATTGTAGCAGATACGGCAGGACCTGTGTCTCCATGCGGAGCCTGTCGTCAGGTGATTTCCGAATTTGCTCAACCAGATACCAAAGTGTATCTGACCAACCTTCATGGCAACACGGAAGAGTGGACGGTGGACCAACTACTGCCGGGTGCTTTTCGTCCTGCTGATCTGGGGAAATAAAAAAAAGAATGCCTCTTTCGGGGCGCATTCTTTTTATAGGTAATGTAAGCGCTTAATGTAATAAGGGGGAAATTAAAATGAAATATGTAATCGCTCTGTTGGGGCTGATCGTTGTATTTGCACTTACTTACGTTGCCAGCAGTGACAAACATAAAATCAGGTATCGTCCGCTGGTCGTTATGGTTGTTTTACAGGCGGTGCTGGCTTTTGTATTGCTGTATACAGAGATTGGTGAAATTCTGGTCAAAGGTTTTGCAAAAGGGTTTAATGGTCTGATTGGATATGCTATGGAAGGAATTAACTTTGTATTCGGCGGGATTGCGAATGAAGGAGCTGCGCCGTTCTTTATCGGTGTACTGCTACCGATCGTGTTCATATCCGCGCTGATTGGGATTTTGCAATATGTAAAAGTGTTACCTTTTATTATTAAATATATCGGGCTTGTCTTGAGCAAAGTAAACGGAATGGGTAAACTGGAATCTTACAACGCTGTAGCTTCCGCTATTCTGGGTCAATCCGAGGTGTTTATTTCCGTTAAAAAGCAAATTGGTTTCCTGCCAAAGCATCGACTGTATACGCTGTGTGCGTCTGCGATGTCTACGGTGTCTATGTCGATTGTGGGGGCGTACATGCAAATGTTGAACCCCAAATATGTGGTTACCGCTTTGGTATTGAACCTGTTCGGCGGCTTTATTATCTCTTCGATCATTAATCCGTACAAGATTGAGAAGGAAGATGATTTGCTGGAGGTTCAGGATGAAGAGAAGCAGTCCTTCTTCGAAATGCTCGGGGAGTATATTATGGACGGTTTCAAAGTCGCTATTACGGTAGCTGCGATGCTGATCGGTTTTGTGGCGCTGATTGCCATGGTTAACGGAATTTTCTCTTGGGCGCTTGGAATAAGCTTCCAATCATTGCTTGGCTATGTGTTTGCGCCTATCGCTTTTGTCATGGGTATTCCATGGAGCGAAGCGGTTCAAGCAGGCAGTATTATGGCCACCAAGCTCGTGTCTAATGAATTTGTGGCGATGCTGGATCTGACCAAGCAAACGGGCTTGTCGGAGCGCACGGTCGGGATCGTATCGGTATTCCTCGTATCTTTTGCAAACTTCTCGTCCATCGGTATTATTTCCGGGGCTGTGAAGGGTCTGCATGAGAAGCAGGGGAATGTGGTGGCCCGCTTTGGTCTGAAGCTGTTGTACGGCGCGACGCTGGTTAGCGTGCTGTCGGCAATTATTGCAGGGTTGTTTTTGTAAAAAAAACAGCGAGTTAGGAAAGGAATTTCATCATGTCTAAATTCAAACGGATTCACTTGGTTGTCATGGACTCTGTGGGGATCGGCGAAGCGCCGGATGCTGCCCAGTTTGATGATTACGATGTAGATACACTGGGTCATATTGCCCGCGAACGTGGCGGTCTGAACATGCCCAATATGGGTAAGCTTGGTCTGTCCAACATTCGTCCTATTGAAGGGGTGCAAGCCGCTGAGAAGCCGCTCGCGTATTACACTAAAATGCAGGAAGCGTCCAACGGAAAGGATACAATGACCGGACATTGGGAAATTATGGGCTTGAATATTGCGGTTCCTTTCCGCGTATTCCCCGATGGTTTTCCAGATGAGCTGATTCAGCGCATTGAGGAGCATTCGGGCCGCAAAGTCATTGGCAACAAGCCTGCCAGCGGAACGGAAATCATGGATGAGCTGGGCGAGGAGCATGTGAAGACAGGAGCGCTCATCATCTATACATCGGCGGATTCGGTGCTGCAAATTGCGGCGCATGAGGAAGTTTTACCTTTAAAGGAGCTTTATGAGATTTGCGAGTTTTGTCGTAAAATCACGCTGGAAGATCCATACATGCTGGGCCGGATTATTGCGCGTCCGTTCGTAGGAGAGGCCGGTAACTTCTCCCGCACCTCCAATCGCCATGATTATGCGCTCAAGCCGTTTGGTCGTACCACGATGAACGAGCTGAAGGATGCAGGTCTGGATGTGATCGCATTGGGTAAAATCTCCGACATTTATGACGGCGAGGGTGTGACAAAAGCAGTGCGCACCGTGTCTAATATGGACGGTATGGATAAGCTGGTGGCTACGCTGGATGAAGATTTTACCGGATTAAGCTTCTTGAATCTGGTCGACTTTGATGCTGTATACGGTCACCGCCGTGATCCGCAGGGATACGGTCAGGCTTTGGACGATTATGATGCCCGTCTACCAGAGGTATTCGCTAAAATGACGGATGAGGATCTGTTGATCATCACCGCAGACCATGGGAATGACCCGACGTATCGGGGAACGGATCATACACGTGAATATGTGCCTCTCTTGGTATATTCCCCTCGTTTTGCAGCTGGAGGCAAGGAGCTTGCGATACGTAAAACGTTTGCGGATATCGGAGCGACGGTAGCGGATAACTTTGGTGTGAAGCTGCCTGAACACGGAACGAGCTTTTTGGCAGAACTTCAATAGTCAGGACGCAAGCAAGATTACAAGGAAGATAAATAAGTAACGATATAAATAACGATATAAGCATGGACAAATGGGACGGAGGAATAAAAACATGAGTGTACACATTGGAGCCAAGCCTGGAGAGATTGCAGAAACGATTTTGCTGCCAGGAGACCCGCTGCGGGCGAAGTTTATTGCTGAAACGTATCTGGAAGATGTAACATGCTACAACGAGGTGCGCGGAATGCTCGGATTTACGGGAACGTATCAGGGCAAACGCCTGTCTGTACAGGGAACCGGAATGGGACTGCCGTCCATCAGTATTTATGTCAACGAGCTGATTAGCGAGTACGGTGTGAAAAACTTGTTCCGCGTAGGTACATGCGGCGGGATGAAGGAGCATGTGCATGTTCGTGACGTTATTTTGGCACAGGCTTCCTGCACGGATTCCGGCATGAACCGCCATATTTTTGGCGGCTACGACTATTCGCCGATTGCCAGCTTCCCTTTATTAAAGGGCGCTTATGATCGCGGTGTTGCCAAGGGCTTGAAGATGCATGTCGGTAACGTGTTCAGCTCGGACAGCTTTTATCGTGATGACAAATCAATTACACAAAAGCTGATGGAATACGGCGTACTGGGTGTGGAGATGGAGACTTCGGCATTATACACGCTGGCAGCCAAATTTGGCGTAAACGCGTTGACGATTCTGACGGTAAGCGATCATTTGCTGACAGGTGAGGAAACGACAGCGGAAGAACGGCAAACGACCTTTAAAGAAATGATGGAAGTTGCCCTGGATACAGCAATATCCCTGTAAACGATCATACGCACAGTGAGGAGAAATGACATATGAGAATGGTAGACTTGATCGAGAAAAAGCGTGATGGAAAAGAACTGACAACTGAGGAAATTAATTTTATTATCCAAGGCTACACGCAGGGGGAAATTCCTGACTATCAGGTGAGTGCGTTAGCGATGTCCATTTTCTTCAAGGATATGACTGAACGCGAACGCGCCGATCTGACGATGGCGATGGTTCATTCAGGGGATACGATTGACTTGTCTGCAATTGAAGGCGTGAAGGTCGATAAGCACTCCACTGGCGGCGTGGGTGATACGACAACGCTGGTGCTGGCTCCGCTCGTAGCGGCTTTGGATATTCCGGTAGCGAAAATGTCAGGTCGCGGCCTCGGACATACCGGAGGAACGATTGACAAGCTGGAGGCTATTGCAGGCTTCCACGTAGAAATCAGTAAAGACGAATTCGTGGATCTGGTCAATCGCAGTAAAATTGCGGTCATCGGACAAAGTGGCAACCTAACACCTGCGGACAAGAAGCTGTATGCGCTGCGTGATGTTACCGCTACAGTAAACTCGATTCCGCTGATTGCCAGCTCGATTATGAGTAAAAAAATCGCTGCCGGTTCTGATGCCATCGTACTCGATGTGAAGACAGGTGCAGGTGCGTTCATGAAAACCGTCGATGATGCCAAAGAACTGGCACATGCGATGGTAAGCATCGGTAACAATGTCGGCCGCAAAACGATGGCTGTCATTTCCGATATGAGTCAGCCGCTGGGTCTTGCCATTGGTAACTCGCTGGAAGTCAAAGAAGCGATTGATACACTGCGCGGTCAAGGACCAAAGGATCTGGAAGAGCTGTGTATGGCCTTGGGCAGTCAGATGGTATTTTTGGCTGGCAAAGCCAATTCCCTTGAAGACGCCGAAGAGAAGCTCAAAGAAGTCATTCACAACGGCAAAGCACTGGAGAAATTCAAAGAGTTTATTGCAAACCAGGGCGGTGACGCTTCGGTTGTGGATCATCCGGAACGCTTGCCACAAGCACAGTATCTCATCGAAGTGCCTGCGAAGCAGGATGGTTTGGTGGCTGAAATCGTGGCTGACGAAATCGGTACCGCTGCGATGCTGCTTGGAGCAGGACGCGCAACCAAGGAATCCGAGATCGATCTGGCTGTCGGCCTGATGCTGAATAAAAAGGTCGGCGATGCTGTAAAAGTGGGCGATTCATTGGTTACCATCCATGCGAACCGTGAAGATGTAGCCCAAGTGCTGGAGAAAATCTACGCGAACATCCGTATTGCGGATCACGCCGAAGCTCCCGTACTGATCTACGGAACGGTGACAGAGTAAAATACAAGTTTGAAAAATATGACAGCCGGACTCATAATAGATATGAGTCCGGTTTTTTGTATAGTAAGGCAGAAGGGCATCATAGAGGGGGAGAGATATGTTCGAATTATACAGCGATGTCCGGGGAACGGCCTATGAACGGCTGATTGATTATGCTATAGAACGAGCGGACACTTTTATGCTAGGCGTACATGAATGGGAGACTGAGGACATGGATATTGATTTCGATACGACTATCATGTTCAAGGAACTGTTACAGCAATTGAATCCATTTTTGCTGTCGACGCATTCCTATGAGGAAATGAGAAGAAAACATGCTATAGCTTATACACAAGGAACGTTCTATCGATACCAATGTACGCCGGAGGCGGGAGAGCTGTTAAAGCGAGCAGCGTCCAGCCTGTTTTCCTGGATGCATCCGAAAGTACCTGAGGATTTGTGTTTCCAGAATGCCGAAGGAGAGGATTGGATCATTAACATTGCTCACGAGCGAATAGGCAGACTGAACATGGGTAGAGAAGAGGCCGCTGCATTGGAGGAGCTTATCCCCGGTGTGTTCATTCACAAGCCTGAGCATCAGAATATAGATGCTTTTCTGAACGATGCCATCCGGCATCAGCCAGATCGGTTGGAGTTGATGGGGTTTGCTTTGACGGAGATACCGGAACGGATCAGGGAATTACGTTTATTGAAGCATCTCACTATTTTCGAGCAGGACATCTGGACACTTTCGCCCGCTTTATTTGAGTTAGATTCGTTGGAGTCACTGACGATACAAGTAGCGGATCTGGAAGAGCTACCAGCCAACATTGCCAAGCTAACACGACTCAAAAGCTTGAGTATCGCTTGTGGGAGCTATGACCGTCCAGCACCGGATTACAAGGTGATTCCCAAGGATGAGTTGTCATTCCGGCATTTGCCGCCAGAGATAGGAGAGCTACAGCAGTTGGAGTATCTTGATATTCAATATAGCGGAATTCGTACACTGCCCCCTGAAATACAAAATCTGAAAAATCTGCGCTCCTTAAATGTTGTGAACGGATTGATTGGATCTGCCCCCGATTTTATATTCAAAATGACCTGGCTGGATCGTTTTCTTGTGGAGGATAAGCCGTTCCATCTGTGTAATCACGGCGACGACTAAATGGTATGGAAAATGGCTTATATCGTTTAGGATTCAGCATAGTTCTATGAAGGAGGAAATGAAATGGTAGATAAGTGGGCTTGGATGGGGGTCGCAGGGGCAATTGTGGGGTATGCCACTTTTGCCAGTATGAGCGTCCCGACATCAACGATTACAGAAGTAAATCAGAGTCATTCGACGGTTCCGCTTAGTACGCAGAATGAGCAAGGAAGCGCAGCGAAACGCATTGTACATGATCAGGAGATGCAATTTGAGGGGCCTGCTCATACGAACTTTACATTTGAAGAGGGACGGAAGCTGTATATCAGCATCAAGAATACAGGGAAGCAACCTATACGATATAAGCTTAAAAGCGCGGGTACGTCAGGCTTGTCAGGTCAGACAGATGGATTTTCCAGCCGAACGTTGCAGCCGGGAGAACGGCATGATCTGTTGTTGGTAAAGCCGGAGGAACAAAATGAAGCAACGAAGGATTCCACAACTGAGCTGATTTTGGATGTAAATACGGATGATGGCTCCAAAGGATCAGTGAAAACCTTCGCGTATATTACGCTGTAAGCCCCTTCCATATGGGCACGACATGCGGTCATTAGCCTACTTATGTTACAATAGAACGGTTGAAGACTTAATGAACAGAATAGGTCAGAGCAGAAAGCAGAAGCAGAAAGGATGACCCGTTGTGCCCAAAAACCAAGAATACGGTAATCAGAAAATGTCACGGAGGCTGTCACTCACAGCCATTTTACTTGCACTTACATTTGTAGCTCTCGCTGGCTGCGGCCAGGATAAGAATGCTGAAACTGTCGAGACCGGAAGCAATACAAGTGCGATAGAGCATAGAGCTAATGCGGATCGTAGTGGCTCAGCCCCAAATGAAAAAGTCGCGAAAGAGAGCGATAGTGCGGAAAACAACGGAAATGACGCGGAAAAGCCAAGTCCATCGGCCCCGGCTACTTCATCGGATGTTTCTTCCTCCCCAAAATCCGCCAATCCATCCCACAATCCTTTTGAGGCAGCAGGTATTCAGGACCCTAAGGCATTTTTGAACACGTTCAAAGCGTTGCAGAAGGCTGTTGCCGACAATGACAAGGAAAAGGTGGCCAATTACATTTTCTACCCTCTGCGCGTCAACGACAGCGAAAAGGCACTAACCATTCCGAATAAGAAAGAGTTCATTGCCAAGTACGATCAGATTTTTACGGACGCCATTCGTCAAGCATTGGTGAATCAAAAGACAGACGACTTGTTTGTCAATTATCAGGGGGTCATGGTTGGCTCGGGCGAGTTGTGGTTGAGAAGAGCTACAGACAATCCGAAGCTTTTTGGAGTTTTTTCGGTCAATCTTGAAACGGTCGCCAATTAAGCAGTTCCTCGTGTATGAAAATAGTTTGTAAGCAGTCGGGAACATTCGAATGTTCCTGACTTTTTATCCCCTCTTATCCCCTCAAGCTAGCGAAGCACAGATCATCCATGCCAAAAAAAGGTTTGACAACGCTCATAAACTCTCGTATTATATCTACATAACTCATTAAACAGGTAGGAATTAAAGAATTAAAGTATGATTTCGCCATTATGGCGGAGAACCTCTAGGAACAGCAGGCAGACACTTGTCCAAGCGACAGGTTTGACCTATCAGGGCTGCATCAGGGAATTCTCCGCTCTTTTTTTTGAATACGTCTGTCAATAACAGGCGTAAATGAATTTGTTTTTATTAATTACATAGAATTAGGAGGGTTTTGATGAAAGGGAAATGGAAAAGTGGACTTATTCTTGGGCTATCAGTGGTTTTGACGTTGACGTTAAGTGCTTGCGGAGCAAGCAAAGGAGAAACACAGGCGAATGGCAGCTCTGCTGCGGGTTCCAAGGATGTGGAGCTGCTCAATGTTTCTTATGACCCGACCCGTGAGCTGTATGAGGCGTATAACAAGGCGTTTGCCGCCCACTGGGAGAAGGAGAAAGGGCAGAAGGTTACGATTAAGCAATCTCATGGAGGGTCTGGCAAGCAAAGCCGTTCTGTGCAGGATGGGCTGGATGCGGACGTAGTTACCCTGGCTCTGGGCTACGATATTGATGCGTTACAGGAAAAAGGGCTGATTAAAGAAGGATGGCAAAATAAATATGAGCATAACAGTTCTCCATACACTTCAACCATCGTGTTGCTGGTGCGTAAGGGCAATCCGAAAGGAATTAAGGACTGGGACGATCTGATCCGGGGTGATGTGCAGGTCATTACGCCGAACCCCAAGACGTCAGGTGGGGCCCGCTGGAACTACCTTGCGGCATGGGCCTATGCGCTCAAGAAAAATAATAACGATGAAGCTAAAGCCCAGCAGTTTGTACAGGAGCTATACAAGCATGTGCCGGTACTGGACAGCGGAGCGCGTGGAGCGACAACGACCTTTGTGGAGCGCGAGATTGGTGACGTGCTGATCGCTTGGGAGAATGAAGCGCTGCTTTCCGTGAAGGAGCTGGGTACGGATAAATTCGATATCGTGTATCCGTCGATCAGCATTTTGGCCGAGCCTCCGGTAGCAGTGGTCGATAAGGTTGTGGATAAAAAAGGTACACGCGAGGTAGCAGATGCGTACTTGAAATATTTGTACAGCGAAGAGGGGCAAACCATTGCTGCCGAGAACTATTATCGTCCAACGCTGGATAGTGTAAAGGCGAAGTTCAAGGATCAATTTCCCAAGCTGGAGCTGGTGACCTTGAAGGATGTATTCGGAACGTGGAAGGAGACGCAGCAAAAGCATTTTAGCGACAAGGGCATCTTTGACCAAATTTATGTACCTGGAAGTTAATGGATTTCAGAGAGGGATGGACAGAACATGAGTCAAGTGCAAGTCACCCGAAAACGCGTACTTCCCGGGTTCGGGTTAACGATGGGATATAGTGTGCTGTACCTCAGTCTGGTGGTGCTGGTGCCTTTATCGGCGCTGCTTCTGAACTCAACCGGACTGACGTGGGAGAAGTTTTGGGATGTGGCGACTGACGTCAGGGTACTGGCTTCTTACAAGGTAAGCTTTTTGTGCGCTGCGGCTGCGGCGCTGATCGATCTATTCCTCGGCTTGCTGATCGCCTGGGTGCTGGTGCGTTATGAGTTTCCGGGAAAACGGATTTTTGATGCGGTGATTGATCTGCCCTTTGCTTTGCCCACGGCGGTTGCGGGTGTTGCCTTGACAGCTCTCTATGCGCAAAATGGCTGGATCGGTTCGTTGTTCGAACCGCTTGGCTGGAAGATGGCATATTCGCAGACGGGCATTACGCTCGCGCTGATGTTTATCGGCATCCCGTTCGTCGTGCGGACGGTCCAGCCGGTGCTGGAGGAACTGGACAAGGACGAGGAGGAGGTCGCTGCTACGCTGGGAGCCAGCAGATGGCGCACCTTCCGCAGCGTTATTGTGCCGGAGCTCGTGCCGCCGCTGCTGACGGGCTTTGCGCTTGCCTTTGCCCGTGGCATCGGGGAGTACGGCTCAGTCGTCTTCATTTCCGGCAATATGCCGATGAAGACCGAGATCGCTCCGCTGCTCATTATGTCCAAGCTGGAGCAAAATGACTATGCAGGAGCTACGGCGGTAGCCTTGATGCTGTTGGTCATTTCATTCCTGCTGCTACTGGTGATTAACAGCATTCAGCGCTGGTCGCGGCGCCGTACCATCTAACGTTATCACGCAGGACAGTATGTGTTTGATTCATACGATAGCGGTACATCCGCTATTTAAGGAGGAAGAAACATCATGTCACAAGCGATAACCGGACAGGAGCTTACCCATGCACCTGTGCCTTCATCTGCACCGCCCAACAGGGCTACAACCGAAGCCCCTTGGGTGAAGTGGACGCTGATCGGTGCCGCTTTTCTGGCTTTGCTGTGGGTGCTGGTACTGCCGCTGATCGTCGTACTTACCGAAGCGCTCAAGCAGGGCTGGGGCGTATACGTTGAAGCGTTACGCGACCCCGATGCCATGTCGGCGCTGCGGCTGACGCTGCTGGTGGCAGCCATAACGGTACCTCTGAATACGGTATTTGGCGTAGCGGCCGCTTGGCTGATTACAAAGTTTCAATTTCGTGGTAAGGGCTTGCTGGTCACCCTGATTGATTTGCCCTTTGCCATCTCTCCTGTCGTCGGTGGATTGATGTATGTGCTGGTATTCGGCGCACAGGGCTGGCTTGGGCCGTGGCTGGACGAGCATGATATCAAAATTATTTTTGCCTTGCCGGGCATTATTTTGGCGACGCTGTTCATCACCTTTCCTTTTGTGGCGCGAGAACTTATTCCAATGATGGAGGATCAGGGACAGCAGGAAGAAGAAGCCGCTGTCATGCTGGGCGCACGCGGCTGGCGTATTTTCTGGAAGGTGACGCTGCCGAACATCAAGTGGGGCCTACTGTATGGGATTATTTTGTGTAATGCGAGAGCCATGGGTGAATTCGGGGCGGTGTCCGTCGTCTCGGGACATATCCGTGGAGAGACGAATACATTGCCGCTGCATGTGGAAATTTTGTATAACGAATATCAGTTCTCGGCATCCTTTGCGGTGGCTTCACTGCTGTTGTTACTGGCTCTCGCTACCTTGGTGCTTAAAAGCTGGTTTGGGCGCAAACGGGTTCATTAATGAAACGCAGGAACGTACTTGATTTCACAGGGTTTCTCTTCGCGTCTATCGTCGATGTTTGGCGATAAGATGGGAAGGGAGGCCCTTGTTCTAAGATGACTTATATGGATAATAAAATGATCATATCAAGGCACGTAGCTGTGCCCAAGAGGAGCGAAGGGAATTATGAAACATCCGTTTCAGTCCTACCGTCAGCTGTTTCCGGTGCTGTCCTCTCATATTCATCTAGGGAGCTGCTCCCAAGGAGCCATATCAAGGCCGGTATCTGCCGCAATTGAGGAATACCATCGAAGTTTGCTGCAACACGGGCATAACGGCGACTTGTCTATGGCACGGCTGGAGGAAGCCAGAGGACATTTTGCCAAACTGATCGGGGCAGAGCCAGGCGAGATTGCAGTTATATCCTCAGCCTCTGAGGCGATTGCCGGGGTGGCAACTGCACTTCCTTTTGTATCGGGAAAAGAAGGCATTGTGTACGCAGATACTGACTTTCCGACGGTTGGGCACATCTGGCAAGCACAGGACAGGTTTCGTGATCACATTCGTTGTATCCCCTCCATTCATGGTGAGGTTACTTTAGAGCAGTATGAAGAACAAATTACCGAAAATACAGCGCTCATTATGGTGTCCCATGTGAACTATTCCAACGGATTCCAGCAAGATCTAAAATCCATGGCGGATGTGACTCACCGAAATCAGGCGGTGCTGTTCGTGGATGCCTATCAGTCTGCGGGAATCATACCTATGGATGTAAAAGCGATGGGCGTGGATATTCTGGTGGCGGGTGCCCGCAAATATATGCTGGGGATTCCGGGAGTTGCTTTTCTTTATGTGAGCAACGATTGGATAGATCGCTTCAAGCCCAAACTTACCGGCTGGCTTGGACAGGAATCCGCTTCCCGGTTTGATATTGCACGCCCGGTCCCGGCGGCAGGAGCCCGACGCTTCGAGACGGGATTGCCTTCATTCATTAGTATCTTTGCCGCCAATGCAGCCTTAAAGCTGCTGCTGGAAATCGGAGTCACGGATATTCAGGCGTATATGAGCGAATTGTTGGAATTTTCTATGGAGTATGGACGCCGCAAAGGGTTAAGCATACGCTTGCCTTCCGGGGAGGGCGCTTTACCTGGTTTTATCGCTGTTGAGGTTGCCGATGCATCGGCGGTTGAGAGCCGTTTGAGAAGCCAAAATATTATCGTTTCGGCACGGAAGGATGTGATTCGCTTGGCTCCGCATTTTTACAATACGGCAGAGGAAATCCGACGGGTGATGGACGAGGTGGCGACCATTTGCTGAATCTAAAAAGCCTCTTCTGCGTAACGGGAGCGTAATGTTGTCCCTTTTACACAGGAGAGGCTTTTTTGGCATTTTCAATCTTGTCGATTATACAATCCGCTTGCGCAGCCAGCCGGAAATTAAATCCGTTAATATGATCAGGATCACAATGCCCAGCAAAATGACACCTACGCGGTTCCAGTTGCGCATTTGGAGCGCAAACAGCAGAGGAGTACCGATACCGCCTGCACCGACCAGACCGAGCGTGGTTGCGGAACGAATGTTAATTTCAAAACGGTAGAGCGAATAGGAAAGGAACTGTGGAATCACCTGCGGCAGTACGGCGAAGAAAATCACCTGCAAACGGTTGGCACCACAGGCGATCAAGGCTTCCTGCGGCCCGTGATCGACGCTTTCGATCGTTTCTGAAAAAAGCTTCGCCAGCATGCCGATGGAGTGAATACCGAGGGCAAGCACACCCGCGAATGAGCCGGGTCCAACGGCCTTGATGAACAGGATCGCGACGATCATTTCAGGAAATACCCGAATGACGCTGAGTACAAATTTACCGCTGCCCGACAAGGGGCGTAACCGAGTCATGTTGCTGGATGCCCAGAAGGCAAACGGGAGACAGACAAATGCGGATACAAAGGTTCCGAGAACGGAGATAACCAGCGTATCCAGCAGCCCACGTAGCAAGTCCTCTCCTTCAGGAATGTAAACGAATGACCAGTCAGGATGAAGGAATCCGTCCAATATAGCGACAGAAACGTTTTTGGCGGTCCCCTGTAATCCTTCGAACTGCATCCCACGGAAAGCCCAAATATAAATAATGATTAGCAGAATAGCTATCGCCCATAGGCGCAGGCGGGAGCCAACAGGTCTGCGAAGCGTAGGATCATTCATAATAATTTCCTCCGTAGCAGGTTACTGCCGTAATCAATCGCCAGAACGATGACGAGGGTCAGTAGAATAATGATACTTGCCCGGTCATACCGGAACAGGCCAAGCGAACGGTCGAGCAGCAGGCCGATACCGCCCGCGCCGACCAGCCCCAGAACAGAAGCCGCACGTACATTGACCTCAAAGGTGTACAGCAAGTAGGACACAAAATAGGGCAATGCCTGCGGTACGACACCGAAGGCAATCACCTGAATGCGGCTCGCGCCAACGGCAGTCATGGCTTCCAGCGGGCCGGGATCAATGGCTTCAATAGCCTCGAACGTCAGCTTCGCAATGATGCCGAAGGAGAAGAAGAGCAGGGCGAGCATCCCTGCGAACGGCCCGATGCCGAACACCGCCACAAAGATGGAGGCAAACAGCAGATCGGGAACGGTCCGCACGAGGTTCAGGATCGTGCGCATCGGCAGCGAGATCAGCTTGCGCGGCATGACATTGTAGGCGCACAGCAGGGCGACGGGAATAGCCAGCAGCGCACCCAGCGTCGTGCCCACAATGGCAATCTGGATGGTTTCCAGCATCGGCTTCCAGATGGTGGGCAGGTAGCTCCAGTCAGGCGGGAACATTTCGCCAAGTAATTTGCCCATCTCCGGCAAGCCGACGATCAACTGGTAAGGCGTAGCATCCGTATGAATGGAGCAGGCCACCAGCACCACGATAAAGATCATCCAGGTGGCGTAACGCTTGTAACGCCCCGGCAGGGGCGGCCCCGCGGGCGGCTTGGATTGCTGCGGCTGCGGCGGTCCGGCTTGTGGTGACGGCGAAGAGAGCGGCTGGGCAGTGGAGTCGGGCTTCATGATCCCACTCCCAGCAGCTCATCATGCTTGATGGCCCGGCCGTAGATTTCCGCAAAAGCGTCATCCGTAGCTTCCTCCGGCGTGCCGTCAAAGACGACCTCTCCGGCACGCAATCCAATGATCCGCGTCGCGTATTCGCGCGCCAGATCAATGAAATGCAGATTGACGATGGTCGTAATCTGCATGTCACGATTGATCCGCTGGAGGTCGTCCATGACCTGGCGGGTGGTCAGCGGATCAAGCGATGCGACAGGCTCGTCCGCCAGAATAATCTTGGCCTCCTGCGCCAGAGCGCGGGCGATGGATACGCGCTGCTGTTGACCGCCGGACAGCTCATCGGCCCGGCTGTAGGCCTTTTCGCGGATGTTCACGCGTTCCAGTGCCGTTAGGGCCAGCTCGACATCCTCCTTCGGAAAGAGGCCAAGAATGGTTCTGAGCGTCGAATGATATCCGACACGGCCGGAAAGTACGTTGCGGAGCACGGTTGAGCGCTTGACCAGATTGAAGCTCTGAAAAATCATGCCGATATCACGGCGAATGCGGCGCAGCTCGCTGCTTCCGGCAGACGTGACAGACCTGCCGTCCACGACAATGTCGCCGGAGGTAATGTCATGCAGTCGATTAATGGAACGCAGCAGAGTAGACTTGCCCGCACCGGACAAGCCAACAATGACGACCATTTCGCCCTCTTTAATCGTCAGATTAATATTGTTCAACCCTTTGGTGCCGTTCGGGTATGTTTTCGATACATTGCGGAATTCGATCATATGCTCCCAACTTTCTCCCCCCGATGGGGTGGAATGAAAACAACACCGCCATGAATACATGGACGGTGCTGCCCTGTCATTCGTAATGCCTGTTTCGTAGCTGTTGCTTCATTACAATTACGCGTTTGCTCCTATTACTTAACTGCTTGGCCGACGGCTTCGGCATATTCACGTACAGAATCGAAGTTTTTATCGTCGCCCTTTTCATAGCCTACATGCGTATAAATTTCTTTAATGATTTCGCCGCCCGCAGGGTCTTTGGCGATATCTATAAAGGCTTGGCTGATTTTGTCTCTCCACGCTTGATCCATATCGGAACGTACGCTGACCGTATCATTCGGAATTTTAGCTGTGTAATGAATGACACGTGTTTTTTCAAATACATCCGGAATTTCCTTCTTAACCGTGTTGCGTGCATCCTGGAAAACAGCTACAGCATCAACCTGACCGTTCAGTAGCGCCAGAATAGCGGCATCATGGCCTTTGATCGTTACGCCCTGCACATCCGTGTCCGGGTCCACGCCAGCTTTCTTCAGCTCTGCTGCGGGATACACATAGCCTGCGGAGGAGGTTACATTTTGCCAGCCGACTTTTTTACCCTTCAGGTCAGCCAGGCTTTGAATCGGAGAATCTTTTTTGACCACGATCATGGATTTATAAAAGTTTACTTTTTCAGTTGTATCCTTGCCTGTACCGTCTTCAATACCGTAGCGTTGGGCTTGCAGGAGCAAGTCAGCCGCTTTACGGTTATCGTGTGCCAGAACATAGGCATTCGGTGGAAGGAAACCTACATCTACCTGTTTGGAGGACATGGCTTCCACAATCGTGTTGTAGTCAGGAGACACGGTTACTTTTACCGGAATTCCTAGCTTGTCGCCCAGCAGCTTTTCGAGCGGCTTGGCTTTGGCTTCGAGCGTATCTGCATTTTGTGAAGGAACGAACTGTACTTTTAACTCTGTAGGAACATAGGCTGTGCTTTCGCTTTTCGTGCCATCTGTGCCTGGAGTGGATGCGCTGTTGTTATTGCTTGCATTGGAGCTGCAAGCGGCCAGACCTGCCGCCAGTGTGAAGGTCATGCACAAGGTCAGTGCTTTTTTAAACAAAATAATTTCCCCCTAAAATAGTAATAACGAAGATAAAATTGAAAAAGTCTGTAAATTCTGTGACAAACAGAATCTTAACAGCTAGTCCGGCTCTTAGGGTAAAAACCATTCCTGACTTTGGTAAAAAGTATGTAAAATATATCTTTTGCTCTCTCATTTCTGTTCATTTAACATTCTCTTAACAGTGCCCTGTTAGACTTGTTCAAGCTCTAAGACCGAAGCTGAGGGAGAGAACAGGATTGGATATTTCAGATATCAATAAAGAGGTACGACAGCAGACGCTATGTCCTGTGAGAGTGAAATTTCGCATTATGGTTACGACCGATCTGCATGTCAGCTTGTGGAATTACGATTATTATACGGATCGGGAAACGTTGCAGTACGGTCTTGCGCAAACAGCCAGTCTAATCCAGGCAGCTCGGGCCGAGGTACCTAACCACCTGCTGCTGGATAACGGGGATGTTATTCAAGGTAATCCGATGGGGGATTATGCTGTACAGCTTCTCCAACAGAACCCGAACGCCGTGCATCCTGCCTATAAAGCGATGAACCTGTTAGGGTACGAGGCGGGCAATATTGGAAATCACGAATTTAACTATGGATTGGAATATTTACAGACTTGCCTTCAAGGAGCCAAGTTTCCTTATATCAATGCCAACATTTATACAGTCGTGGAAAAAGAACGAAATTACTTTACACCTTATCTGATACTGGACAAGACAGTGGAGGATGAGGCAGGCGACAAGCACTTGTTGAAGGTGGGGATTATCGGGTTTGTGCCTCCGCAAATTATGCAATGGGACAAGGCGTGGCTGGAAGGAAAAATCATCGTCAAGGATATGCTAGACACCGCAAGACAGTTTATTCCGCAAATGAAGGCAGAGGGAGCCGATTTGATTATTGCCATGCCTCACGCGGGCTTCGAAGATATTCCTGAAACGCCATATATGGAAAATGCGGTGCTGCATCTGAGCAATGTAGAAGGGATCGACGCTATTTTGTTTGGTCATGCGCATAAAGTATTCCCCGGCCCCTCGTTTGTTGGTCAAACGGGTGTGGACGCGGAGCGAGGCACCATCCATGATATTCCGGCGGTAGAGCCGGGCTTTTGGGGAGATCATCTGGGTGTCATAGATCTGGACCTGACCCTTATGGACGGAGCGTGGCAAGTGGCTGCCTCTTCTGCGGAGGTACGTCCGGTGTATGATCCCGTACGCAAGCAAGCACTGGTGCAGCCGGATACTGCCATTCAGCAGGTGGTTGCGGAAGAGCATGCCGGAACGCTGGACTATATTCGCGCACCTGTTGGGCGGACGATGGTGGCAGTAAACAGCTTTTTTGCCCAGGTGATGGACGATGCTTCCGTTCAACTCGTGAACGACGCGCAAATTTGGTATGTAAAGCAGCAGATGCAGGGGAGTGAGTACGAAGGTCTGCCCGTTTTGTCGGCAGCGGCTCCCTTTAAAACAGGCGGCAGATATGGTCCCTCGTATTATACCGATATTCCGGCGGGGACTTTGGCGATCAAGCATATCGCCGATCTGTACAATTTTCCAAACACGCTGCATGTCGTCCGACTGACCGGGGGAGAAATTCAGGAATGGCTCGAATGGTCTGCCGGACAATTCCGACAAATTGATCCTTATGCAGAACAGGAGCAAGCGCTGATTGATTCGGATTTTCCGAGCTTTAACTTCGATATCATTGACGGGATCAGCTATCAGATTGATGTGACGCAGCCCGCCAGATATGATGCAGCTGGAATATTGAAGGAACCGGATGCGCACAGAATCATTCATATGTCCTTGGATGGAGCGCCGATAGATATGCAGCGAAGCTATTTGGTTGTCACGAACAATTATCGTGCGTTTTCTTCTACATTGGTCAATCCGGGTGGGGAACGAATCGTACTCGCTTCACCGGATGAAAATCGGCATGTGCTGACCGAATATATGCGGCATATGAAGACGTTGACGCCCAAAGCAGACGGTCACTGGTCCCTCTCACCATGGCCGGGCCGCCCGCACGTGACATTCCTGACCTCACCGCAAGCAACGGATGCCGCCAAAGCCCATTCAGAGTTGCTTTATGAAGGATTAACCGCAGAGGGATACGCCAAATTTGCCCTGGATTTCGGGCAATCCTGAATTTTTTTGAACAAATACATGACAACATATCCAATGAGGGAAAAGAGGACTCATTTCCATTCTTTATGAGCCTATGGCATCAAATGTCGAGCAAGGACTGTCCTTTCGGGGGCGGTCTTTTTGCACACGGATTATTTGAAATCGTACGAAATTCGTAATTTTATATGTCCTGAGTCGCGTTTAAGTTATTGACCTCCGTTATAATTAGACATATACTTTGTTTAAACAAATTTTGGTTTAAAAGGTAATCGAGTAGGAGGCTACC
>NZ_JBITPI010000066.1:0-32308 GCF_050467745.1 Paenibacillus sp. NRS-1781
CTCCTTTAATCTTAAAAGATAAAACATCGGTTTCTCCATCGTAATTCGGATCATGCAGTACCTTGAGAACAAAAGCATAATCCTTCACCGTTACTGGTGTCCCGTCACTATACTTCAAGCCTGGCTTCAGGTGGAATGTGTATTTCAAGCCATCCTGAGATACATCAATCTTGTCAGCCAAGCTATTTTCGTATGTACCATCCGCTTTCACCTGTAAAAAGGAATCAAATACCGTTCTGACTACATATAGATCGTAAGTTGTTTGCCAGAACAACGGGTTAAATACCCCTTTAGGTGATACCATACCTACCACAATGTTATCCTTCCGGTTCGTAGCACCAGGCGGATTTTGCGTCAGATCACTTGCTTTAATAACACCCTCTGTGACTTGTGGACTGCCTTCTTTTCCCTCTGTTTTATTACCCTTATCGCCCGGCTGTGCTTCATTAGCACCTCCGCTACATCCTGCAAACAGAACACCAACGATCGTAAGTACCATAAGCAAAGAAACCCATTTCTTCGTTTGCACCATTCTGTTCATCCCCCTTAGTCGGTTTTTTTATTTAACAGCCTGTCTCATTCCTGCGTTGATTCGTTAAAGCTTAAGGTTTAAAAATGATAGCTATGCATCCTCCTTACCGTTACCAATGATAGCGTAAACACGTGTTTTAGACCTTTGGTCAATTTAGAGTGCTGACAACCATTATATTTTTATTATGGCTTATCTTAAGTGTAAAATAATATCACGTCAACATCTTTTTTGTGTGCTATAAAAAATGAAAACTATCTATTTTGTAAGGTTTATGAA
This sequence comes from Paenibacillus sp. NRS-1781, assembly GCF_050467745.1. NCBI lineage: Bacteria > Bacillati > Bacillota > Bacilli > Caryophanales > Paenibacillaceae > Paenibacillus > Paenibacillus sp. NRS-1781. The sequence goes on from NZ_JBITPI010000066.1 coordinate 809, forward strand.
TTTTATTTCGAAAAATTACCGGTGATATAAGTTTTCATGTAACATAAAATAACATTCCAGAAATCTAAATGTATACTCTGGCGAGTTGGGGGAACATGCGATCACAAATACGACTAGAAAAGCCGAGCTACGCATAATGGTTAAACATGGATTGTATTATTAGTAAGTTACAATACATGGGACTTGTTGTCAATAAGAAAAATCATAAAAGAGGCGCTCCCGATTTCGGGAGCGCCTCTTTTTCTCTTCCATGAAACTACTATTCAGTAGTGTAAGGAAGCAATGCGATTTGACGGGAACGTTTAACCGCAATTGTCAACATACGTTGATATTTCGCGCTTGTTCCAGTCACACGACGAGGAAGAATTTTTCCACGTTCGCTGATGAATTTTTTAAGCAGGTCTGTATCTTTATAGTCAATGTGAGTAATTTTGTTCACAGTGAAGAAACATACTTTACGACGTTTGTTGCGACCACCACGACGAGCTGGTCTTTTGTTATCGTCTCCGCCTTCTCTTTGTCTGAAGCCCATTCTTTGTCAGTCCTTTCCCAATTAAAATGGTAGATCATCATCCGAAATATCGATCGGTTTTCCGTCATCGGAAAAAGGATCCTGATTGTTTCGCGAGTTATTATTCCCGCGTCCACTATTGCTGTTACCGCCTCCGAAAGGAGACTCCTCACGCGCAGCTCCACCGCTATTGCCGCCACCGTTACCGCCATCGCGGTTAGATTCCAGGAACCGTACATTATCAGCTACAATTTCAGTCACGTATACACGTTTTCCTTCATTGTTCTCATAATTACGTACCTGAACACGGCCTTCAACAGCCGTTAAACGACCTTTGCGAAGATAGTTAGCACATGTTTCAGCAAGCTGACGCCAGGTTACGATCGGCAAGAAATCCGCTTCCCGTTCGCCGCCTTGACTCGTAAACGGACGGTCTACAGCCAGGGTGAACTGGGTTACTGCTACACCAGACGGTGTATAGCGCAGCTCCGGATCTTTGGTCAAACGACCGATCAAAATGACACGGTTCAACAATCCAATCCCCTCCTTTGAGCGTTGTTCATTACATAATCACGTACAATAATTAAGCTACGTCGTTCGTAATGAGATAACGAATTACTTCGTCAGAAATTTTCATGAGACGCTCAAACTCAGCAACTACAGCAGGTTCTGCTGTGAAGTTTACCAGAACGAAAGAACCATCACGGAATTTCTTGATCTCATACGCAAGACGACGTTTAGTTACATCGTGACTCGTAATTTCGCCACCGCCGTTGGAGATGATACCTTGGAATTTATCGACTGCCGCTTGAACAGCTTCTTGTTCAATGTCAGGACGAATAATGTACATCACTTCATATTTGCGCATTCTTTACACCTCCTTATGGACATAAGGCCCCCAATCTCAGTTGAGAGCAAGGAACGAGCCTAAACTCGCACTAAAACAGTTTACCAAATCCAACAACTGATTGCAACCAGCAATTGAGTTCATGTGCTGTAAATCAGCAATATTAGCTCCCTGCATTCCATTCTTTGCGATTTTAAATGTACGGTAGGATTTATCTATATATTAGGGAAGAATTCGATTTTCTGACATTCAGTGTGCTTGTTCCCGGATGTTTCTGCTCATATCGGCGCACAATAACTGTTGCAGTTCAAATCCATGTAGTAAAGGAGGAACAACCTTATGGGTGAAAAAACCGAATTCGAGCCAGGTGACAAAGCGCCAAATGACGGCGTATATATGGAAGTGGGAGAAAAAAGCTTTCACACCGAAATTCAAGACCCGCAGCAAGTGACACTGGAAAGAGGCGAATCATTTCCAGAGACGACCAACCATAATCGCAAATGGAAGAAAAAAACGAAAGCCCGCGTTCATTAATGTGTATATTTCTTCGGAATCCGGGCCATATTATGATTAGGCGATACAACAGAGAGGTGTGGTTCCGTTGGATGACGTAGCCGGACAAACTGTTAGGAGATCCATTCCGGGCATTAGAAGCGTTAGGTTTGTGTAAAAGGACTCTGTCTTTTCAACACTGGTATTGCTTGTCAGTACACCGAGTTTTGTGATGTGATTGGACAGATCGTATCCTGTTAAAAATGTAGCGCCTACGATGGAGGACCTTTGAGGTCCTCCTTTGTTGTATGATCGGACTTTTTGCATATACTGGTAAAATGCAGATTAATCTGGCTCCTTCTGCTAGAATATATCCAAGTACAAAGACCTACTATTATGGAGGTTTTAAGATGAGTTATTCTCGAATATTAAAGTGGATATCAGGTATATTCGAATTGGTGCTTGCTGTACCGATTGTAGGAGGAGCTATTGTCGTGGGGACCGGTTACTCCGCTCTGGGATTCATGCTTATCCTACATGCAGTAACACTCATTCTGTCGTTACGCAATCAGGAAGCGATCTATGGCTCTGTATGGGGGATACTGACCTCTTTACTGGCCTGGATACCTGTTCTGGGCTGGATTCTCCATTTGATCGCAGCCATCCTACTGATGATCTCCGGCTCAAAAAAAACAAAACGCTATAACTACCCGCCGAACCAGCTATAACAACAAAATATGCTCCTGACGGTACTTATTTTCCTGCTGTCAGGGGTATTTTTTTGCTGTAATGACACCTCATAAGAACATCCTAACCCTTGTCTTTTACAAGATTCAGTTGTATGTCTCCCCTTCCTTGTAGACACAGTAATTCATCGAACAGAAAAGTAAGCCCGCTCTTGTCCCTCCAGCTTCTGATGATGTCAGTTACTACCTCCATCAAATCACGCCGAATCCCCACTGCCAGTTGTAGTCCTGCACTATCTCCATCGATGAACAATTGTGTATGCTCCGGCTGACCTAACTTGCGAACCTGACGCAGGCATAGCACACCATTGTCCAGATAGAAGAAGTAGCATCCTTTATAAAGTACTCCCTCGAATATCTCATACATATGCGGCAAATCATACGGCCCGTATACCATCGAAGCCCATTCCAATCCCAACGATTTACTCATACATCCGTCCTCCTTTTCTTCCTCTAAACCCTTAGCTCCTAAAACAATAGAAACTAATTTTTTAATCCGTACGCTTATACGTACAACATTCATCTTTATTATATTGTACGCTTATGAGTACAGTCAGGTTTTTGAAATAAAAATAGGAGTGTGTGGAATGAAGGTAAAAGTAATGCTTGGTGAGTTGATCAAAGTGAGGGGGATTTCTCTAAACGAATTATCTCACAAGACTGGTGTCCGCAGAGCGGCACTATCTGAACTTGCGAACGAGAAGAGAGAAAACATAAACTTCAAGCATATTGAAGAAATCGCAGATGCATTAGACATTACGGACATCCGTGAAATAATCACACTTGTAGACGAGGAGTAATACAAAAACCTCGTCAAATTTGACGAGGCCTATCCATTGAAAATGAGCTAAGGTAGAGTGTCGCTTTCACCATCTCTTTTAAGACCACTTGGGCGTGTTAACTGGCTGTTTCCTTCCTACAATAGTCAATAAACAATTTAAAAGTACATCTCTTCCTCTAGTCGATATAAAAATTAAACTTTGAGTGCTCAATTTAAATATGAACTGATCCAACCCCTACATTATCATCTAATATCAAATTAATTTTATGATGAGTGAAATCATTTCCAAAAATAGTTATATTCTCAGCTTCCCATTCTAATGTTTCTGTTTCTTTTACTCCTAGGAAATTTTTCTTAGCTATTGGACTGGTTGGATTTATGCTTTTTTTTGCTTTGATTGCCCTGATTTGATCTTCCATATCAGAATGTACAAAACCAGTAAAATATTCTATTTCAGTAACATTCCTAATACCTAACGAAGATAGAAATGATAGCGCCCTCAGCGTAGCACCTCTAAATTGAGCCCTCACATCTGTTGTCCATTTATCAGGGTTAATTGTGCGTTTAAGTTCCATAATGTAAATTTTACATTGAGACTGATTTAAGGTACTAATCTCAATGATCACTCCGTCAGCACAACGGCTATTTTTTGTGTAAGCAAGCCAAGAAGTATTAGTTTCCTGAAGCAATCTTATAAACTCTCTATCTTCAACTGAATCGAATATCACTGTAACCTTAGCTTTCCCACTATCTGATGTCTCATCAACCTGTAATTCTGTTCCGTTGATTACTTCATAAAATTCACTCTTTATTCTGCTAAGATCGTAATCAATTTTAACCATCCACTTCACCTATGTTTTGGATTTTGCTTGTTTCAATTAGTAGCCTTTCAAGGACATTATTGAATGTCGGTATAACATAACCATATGGTCCTAATTCAATTTCCTCCACAATTGTTTTCCCATCCTTTGACTTAAACTGATAACATGAGGAGTAGGATACGTCTTTTAAGGTATCGACTTCTTCATAACCAAGCTCTCGAAATAGCTCCTCTTTTTTTGAATGTTGCGAAAGAGTAAGCAAATTGTTAACCTGCTGCGCAAAACTATCACTATGCGTAGTTAACCAAACAGATTTCCCTTTATTTATTAGTCTAAAAAACAATCGCACTAATTCCAGTTGCTTTTTCACATGCAAATGTGACTCAGATTCTTCAATAATGAATAGCTCTGGATCATATTGCGAGGCTAGAAAAATTGATATTGGCGCAAGTTCAGCTACTAATGATGATGTTACTTGTAAAGGTAATCCTTCTTTTGAATCAGCAGGGGTAAAACGATAGTTATTGGCTTGGTCTAGAATGACCCTACCTTGAAAAACATTTTTATTTAAAAATTCTAATTCATCTAAATATGCTTCTTGCTGATCATCTATATATATCTCTGATAATTTCTCTAAAAAGTCCTGAACAGGTTGAGTTAATCTAAGATTTGATCGCTGACTTTCACCATAAAATTCTTCTCTCTCTGATACATTCAAAAATTTATCTTTTAACTGAGCTCTCATGTTCTTTCTTTCATTTCCAAGGATCGTTTGATAAGTATACATAAAACCTGTTCTTGAAGCAGGAAAATAAATTGGATCAAAAAAAGTTCTTCTTCTAAACGCAGTTAATTTTCCGACAAATGGTTGCCTGATTTTTGGGGGAATGGAGTAGTCTCGGCATACTAAAGTTTCAATAATCCTAAGCAGCACAGATCTAGACAATGAATCCCAGTTATCTTCTTTAGGAAATGCAAAAGTGGCTATATTCTCAGTTTCATTATTGCTTTGGAGCATCAATTTGAAACTATACATTTCACTCGGTACTTCAGCAAAGTTTTCTTCTTCAGAGTCAGATTCTTTAATTGGTTGGAATGTAATAACTTTCTTAATTTCAGCTTCAAGCTTAAATTTAAGATAAAAGTCTCTGCTAACTTCTAAATGCCCGATACGTATCGGATAATTAAAAATAGTATTAACTAACCACTCTTTTTTAGCATACAATAGCTTGTTCAGGATATTCATTAAACGAATTTGAATATCTTCGTTGATTTCTATACTGTGTATTTCATCGCCTTCTTCAAAATTAATACCCTTTATCTTATTTTCCAGTTCATTCAATAGTTGAATAAAGTTTTGGTCATCTTTCAATATATCTAACCGTATCATTGGCTTTACATGAATAAAAATCCCCCATAGTAATTGTAAAATATAACTTTTCCCACTATTATTCTCCCCTACAAACATCATAAAAGGAGTTATTTTAATATCCGCTTTACTGATTTTCCCAAAATCCTTCACCTTTAATGTCCAAGAATTTATCATATCCAACCTCCTTATTTTTTAGTGTAAGGATTTAACATAACTCAAGGTTTATTGCTCAGTATCACCATAAAGATTGAATCAAGTCAAAATTAAAACAAAAGATTAATCTAATTATACAGAAATATATAATGAAACACCAAGGTACTGTATTTATACCATTACTTCTTTAGTAAATATGATGACAACGTCTCAAATCCCTGACTTTCTATAGCAAAAATCCCTCTACATTCAAGTAGAGGGATTAAATCTCATCTAAATTAGTGGCGGAAAGAGTGGGAGTCGAACCCACGCACGCCTTGCGACGCCTAACTGATTTCGAGTCAGCCCCCTTAGACCTCTTGGGTACCTTTCCGCAGCAAGGATTATTATATCATCATTGTGCCCATGATGCAAGTTCATTGTTACCCAAAATCACTCAGCTGCCCCGGCTCAATTCGTTTCCGAATGCTGCCCGTCAGCGTTAGCTTTTGAACGCAGCACCTTCTTCATATTCTTTTCGAACTTGGCACGCGGAATCAGCACACTGTGCTGGCAGCCGACACATTTGATTCGAATATCCATCCCCATACGGATAATTTCCATTTCATTCGTTCCGCAGGGATGGGGCTTCTTCATCTGCACAATGTCCCCCAGTTCAAACAACTTACGCTCCACCCTTCTCTCCCCCTTTTCTTTCTTGCTCGTCTTCCTTCTCCAGAGTTACCGCCGTCTCCAGCGCGGTCTGACGATGTGCCTCATCCTCTAGGGCCTTCTTAATGTTATTCTGAATATCACGTTCTACCGCAGCCCCTGTATTCGGCATACACTCCGCCACAACACGCACAATATACTCTGATGTCGTCATCGACTGAACCCCCAGAACATCCGGTATATTCAGCACCTGCACATTGGACTCTTCAATGCCATGGATCGCTTGCTTTACCAAACCAACAGCTTCCTCCAGAGTACGTTCCGCCTTCATCGGTACATCCACCACCGCCAAGGAATTGGACATGGAAAAGTTTGTAACCGTTGTAATGGAACCGTTAGGTAAAATGTAAACCTCCCCTTTCCAGCTCACCAGCCTGGTTGTACGCAGCCCAATCACTTCTACTGTACCTTTGTAGGTTCCTGTTTGAATAACGTCTCCTACAGCAAACTGATCCTCAAAAATGATAAAGAACCCGGTAATCACATCCTTAACCAGGCTCTGTGCCCCAAAACCAACGGCCAACCCAAGCACCCCGGCTCCGGCAATCAGAGGCCCGAGATTAATGCCCATTTGAGACAATACCAGCATAATCAGAATGAAATTGAATACGATATTCGTTACATTTTTCAGCAGTTCTCGTACGGTTGTTAGACGCCTGGTATTCAATTGGAACCTGCTGTTCTCTCCCTTTTGCTGCATCGACTTATCTATAATTTTATTAATAACGCGAATAAAGATACGTGTGATGATAAAAATAATAGCGATCTTCAAAACCACAAACAACATAGTCGACCACATCGCACTATCTGAAAGCCATTCCCATACAACATCCTTCCAGTGCATCGCATCCTTCACAACAGCAGCCGTCCCTGTATTGTTCTCCAACCAACGCATTAAGATCATTCAGTTGCTCCTCCTTACACAAGAGACACTCTTCTGGTTTCCCACATTCTATTGTCTACTACATAAGCCCATCTACTGGTTTCATTCATTTTGCTATGAATAATCTACTTCGCCGAGTATAAAACGCCAAACTTATCCATATACTAGCTACTATCTTGAGAATAATGGTTACCCGCAGGCTAATTGTTATTCTCTAAGGCAGTTTACTGCTGGTTTCATCTCTGATCAATTGCTATACCAACGCTAACGGTCTATAAGCGAGCGCAATCTGCACACTCCATTACAGAGCGAAAGGAAGATTCCATGACTCATCCATCTGACTTCATTCCGGGGCAAGAACCCCTTAGCTTAAAAATATCACACACCGACCCCGGAATCCAATCAGCTATCATCCATCGTTTGCTGTTCCATTTGCACCAGGCGCCTAGTCTGCAAAATATCGTTATTATTTGCATCGGCACCGACCGTTCTACTGGAGACTGTCTCGGCCCGCTCGTAGGTACCCAGTTGTCACGTTATAAAAGCCCGCTCTTTCATCTTTACGGAACATTGGAGGAGCCTGTACATGCTATGAATCTGCAAACAACACTGGACGGCATACACACCCGGTACGACCAGCCCTATATCATCGGCATAGACGCATGTCTTGGACAAACCTCCAGCGTCGGATGCATTCAGGTTGCGGACGGGCCTTTGAAGCCTGGAGCGGGGGTAAATAAAGAATTACCGCCGGTCGGCGATATCCATTTGACAGGAATCGTTAACGTCGGCGGCTTTATGGAATACTTTGTGCTGCAAAATACAAGACTAAATCTGGTAATGAAATTATCAGATATCATTGCTGGCAGCTTATACTCCGCGATTAAGGAGTGGCATTACCGTTCCGTCCTGCTTGCTGCGCAAGAGTAACAGCTTCTTTCTCTTCAGAAGATAAGGAATAGGATGACTGCCCCTCCTCCAGGGGCTTGGCATACACATAAGAGCCATCCCGGTTATAAATACCGGTTAATACGATACCATCCTGATTATCATCTACAATGGCCATGGAGAAGCTTAGATCGCTCCCTCGCTCGCCAAAGGCATTATAGCGTTTGATACCTATATGCCCCTTCAGGCCAGTCAGTTTACTGCGTAGAGATTTCATACTTGCACGATGGGCTTCCTGCTCATCCTCAATCGTATCCATTTGCACCTTCAAATCAATCAGCAGCGTTTCCAAATTCTCGACACCGCTGCCTGCCATCATGGTTTCATACTTTCGCCGCATCTTCTTCAACTTTGCACCCTGCACAATGATAACAATCAACAGGATGAGCAAAATAAGCACAATCCCTGCAACGATTCCGGCAAGCTGTTCCATGATTAGTCCGTTCAATTCAGCCATATGCTTGCTTCTACTCCTCTACCTCAAAAATCATGTCACTGCATACCTCTTATTTTATACGTTTGAGAACAGCGAAACAAATCACAGAAGGCTATTAGTTTATCCATCCAGACCATTCTGATTCCTTCACTTCCAGACAAAGCAAAGACATATCTCACTTCCCATTTTGATCAAGGAGACATGTCCTATTCGTACAGACTACTGCAATAGTTCCAGTAATCTTTCCAAATCCTGCTGGCTGTAATAATTCAATTCGATTTTACCTTTATCCTTGTTATGCTTGATTTTCACAGTTGTTTTAAAACGTTCACGCAAGGACTCTTCCATATGATCAATAAAAGGGTCCTTTTTTCTCACCTTGGACTTGGCCTTCGCTTCACCAGGCTTATGATCTAACTGTTGTACAGCTTCTTCCAGCTCCCGAACACTCCATTGTTGCTCAATACACTGTGTCGCCAGTTGCTTCACCATATCGGGATTTTTAAGCCCAACAATCGCTCTGGCATGTCCCATAGATAATGTTCCACGTGAAACATGATCCTTAACTTCCTCCGGCAATGCAAGCAAACGAAGAAAATTCGCAATATGAGAGCGCGACTTACCCACTTTCAAGGACAATTCCTCTTGAGTTAACGAGAACTGATCCATTAATCCCTGATAAGCTACTGCTATTTCCATAGCGTTCAGATTTTCACGCTGCAAATTCTCAATCAGGGCAATCTCCATTACCTGCTGATCGGTAAAATTGCGAACAACCACAGGTATCGTCGAATTCCCACAATATTGAGAAGCCCGAAATCTTCTTTCACCTGCAATAATTTCATAGCCTCTTAATACACTACGCGCAATAATAGGTTGGATCACACCGTGCTGACGAATGGATTCTGCCAGTTCTTTAATCGATTCCTCATCAAACATTTTTCGAGGCTGGTACGGATTTGCACGCAACTGGCTAAGTGGAATGTCAACAACCTTGTCCTCATCATTGACTGTAAGGGAGGGAATGAGTGCATCCAGCCCTTTTCCCAACCGTTTACTCATAAGATGCCACTTCCTTTGCCAACTCAATATATACCTCTGCCCCACGGGAGCGGGGATCATACGTAATAATGGACTGGCCATGTGATGGTGCTTCACTGAGTCTCACATTGCGTGGAATAATCGTCTGATAAACCTTGCTTTGAAAATACTTTTTCACTTCTTCAATCACCTGAATACCCAAATTGGTGCGGGCGTCAAACATCGTTAGCAGCACGCCTTCAATTTGCAGCGAGGTATTCAAGTGCTTTTGTACCAATCGTACCGTATTCAGTAGCTGACTTAATCCTTCTAATGCGTAATATTCACATTGAATAGGGATAATGACCGAATCAGAGGCTGTTAAAGAATTAAGTGTCAAAATCCCCAACGACGGAGGGCAATCAATCAATATATAATCGTACTTATGCTTGACGAGCTGGAGCGATCTTTTTAATCTTAGTTCACGGGAAATGGTCGGTACCAGCTCAATTTCCGCTCCTGCCAGCTGAATGGTGGCAGGAATAATATCCAGTCCCTCAATCTGTGTACTGACAATCGCTTCGCTAGGATCAACCTCATTAATGAGTACATCATAAATGCAATTTGCCACATCCGCCTTATTGATACCCACACCGCTGGTTGTATTACCTTGCGGGTCGATATCCACGAGCAATACCCTTTTGCCGAGGGAAGCAAGTCCGGCGCCCAAATTCACGGAAGTAGTTGTTTTGCCAACTCCGCCCTTTTGATTGGCTACGGCTATTATTTTCGACACTTCATTCACCTCATAATTTAATCGGAATCCTGCTATATTTCTTGAACAGCATTTTGCATCATTAGCTTACGGATAACGGCAATTTTTAAAAATAGAGTACGAGTATGCTGCGGTTTTATTCGGCGTTAGACAGAAAAAGCGGCAATTGCTGCCGCCTGTACGCTTCATCCCTTACTTACGTTTGGGAATTTGAATGACAATCTCATAGTGATCCTCATGATCGGATTCCTTGGTCTTGATATCCAACCCTGAGCCAGACACCATATCAATGGATTGACGAATCGTATTCAGCGCAAGCCGGACATCCTTAGTAAAGGAAATCCGCTTGGATTTCTTCATCGTGGACACTTGTTTATAAAAGGCAACTCTCGCCTCTGTCTGTTTCACATTGAGTTCCTTAGCGATGACTTCATCCAAAACCTTATACTGTAGCTCTTCAGTCTCTAATGACAATAACGCACGGGCATGACGCTCGGACACTTTCCGTTCCATTAAAGCGCCTTTCACTCTCTCTGGCAGGTGAAGCAGCCGTATCTTATTAGCAATAGTGGATTGGCTTTTACCAAGTCGCTGAGCGAGACTTTCCTGGGTGAGCTGATGCAGATCAATCAGCTTCTGGTAAGCTACAGCCTCTTCAATCGCTGTGAGCCCTTCCCGTTGGAGATTCTCAATCAACGCGATGGATGCAGCTTGTGAATCATTAAACTCACGAACAATGGCTGGAATGGTATCCATCCCCAGCTTGGTAACAGCTCTCCATCGACGTTCCCCTGCTATAATTTCGTAATGTCCATTACGGAAACGAACGACAATCGGCTGAATTACACCATGCGTCTTAATGGTCTGGCATAGCTCATCAATCTTCTCGTCGTCAAAAATGGTGCGGGGCTGATAAGGACTGCTGACAATATTCCCAACTGGAATTTGTTTTATTTCGTCCCCAGAGGATCGCTCCGTCAAACCAAATAGCTTGGAAAATTGTTCTTTCATTCCGTATAATACCACCTAATTTCATAATAGCACCATACTAGCAGCGCTTCGTGAAAAACAGTTCCTTACGCGGATCGTAGACCCTTTTATATGAGATAGCGCCGTAATCGGGTACACTCCACGTATTCTCCCTGGCATTGTTGTCCCGCTTCCCCCTTATGTATATCGGAATCGAACGGTACGGGAAGCAGTCAACTTACATCAAAAACGATTATCTCTATTCTATCACTTTTCCAGCCATAATCCTATCGTCTCTACCAGCTTTTCGGAAGGATCAGAGAATAAATTGTGTACCCGATCAGACACCTATTTATTCATGTTCCACTATGTCGTAAGTATAGACCTTCTGCATCTTTACGTTGTTTATGTAAAGAGCATCGCAAGCCATAAAAAAAGTGAATGTTTCACGTGAAACATTCACTTTTTTTCAATGGGTTACACTAGCGGTGTTTTTAAAGGCGTTCCCGGCTTACGGGGATATTTTCGTGGTGTAGCTGCTCTTTTTTCAATAATAATCATATGTCTGGCTGCATCCTCTACAGGTAACTGAAAAGCCTGAATATGCTTAATTTTTCCCTTAAGCTCTTTCAAGCTGTAGGAAGCTTCCTTGATTTCCTCTGTCGGGTCACTGCCCTTCATCGCAGCAAAGTGACCTCCTTCACGGACAAAAGGCAAACAAAATTCATTCAGCACTGCAAGACGGGCAACGGCTCTGGCTGTGACCAGATCATAGCTGTCCCGGTATCCCGTTTTACGACCCAATTCTTCTGCTCTGCTATGAATCAGCTCCACGTCTTCCAATCCCAGTTGTTCTACCACATGCGCCAGAAATTGTATGCGTTTGTTCAACGAATCCACAATGGTCAACTGAATCTGCGGAAAGCATATTTTCAAAGGTATACCGGGGAATCCTGCACCCGATCCGATATCAGCCAAGCTTTCCACATCATTGAACGGAACATAAAAAGCCAGCGAGAGAGAATCATAAAAATGCTTGGTGTACACCGCATCACGCTCTGTAATGCCTGTCAGGTTCATCCTTTCATTCCACTCAACCAGCACACGGTAATACGTTTCGAACTGCTCTAGCTGACTGTCATTAATCACAATGCTATGCTCTGCCAGTCGCTGCTTAAATTGCTGTTGTATCGCGTCCATTATGATCCCCTTGCTGCCGTTACGCGGTTATAATGCTCCAGATAAACGAGCAAAATGGAAATATCCGCAGGAGTCACACCCGAAATACGGGATGCCTGACCAATCGACATCGGACGAATTTTAGCAAGCTTCTGCTTGGCTTCAATCGCCAAACCCTGAACCTCATCGTATACGATATCCTCTGGAAGCTTTTTCTTCTCCATTTTTTGCAGACGTTCTACATGCATCAATTGTTTCTCGATATAGCCTGCATACTTAATCTGAATTTCGACCTGCTCCTGTTCCTCCTCAGTCAGAGCTACAGGTGAAGGCGAAATTTGTGCCACTTGTGCATAGCTGATCTCTGGTCGACGCAGCACGGTTAACAAATTACTGCCGTCCTGTATCGGTGCAGATCCACCCTGCTCAAGCATCTCATTTACATCAATCGGACGAACCTTCGCCAGACGCAAACGCTCAATCTCCTGCTCTACCTTTTGCTTTTTATCCAAAAAGCGCTCGTACCGTTCATTCGTAATCAGGCCGATATCATGCCCGATTGGAGTCAAACGTAAATCTGCATTATCATGACGCAACAACAGGCGGTATTCCGCACGAGACGTCAGCAAGCGGTAAGGCTCATTCGTACCCTTGGTCACCAGATCGTCGATCAGAACCCCGATATAGCCTTGGGAGCGGTCCAGCACGACAGGCTCTTTGCCCTGTACCTTACGAGCCGCGTTAATGCCTGCCATAATCCCTTGGCCCGCAGCTTCCTCGTAACCGGAGGTGCCATTAATTTGACCCGCCGTGAACAGTCCGGGCACTCTTTTCGTTTCCAACGTAGGCCACAATTGCGTAGGCACCATGGCATCATACTCAATCGCATAGCCGTTACGCATCATTTCTACCTTTTCCATCCCTGGAATCGAGCGTAGCACAGCTAATTGCACATCCTCAGGCAAGCTGGTCGACAAGCCCTGAACATAGTATTCAGATGTGTTTTTACCCTCAGGCTCCAAAAAGATTTGGTGCTTCGGCTTATCACTGAAACGCACTACTTTATCTTCAATAGATGGACAATAACGCGGTCCTGTTCCTTCAATCAGACCGGAGAACATCGGCGCACGATGCAAATTATCATTAATAATCTGATGAGTTTCCACTGAAGTATAGGTCAGCCAGCAAGGAAGCTGCTCATTATCCGAAGACTTCGTTTCATACGAGAAAAACTTTGGTTGATCGTCCCCCGGCTGAATTTCCGTTTTGCTAAAATCAATCGTGTCCTTATGCACGCGCGGCGGCGTACCCGTCTTGAAGCGGACCAGATCAAAACCCAGCTCACGCAAATGCTCAGACAGTCTCAACGAAGGCTGTTGATTGTTCGGGCCACTTTCATACATCAGCTCACCCATAATGATTTTACCACGTAAATAAGTGCCTGTTGTCAGGACAACCGCTTTGCTTCGGTACTCTGTCCCCGTCTTCGTGATGACGCCCACGCAATGACCGTCTTCAATAATCAACTCTTCCACCATTCCCTGGCGCAAGGTCAGATTTGGTTCCTTTTCCATCGTTTCCTTCATCGCATGCTGATAAGAGAACTTGTCAGCCTGTGCGCGCAATGCGTGAACAGCAGGCCCTTTACCTGTATTCAGCATCCGCATTTGGATAAACGTCTTGTCGATGTTCCGGCCCATTTCGCCGCCCAAAGCATCAATTTCACGCACCACATGCCCCTTGGCAGGACCGCCAATAGACGGGTTGCAGGGCATGAATGCAACCATATCCAGGTTAATCGTAATCATCAACGTACGACAGCCCATCCGGGCTGCTGCCAAGGCGGATTCCACACCCGCATGGCCCGCGCCCACGACAATTACGTCATAGTCGCCTCCTTGATATCCCATACCTTTCTTACCTCCTTATGCACTTCGGTCTTCGCGTACCAAATATGCTCTTGTATATCTATAACAATAGTAGGGCTTAACCCAGCCATACTCGAATGTCCTATTTGCCCAGACAGAATTGTGAAAATATTTGATCGATTAACGCATCATGCGCCGTATCGCCCACAATCTCGCCCAAATGCTCCCACGCCAGCCGTACATCAATCTGAATCATGTCAATCGGAACGAATTGATCAGCGGCCTCATAGGCATCTACCAACGATTGGCGAGCTTTCTTTAACAAAGCAATATGCCGTACATTGCTGACATATGTCATGTCTGCTGATTCCAGCTTACCACTAAAGAACAACTGCGATATGGCCTGCTCCAGCCGATCTGCTCCCTCATTTTCCTTTACAGACATCGGTACGATAAGCTCCTCAGGAACATAACGCAGCAGCAAGTCCCGGTCTACTTGGGCCGGTAAGTCCATTTTATTCATAATGACAATCGCCTGTCTACCGCGGATTTGTTCCATTAATGCCATTTCATCCTCATGCAGCGGTTCGTTGGCGTTAATCACGATGAGCAGCAGATCCGCTTCACTGACCGCCGTTCGCGAACGCTCTACCCCGATCCGTTCCACTACATCCATCGTTTCCCGAATGCCAGCCGTATCCAGCAGCTTCAGAGGAATGCTGTTAATCGTCACATATTCCTCAATAACGTCACGGGTCGTGCCCGGAATATCGGTCACAATCGCCCGTTCGCCCTGTGCCAATGTATTCAGCAGCGAGGATTTCCCCACATTCGGTCTTCCGACAATCGCTGTGGTCAGGCCCTCACGTAAAATTTTCCCCTGCTCCGCTGTATGCAGCAGCCGATCAATTTCCGCCATGACCTGACTACTCTTATCCTTGATCAGTTCAGACGTAAAAGATTCCACATCATGCTCAGGATAATCAATGTTCACTTCAATATGAGCCAGTGTCTCTACCAGAACATGCCGCAAACGGCGGATATTCTGTGACAGTTGTCCATCTACCTGCTTCAAAGCTACAGAAAAGGCTTTATCTGACTTCGAGCGAATCAGGTCAATGACTCCCTCCGCCTGACTCAGATCAATACGACCATTCAGAAAAGCACGCTTCGTAAATTCGCCCGGCTCGGCCAAACGTATATTTTGCAGCAATAGTAAATCCATCACCCGTTTGACAGCCACAACCCCGCCATGGGTGCTGATTTCTACGACATCTTCTGTTGTAAAAGAGCGCGGCGCTCGCATGACCGTAACTAGAACCTCCTCCACCTTTCCCTGGCTTTGAGGATCTATAATATGTCCATAGTGTACCGTATGAGATGGAGCCTTGCTTAGAGGCGTTTTGCTTCGGAACAAAGCTTCCACCTCTGTAACAGCTTCCGGGCCGCTGACCCGTACAATCGCAATGCCGCCTTCGCCGACAGCCGTTGCAATGGCAGCTATGGTATCGCTCAGCATATGGTTTCTACCTCCTGTCAAGTAAAAACGGCATTGCCGTCCTTGATCCAGGACGGCAACCGTTTCAGCGAGAAATATAAGAACAAATAGAGCAAAACTTATAAAGTCTTAAGTTTAAAAAAAGCAATGGCTTCTGCACCTTGCAGAGAGCCATTGCGTCGGATTACTTTTTAGCAATAACGACGCGCCGATTCGGCTCGTCCCCCTTGCTGTATGTTCTAACCAGCGCATGCTGTTGAAGCTTGGCATGAATCAGCTTCCGCTCCTGTGACGGCATTGGCTCCAGCACTACTTCCTTGCCGTAACGAATAGCTTGGTTGGCCAGCCGATCGGCCAAATCCTCCAGCGTTTTTTGCCGACGTGCGCGAAATTGCTCGGCATCCAGCACAATCCGGATGAATTTGTCAGAATGACGGTTGGCAACGATATTCGTCAGGTACTGCAATGCATCCAGCGTCTGTCCCCGGCGGCCGATCAACATGCCGAGCGACGGACCGGATATATCCAGTATGCTTTCATCCTTGCGGTGACGAACATCCACTTCCACATCCAGTCCCATTGCCGCTGCTGTTTCATGAATAAAACGTACAGCTTCTTCATAGGGGGCTGCATGGCCTGTGGAGACCTCCTTGCTCGTGCATACTTCCTGGGTAACAGATTCAGCTTCTGGAACAACAGCCTGTCCCACGATAGGCACCTGAGCCGATACATGATGTTCAGCCGCGTGTGTGGTTTCGGGAGATGGATCAGACAGTAGCGTAAGCTCTACCTTCGCCTTCTTGACCCCGAGCCACCCCAGGAATCCTTTTGACGGCTGTTCCAACACGTTTACGGTTACCCGTTCACGGCTTACTCCCAGCTGGGAGAGTCCTTGTTTTACAGCATCTTCAACGGTTTTTCCTGAAGTCACGACTTTGGTCATCTCGACTTTTTAGCCCCCTTCGAGTTTCTGCCACCTTTTTTCTTGTTATTGCTATTGGAGGAACCTGTTTTCGTAAGACTGGCTGTTTTCACGTTTGCCAGCGCAACTTCTTTATCCTTATTCCGATAAAGGAAATAGTTTTGAATAATCGTGTAAATATTACTGTAGAACCAGTATAGCGGCAAAGCAGATGGGAAGTTATACGACATGAACAGAATCAGAACCGGATAGACGTACAGCAAAAATTGCATCGGTCCCTGCTGCGGAGTCGGATTCATTTTCATCATCATCCAGGTTTGGACAAATGTTGTGATTGCCGCCAGAATTGGCAGGATAAATAAGTGATCCGGTTTACCTAACTGGAGCCACAAGAAATCATGATCCCGCAATGCCGAATTATAGTAAATGGCATTATAAAGCGCGATGAAAATCGGCATCTGAACGACCAAAGGAAGACAGCCCGCCATCGGGTTAACCTTGTTTTCCTGGAACAGCCTCATCGTCTCTTGCTGGACTTTCTCAGGCGTATCCTTGTATTTCGCTTGAATTTCTTTTAATTGCGGCTGAATGGCCTGCATTGCTTTAGAACTGCGTACTTGCTTGAGTGTAAGCGGCAAAATAATGGTACGCACGATAATCACCAGTATCAGTACGGCCAGGCCATACTCTCCAGAGAACCATTGGGCAAACGTATCCAGCGCATACGAAAACCAGTAAACGACATATCTTTGCCACCAAGATCCATTGGCCAAGTCTGCCGTCGTGTAAGAATTGTGAGCCGCCTGGGCACATCCCGACAGCACAGCAACAAGTGCCAATAAGGCAATCAGGAGGAACCATTTCCCTCGTTGAGTCTTCAAACGCGACACTTCATAACCCCTTTCTTAACCAATCCATTCCAACGTAAATCATACCATATCCTGTAGGACAAAGATACTGACTATCGGCGTGAAGACTTGAGCAGCGAGGCTTTGCGCAGAACGTGCAGCACGCTTTTCTCCAGCTCCTGATACGACATTGTAACCGCTCCCTTGCGGACGATAAAAATCAGGTCCATTTGCTCCATCAATTCATGCTCATGATGACGCACAATTTCCTTAACGATCCTGCGCATCCGGTTACGGACAACTGCGTTGCCGATCTTCTTGCTGGCCGAAATTCCAACGCGGAACTGCTCTACCTCTCTGCGGCGGAACCAGTACACCACAAACTGATGGTTGGCAAAAGATTTGCCATGGCGGTATACGCGCCCAAAGTCCGCCCGGTTTCGTAGACGCAATTTTTTTTGCACGGCGCTTCTCCTTGCTCATCTCTTTTACACATGCCGACAAGCCAATCCTTACCCCTTATATAGTAAGAAGTATGGACAACATTCCGCCATGGTAATCTCGCTTATTTTACATCCATTTTCAAAAGCTTCATCTAATATAGAGCGGGTTGCGGTGTTCCTCCCTCTTTTTCTACTGCATTTCTACAGACACAGGGAAAGCGATCCGCCTCATAAATACCTCCATCATGAAAAAAAGACCACCGTAGTGGTCTTTATGCACGCATTACGCACTCAATACTTTTCTGCCTTTTTGACGACGAGTTGCCAAAATTTTACGGCCATTCTTTGTGCTCATTCTTTTACGGAAGCCGTGAACTTTTTTACGCTTGCTGACATTCGGTCTGAAAGTCGGTCTCATTGTACTGCACCTCCTTACAAGGAATACGTTTTATATGGAATATACCTAGCGTAGCAATCTCCACAAAAAACACCTTTGTACATTTAACCACAAATAGCGGCCAAAGTCAATGTACAGCTTAATCCCCTCCCCCCAAAATCACATAATCCTCTCCCTCTTTTTCAACGCCCAGAGATTTTGATCCTTCATCCAGTCCACTTATCCCACTCTATTTTGTCCTTTTTTATCGTGGATTTTCTTTGACCTTCCTACTTCCTTCACACTGTCTCTATTTTGAGATCGGCATATTTCCAAGCATCATAATAACCATATCATTAAAAATATTGTCGGAAACGTTACCGGAAATTTTCAACAGTAAAAACACCTCCTGTGACCAAAAGGTAACGGAGGTTATGCACAGATCCACAAAAAAAGCTGAATTGTGATTTAAATGGTCATAACCTGTGCATAACATTTTGAGACGATAAAGAGTTATTGTCGAAAACTGAACAAATTATAAACAATATCTTGTGTTGTGAATAAAAATTGTACACAACAGATTGAATTTGTGGATAAATAACCACGAGTCATTGAAATACAAGGCTTCTTTTGCTATGATGATATTACTTTTGAATGTGAATATGTTGTTTTACCCTCCATATTATCAACACCCTGTGGATAAAGTTGTGAACAAGTTCAATTTATCCATCTTTTTATTTTTGTGCGGATTCGGGATTCTGGGGATATATTCTACATTTTTCATTTGATTTCGACATATTGCAGTCCCGTTTTGGCCTGCGGGATCAAGAGAACGGATCGTGCCGCACATACCCTCCTGAGAAATATCACCTTTCTTCTGCCGATCAGCAGCGGATTTTTCCATTAGCTTTTTTCAGGACCACTTTGTGCTGCGTTCTCTCATCACACTGCCGCATGATTTAGGCGGCGGTATGTCTTTTTATGGCCTTCAACAACATTTTTGGGATTTTAGGCGTTTTGCCGAAGCGCCGGGAGCAGCTCTTTGCAGCTTAAACGGCAAAATGTCAGGATTTAAAAGGAGTGACGTCTGTGGACAGCCATACCTCTGAACTATGGCAGCAAATTCTATCCATCATACAAACCAAGCTGAGTAAGCCGAGTTACGACACTTGGTTTAAGGCTACCAAGGCAGCGAAACTGAATGACCACTCCATTGTGATTTCCGCACCAACAACTTTTGCCGTGGAATGGCTTGAAAGCCGCTATACCAAGCTAGTCGGGGCAACAGTTTATGAGATTTTGGGCAAGCAGCTGGAGGTCAAGTTCGTCATTGAGGAGAACAAGCCCGCCGAGTTCGATCTCCAGCAACAACCTCAGCAGCAGCCGGTCGTACATGAAGAAGCCGTGTCGCATATGCTGAATCCCAAATATACATTCGATACGTTTGTCATCGGATCGGGGAACCGTTTTGCCCATGCAGCATCGCTGGCCGTCGCCGAAGCGCCGGCCAAAGCTTATAACCCGCTGTTTCTGTACGGCGGCGTAGGTCTGGGAAAAACGCATCTGATGCACGCCATTGGGCATTATATTTTGGAACACAACCCGGCCAGCAAAGTTGTGTATTTGTCATCTGAGAAGTTTACGAACGAATTTATTAATGCCATCCGGGACAACCGAGGGGAAAGCTTCCGGAACAAATATCGTAATATTGATATTTTGCTCATTGATGATATTCAGTTTATTGCAGGCAAGGAGTCGACGCAGGAGGAATTTTTTCACACGTTCAATGCGCTTCATGAGGAACGCAAACAAATTATTATCTCAAGCGATCGTCCGCCTAAGGAGATCCCAACGCTGGAGGAACGGCTGCGTTCCCGCTTTGAGTGGGGATTGATTACGGATATTCAGCCACCGGATCTGGAAACGCGAATTGCAATTCTCCGGAAAAAGGCGAGAGCGGAAAACCTGGATATTCCCAATGAAGCTATGATGTATATCGCCAACCAGATTGATACGAACATCCGTGAGCTGGAAGGGGCACTGATTCGCGTTGTTGCCTATTCCTCGCTGACCAATCAGGATGTGACAAGTCATCTCGCGGCCGAGGCGTTAAAGGATATTATTCCTTCCAGTCGTCCCAAAATGATTACCATTCAGGATATACAGCATCAAGTCGGGGAATTTTACAATTTGCGCTTGGAGGATTTCAAAGCACGCAAGCGGACGAAGGCTGTGGCTTTTCCACGGCAGATCGCCATGTACCTGTCGCGCGAGCTAACCGACTATTCGTTACCGAAAATCGGAGAAGCCTTCGGTGGACGCGACCATACAACCGTCATTCATGCGCACGAAAAAATCTCCAAATCCATTCAAGTGGATCAGGAGCTGTTCAAAGTTATCAACAGCCTAATCGAAAAAATCAAAAATCCAACCTGAACAAGTTCAGAGCCTATACACAACTTATACACATGTGGATAGGCTTGATTTTATTAGGCTTACACCGACTTATCCACATATTCAGTGCGCCTATTACTATTACTAATAGATTTTAAAGATATACATCACCTAAATAAGGCCCGCGTCAACGCGTGCTTGAAGGATTAAAACCCGTAGGAGGAACTTATGAAGATCAGCATTTTGAAAAACGTATTGAACGAGGCTATACAACATGTATCCAAGGCCATATCCAGTCGGACCACGATTCCGATTTTGAGTGGTATTAAGCTGGATGTGAACCATCAGGGAGTGACGCTAACTGCCAGCGATACCGACATCTCCATTCAATCCTTTATTCCGATGGAGGACGGTGACCAAACTGTCGTTCAGGTCGAACAACCGGGAAGTGTTGTACTGCCAGCCAAGTTCTTTGTCGAAATTATCAAGAAGCTGCCGTCTCAGGAGATCCGTATGGAGGTAAAAGATCATTTCCAAACCTTCATCTCATCCGGTGCAACCGAAATTCAGATGGTGGGTCTGGACCCTGAGGAATTCCCGGTGCTTCCAAGCATTGAAGAAAATCAGGTTATCTCTGTACCAGGAGATTTACTCAAAAACATGATTAAACAGACCGTTTTCTCCATTTCCACCCACGAAACGACACCTATTTTGACAGGGGTATTATGGAATTTGGCTGAGGGCGAATTGAAATTTGTAGCAACGGATCGCCACCGCCTCGCCACCCGCAGCGCTCGTTTGGAAACGTCCGAAGGCTTGCGTTTCAGCAATGTTGTCATTGCAGGTAAAACGTTGAACGAGTTGAGCAAAATTATTCCGGATCAAAATATGCTTGTGGATATCGTCGTAGCAGACAACCAGGTATTATTCAAAATTGACCGGGTTCTGTTTTATTCCCGTATTTTGGACGGAACGTATCCGGATACTTCTAGAATTATTCCAACCTCCTACAAAACAGAACTGATTGTGGATACAAAAAGCTTGAGCGAATCCATCGACCGTGCTTATTTGCTGTCCCGTGAGGAAAAAACGAATATTGTAAAAATGCAGTCGTTGGAAAACGGCGGCTTGGAGATTTCCTCCAGCTCCTCTGAGCTGGGTAAAGTACGTGAGGAAGTCACAGTCTCCAAATTTGAGGGAGAGCCGCTCAAAATCTCGTTCAATTCAAAATATATGCTTGATGTGCTGAAGGTGATTGACAGCGAGCAGCTGACGATTGCTTTTACCGGCATTATGAGCCCAATCATTTTAAAACCGGCGGACTCCAGCAATGCGCTGTACATCATCCTGCCATATCGAACCACCAACTAATGTCTAGCGTCACCCACCCGAGAACAAACGAAAGGATGAACAAGCCTTGAAACAAATATCTATACAGACCGAATACATCAAGCTCGATCAATTCTTAAAATTAGCCGATTGTGTTTCTACAGGAGGAATGGCCAAAGCTCTGTTGCAGGAGGGGCAAGTTCGTGTCAATGGTGAGCTGGAAGAACGACGCGGAAGAAAACTGTACCCGGGCGATACCGTAGAAGTAGAGGACAACGGAAGTTTCGAGATCACGGCAGGAGCATGATCGCCTGGTCGGCAAGGACTCCTTTTAGGTGCGGAGTAACAAGGGGGACCCTATGTGTTTGTGAACAATATTGTTTTGCAGCAATACCGGAACTATGAACAGCTGGAGTTGAGTGAATTTGGGCCCGTTAATTTGCTGATCGGACAAAATGCGCAGGGAAAAACAAACCTGGTAGAGGCGATTTTTGTCCTGGCTTTAACCAAAAGTCACCGGACGTCGCGCGACAAGGAGCTGATCTCTTTCGGGGCTACCTCGACTCATCTTGCTGCGGATGTGGATAAGAAATACGGAAAAATCAGGCTGGATCTGTCGTTATCCACACAAGGTAAGAAAGCGAAGATCAACGGACTGGAGCAGCGAAAGCTAAGTGACTTTATCGGTTCGCTGAATGTCGTTATGTTTGCACCTGAGGATTTGGAAATCGTTAAGGGAACACCGGGGGTACGCCGCCGGTTTCTTGACATGGAAATTGGACAGGTTGCTCCAGGATATCTGTACCATTTGCAGCAATACCAGAAAGTGCTGGTCCAGCGTAACAATCTGCTCAAACAAGCTTGGGGCAAAGATATGGCTTCCGTACAGCTCATGCTGGAGGTATGGAATGAGCAACTTGCTGAGCACGGTGTTAAAATTGTTAAAAAGCGGAAACAATTTATAACAAAGCTGCAAAAGTGGGCTCAGGCCATTCATGAAGGGATCGCTGGAGGAGATGAAGAGTTAAAATTAACCTATGTTCCCTCCTTCAGCGAGCCGGAGGAAGAAGATGAAGCTGTCTTATTGGAGCGATTTATGATAAAGTTATCCCAAATGAGGGAACAGGAAATCCGCCGTGGTATGACTTTGGCAGGACCCCATCGTGATGATTTGGCCTTTGCCATTAACGGCAGGGAAGTGCATACGTATGGCTCTCAGGGGCAGCAGCGGACGACTGCCCTGTCCTTGAAGCTGGCTGAAATCGAATTAATCCATGAGGAAATTGGTGAATATCCTGTCCTGCTGCTGGATGATGTTCTATCCGAACTGGACCCCTACCGTCAGACCCAACTGATCGAGACCTTTCAGAGCAAGGTACAGACCTTTATTACGGCAACTGGTATTGAGACCTTGAATGCAGAACGGCTTAAGGATGCCAGTATTTATCACGTCCACGACGGGCATGTGGAACACTAAGGAGTGAGTGACGGCTATGTATATTCATCTGGGTGGAGAAAAAATCATCCGCTCGTCAGAGCTTGTGGCTATTTTCGATATCTCTATTGAAAAATCCTCTAAAATCTCCAAGCAGTACGTGAACCACGCCCAACAGCAAAAGCATATCGAGATGATTGGTGAAGAGGAAGCCAAGTCCATCGTGGTGACTCAAAATACGGTGTATTATTCCCCCATCTCCTCAACAACTCTCAAAAAGCGGGCAAACCAGTTTGTTGCCAATGCTTAACCATAGAATCTATAGAAGTAGGTGAAAGGCATGTCTATGAATCAACCGTCTTATGATGCGGGTGAGATTCAGGTCCTGGAAGGCCTGGAGGCGGTTCGGAAACGTCCCGGGATGTATATCGGTTCCACCAGTGCCAAAGGGCTCCATCATCTGGTCTGGGAAGTTGTGGACAACAGCATTGACGAAGCGCTGGCAGGCTATTGTGACAGCATTCAAGTTGTCGTTCACGAAGATAACAGCGTCACCGTTACAGATAACGGACGCGGTATTCCAGTAAGCGAACACGCCAAAATGAAAAAATCTGCGCTGGAAGTCGTTATGACGGTGCTTCACGCAGGTGGTAAATTCGGAGGCGGAGGGTACAAGGTATCCGGCGGTCTGCACGGTGTTGGTGTATCCGTAGTGAACGCCCTCTCCAGCAAAATGGTCGTTCACGTCAAACGGGATGGGCATATGTACGAGCAGGAATACCATCGCGGTGTTCCGCAGTATGATGTCAGAGTCATTGGCGATACCGACGAAACCGGTACCCAAACGACGTTCTACCCGGACGATCAAATTTTCACAGAAACGACCGTATATGACTATGAGACGCTCCAAACGCGGATTCGTGAGTTGGCTTTCCTGAACAAAGGAATTGCGATCAGCCTGACCGATGAACGGACTGGCGCCAGTGATACGTTCCACTACGAGGGCGGAATCAGTGAATACGTGCAATTTTTGAATCAGAAAAGAGAAGCGCTTCATGAGCAACCGATCTATGTCGAAGGCTCACGCGATATGATTCAAGTCGAAGTTGCGCTGCAATATAACGACAGCTATACCGAAAATATTTATTCTTTCGCCAACAACATCAACACCCATGAAGGTGGCACGCATGAATCTGGCTTCAAGAGCGCATTGACCCGGATCATTAACGATTATGCACGCAAAAATGGCTTTATCAAGGACAACACCGCCAACTTGACGGGTGACGATGTGCGTGAAGGACTGACAGCGATTATCTCCGTCAAGATCCCGGAACCACAGTTTGAAGGTCAAACCAAAACGAAGCTGGGTAACAGTGAGGTACGTGGAATTGTCGAATCCCTGTTCGCAGAGAAACTTCAGGAATTTCTGGAGGAAAATCCGTCTGTCTCCCGTCGCGTTGTTGATAAATCATTACAAGCAGCCCGTGCTCGTGAGGCTGCACGTAAAGCGCGTGAGCTGACTCGTCGTAAAAGTGCGCTGGAAATCAGCTCTCTCCCAGGTAAGCTGGCAGACTGTTCTTCCAAGGATGCGTCGATCAGCGAACTGTACATCGTTGAAGGAGATTCAGCGGGCGGATCGGCCAAGCAAGGCCGTGATCGTCACTTTCAGGCTATTTTGCCGATTCGTGGTAAAATCCTGAACGTCGAGAAGGCACGTTTGGATCGTATTTTGTCCAGTGATGAAATTCGGTCAATGGTAACGGCTATGGGAACGGGGATTGGCGACGATTTCGATATTGCTAAAGCTCGTTATCACAAGGTCATTATCATGACCGATGCGGACGTCGACGGAGCCCATATTCGGACGCTGTTGCTGACATTTTTCTATCGGTACTTGCGTAAAATTATTGACGCCGGCTATGTCTATATTGCTCAGCCGCCGCTGTTTAAGGTAGAGCGCAATAAGGTCGTACGTTATGCGAACTCTGAAGCCGAACGTGATGCTATCATCAGTGAATTCGGAGAAAATGCGAAGTACAACGTACAGCGTTATAAAGGTTTGGGCGAAATGAACGCAACCCAGTTGTGGGAAACGACAATGGACCCAGAGAGCCGTACAATGCTTCAAGTGACCATCAGTGATGCAATGGTGGCTGATACGATGTTCGATACCCTAATGGGCGATAATGTTGAGCCGCGTCGCGATTTTATTCAGGAGCACGCCAAGTACGTGAAAAATCTTGATGTTTAATACATGATGGATTTTAGATAGAATTTACCAAGGGGCGCTCAGATGGAGCGTCCCTTTTCTTGTCATTAACCCGTCGGAGAGAATTTGAATATTTAATTTCAAAGCTTTACGCCTTTTTCTTAGTACGTGCAGGCTTACCGGTGGATGCAGTATAACGGCCGTAGCCTACAGCATACCTAAATATTTTATGATATAGGCTTTTGTTGGGCAGGGAAGAGAACACTTTAATGGCTGGTCGCGTATTCACCTCCAAAATCCACGGATAGGCTTGCTGATCGAGTCCTATATCCAAACCAATTTCCTTCAAGCGGGGATACCTCTTTTGCAACTGCCAAGCTACCCGCTCGCCCATTTTCGATAGCTTTTGCTCCAGCTGTACCGCTCCCTTTACATCCAGATATGGAGCTACCAGTTCATTGAAAAAGCGTGTTGTGCCCCCACTGTGGTGATTGGTGACGACTTTGTCGGGAGCAGCAACACGCCCTATGATGAGCGTCGTTTCCCACTGCTTTCTTAAGTTCATCTGCGTTAATACTCGTAGATCAAAGGGACGCGCGTCATGATGAAGAAGAGGAATACCTCGTTGAATTAGATAAGGACGCTTCCGTATGCGATGAGAGACTGTTTTATGCAGTTCTTCCAGATTTTCAAAGTTATGGGTCTCTACCTCATAACGGAGGATGTACCACGTTCTTTCTCCGATAATTCCCTCTTCATTCGGCGGAAGTGGTTCAGTGAGTCTCTCTGCCCGCATAACCCCTTTCCCATAAGTACCGTTATCCGGCTTAATATAGACGGTTCCGTACAATGCCAGCATTTCATTCAAGTGCTCCATTGCATACAAACGTGTTTCCGGTACATAAGCGGACAACATTGGATTGGGGAGAATGATATTTGTTTTGGTCCACTTACTGGATACTCGTTGAATAGACAAGTATTCTCATCCCTTTCTTTTGAAAATGTAAGCCATGTTCATGGAAATTACAACGCTTGAACAAAACAAGGGAAACTAAAGGACAAGTGCGTAAAACAATGGTATAATAGAGAAATACGGCGTTTTTTCGGAATTGTGCTCAGTGAACCCTGACCGTATACGTATTGTATGTGGAAAAGGCCTTCAGGGTGGGGGCTAATCCCCAGTTCGGGGGAATTTGTCATAATCATGACCTGTGAGTTGTACGATGGGTAGCCCATCTGCTGCTCATAGCAGGGCAATCACTGAGGGTTTTACGCTGTAAAGCGGACAGATGCGTTTAATTGTGCTCTTTTTGTGAAAGTAATATAATTATACAAATGAGGATTTCAGCCAAAATCCTGCGCACAGAGCGGAGTATATAGGCAGTGTCTTGTTAGGCTTTTCACATAGAGAGCAATGTATTGAAGGACGAGAAGGAGGACCAGCATGGCGGATCAAAAAAACTCGCAAATCATCAATAGGGATATCGGAGTGGAAATGCGCGAATCCTTTATGGATTATGCCATGAGTATTATTGTTAGCCGTGCCTTGCCTGATGTGCGGGACGGATTGAAGCCGGTACACCGCCGTATTTTGTTTGCGATGTCCGAGTTAGGTATGACGCCAGACAAGCCATACAAAAAATCGGCAAGAATCGTCGGTGAAGTTATCGGTAAATATCACCCTCATGGTGATACGGCCGTATACGATACGATGGTTCGGATGGCGCAGGATTTTTCCTTGCGTTATATGCTGGTGGACGGACACGGTAACTTTGGCTCCGTTGATGGAGATATGGCGGCTGCGATGCGTTACACGGAAGCACGATTGTCGAAGATCGCGATGGAAATGCTGCGTGATCTGAACAAAGAGACCGTTGATTTTATGCCGAACTACGATGGTGAGGAGAACGAGCCGGTCGTGTTGCCTGCACGTTATCCTAACTTGCTGGTGAACGGTGTCGGCGGGATTGCGGTCGGAATGGCTACTAATATTCCTCCGCATAACTTGGGAGAGGTTATTGACGGTGTACAAGCACTGATTGAGAACCCTGACATTACACCGATGGAACTGATGGATTATATTCAAGGGCCGGATTTCCCGACAGCAGGTTATATCTTGGGACGCTCGGGCATTCGTCAGGCATATCAGACCGGCCGCGGATCTGTAACTATGCGTGCGAAGACCACCATAGAAGAGATTGGCAATAAAGCACGGATTATCGTGCATGAGCTGCCTTACCAAGTCAATAAGGCTCGTCTGGTCGAAAAAATTGCTGAATTAGTACGTGACAAACGTATTGAGGGCATCACCGACCTGCGGGATGAATCGGACCGTACGGGTATGCGTGTCGTTATGGAGTTGCGCAGGGATGTGAACCCGAACGTTGTTCTGAACAATTTGTTCAAGCATACGGCAATGCAGTCCACTTTCGGTATCAATATGCTCGCAATTGTAAATAACGAGCCGAAGATTCTGAACCTGAAAGATGTCTTGTATCATTACCTCAAGCATCAGGTTGAAGTCATTCGTCGTCGTACAGAATTCGATCTGAAAAAAGCCGAGGCCAGAGCACACATTCTGGAAGGCTTGCGCACTGCCCTTGACCATCTGGACGAGGTCATTGCATTAATTCGCTCCTCACAGACCGCAGAAGCAGCGCGTGAAGGATTAATTGAACGCTTCTCGCTGTCTCTCGAGCAGTCCCAGGCCATTCTGGATATGCGTCTGCAACGTCTGACTGGCCTGGAACGTGAGAAGATCGAGAACGAATACAATGAGTTGCTGCAAAAGATTACAGAATACCACGAAATTCTGGCTAATGAGCATCTGGTGCTTAACATTATCAGCGAAGAGCTTAATGAGCTAAGAGGGCGTTTCGCAGATGAACGCCGTACTGAAATTACAGTGGGTGAAGAGAGTATTCTGGACGAGGATCTTATTCCGCGTGAGGATGTTATCATTACTGTAACCCATACCGGATATATTAAGCGTCTTCCCGTGACTACTTATCGTAGTCAAAAACGCGGCGGTCGTGGTGTAGTGGGGATGGATACCAAGGATGAGGATTTCGTAGAGCATCTGTTCATTACGAATTCACATCATCATTTGTTATTCTTCACCGACAAGGGTAAAGTATATCGGATTAAGGCCTATGAGATTCCTGATCTGAGCCGGACAGCCCGGGGGACACCGATCATTAACCTGATTCAGATTGAGCAGGGCGAGTCGATCAATGCGGTTATTCCAATTGAGGAATTTGTAGAGGACAGCTATCTGTTCTTTGCTACTCAGCAAGGGATTATCAAGAAGACACCGCTCGATAACTACGCTAATATCCGTAAGGGCGGCTTGATTGCCATCAACCTGCGTGAGGATGATGCCCTGATCGAAGTGAAGCTGACCGATGGACAGCAGGAAATGATCATTGGTACGGCGCAGGGCATGTCTATCCGCTTCCCTGAGAGTGATGTACGTTCCATGGGTCGTAGTGCCACTGGGGTTAAAGGTATTACTCTCGATAAGAGTGACGCTGTAATAGGCATGGATATTGTTGATACCAGCCTGGATATCCTGATCGTAACAGCCAAAGGATATGGCAAACGTACTCCTGTAGTGGATTACCGTATTCAAGGCCGTGGAGGTAAGGGGATCAAGACGATTAATGTCACGGATAAAAATGGTCCAGTTGTTGGCCTCAAGGTTGTAAAAACCGAAGAGGATCTGATGATCATTACAGCCAGTGGAACCTTGATTCGGACCAGCATGGAGGAAATTTCGACGATGGGTCGGAATACACAAGGGGTAAGGCTGATCAACATCCGCGAAGATGATTCGGTTGCTACCGTTTGTCGTGCGAACAAGAATGAGGAGCAGGATGAATTGCTCGATGAACTGCTCGAGGAGCAGGATACTAACCTAGAAGTTGGTGAGGGTGCATCTCCATCACCAGATGATTCAGCCCTTAGTACGGATGTAGAAGGTACACAAGGTAACGATTCGGAGCCTTCTGAGGACGAGTAACAACCCACCGATATAAACAGTGGTATTGGTTTTTAAATGACGGGGAAGACTCCTTGGCCATTGGTCAGGGAGTCTTTTTCTATTGCCGACAGATGAATACAGCAAGTATGCTAAAAATCATATAAAATGAATGTACAGGAGCAGGTTCAAGTAATATAATGACATAATAAAAACTGACAGCTAGAGCTGCTGTTATGAGAACAGAGAGGTTGACCATGACAACAGTACCCGTATCCGAATTAAAAGCAGGACTTAGATTGCAAAGCGACGTATTTACTGAAATGGGCAGCTTGCTGCTCCCAAAGGGTCGTATTCTGCTACCACGTGATTTGGAAATTTTACAAGCGTTCCTGATCCAGCAAGTAGAAGTAGGGCCTGATGGTTCGGCAAAAGCTGGTGAAGATCATGCTACTGCTCGAATGGGGGCTCCTGAAGCGCAATCCCCTTCGTTAGAGGAGCGGGATGAGTCCGTTTTATTTCAGGAAGAGTACGACAAAATGGTGATGCTTGTGAAAAATGCATTCCAATCAGTACTCGTATCTAATCTATCTATATATGAGTTGCGGGGGCAGTTGGAAGCCTTACTGTTATACATCCAGCGCTATAATGTAATGACGTTTACTCCGCGTGCCATGATTGAAGTTGATTATATTTTTCATAATGCGGTCCTAACCTCTCTGACTTCGTATTCTATTGCTCAATGGATTGGCCTGCCTCAAAAGGACTGGATGCAGGTTGCTTTTGCTGGATTACTCCATGATATTGGTAATGCTAAAATGGACCCGGCTATTCTGTACAAGCCCTCTAAATTAACGTGGGAGGAGCAGGAAGAAATTCGACAGCACACCTCATTAGGCTACCAATTACTCAAAAACGTGAAGGCCATTAATGAAGGAGTACGTCTGGCAGCTCTTCAGCATCATGAGAAAGTGGATGGTACCGGATACCCATTGCGACTCAAAAGGGAGCAAATTCATATTTACGCTAAAATCGTTGGAGTGGCTGATGTATTCCATGCCATGACACTGGAGAAGACCTACCGACCAGCGCAATCCCCGTATCTGGTACTGGAGCAAATCAAATCAGAATCATTTGGTAAGCTGGACCCAAGTGTTGTACAGGTTTTCATCCAAAAGCTCACTCAATTCAATAACGGAACCAAGGTGCGTCTCAATGATAGCCGTACAGGGGAAATCATTTTTGCCGATCGAGACCATCCGACTCGTCCGTTGGTGCAGGTAAACGGGGAAATCATAAACTTAATGCTTCAAAGAGAGCTTTATATTGAGTGCATTGTTACTTAAGTAAGTTTTTTTGAAAAAACAGTTGCACAATATAATAAAAGTATGTTATATTATTTCTTGTCGCTTCAAGTGTTATCAAATAGAGCGAAAAACACTTTTGAAAAAAAGTGTTGACACAACTGAGAGATACATGATATAATATAAAAGTTGCTGAGGGGATGGAAGAAACCCTAAAGCAGACATGAAATGTTTGATCTTTGAAAACTGAA
>NZ_JBITPI010000067.1:0-30692 GCF_050467745.1 Paenibacillus sp. NRS-1781
TCTTTAGTTCAAACTATATAGATTAAAGCCACTTTCGAGAAAAATTCTTGAAAAGCTAATCGGCACGGGTGAAATTAATCCAATTGCATATACTTTGTATAGAAATAAATCTGTGACGATTAATTACTCGGAAGTGAAAGAATACAAAGTTAATATTGAGTTGATCCAGAGGTCATCTGAAAAATCAATCATTAAGTTGTGGACATTTTTAAACAATACTTTTATACGAGATTCAGGAGAATTAATTTTATTACCGCACCAATGGTTTTTGGATGAAACATTTAAGGATAATCTAGCGATAAGATACTTTGCTAGCGTTTGTAAATCAATGAGGGTAACTGTTAACCCTGTTGACAAAACTATTATATATATATCCATTAGTTAGTCTCAATAAATTATGAGCGTTTCTTGATCGGAAAATGATCGCTTGATGACCCGCCACTAGACTTTAGCTGTGGTAAATATTTATCATGGAAAATCAATTAAGGAACGCACCGAAGCTTTCGAGCCTTGGTGATCAGGTTGGTTATTGAATGATTTCCGAAAAGCTTCAATTGGCACTCTTTAATTTTCTGGGAAGTACCCGTGATGGTAAGCCAACAGACGAGGAAACGCAAGAGAGAATCATCTATAAGAAAAAAGATGACACGTTACTGCTTATTACATCACAAAAAAAAGCCGATTGCTCTTTTGCAATCGGCTTATCCCCTCAGCCCCCTATGCTAGGCCGTAGTGAACTGGCTGTTATAGAGCGAGGCATAATGCCCCTCGCTGGCAAGCAGACCCTCATGGGTTCCGCTTTCGACCACATCGCCGTTTTTCATGTATAAAATCAGATCCGCTTCGCGGATGGTCGATAGTCTGTGGGCGATCACAAAGCTGGTGCGTCCGGCAATCATTTTCATAAACGCCTTCTGAATACGCGCTTCTGTCAGGGTGTCTATACTGCTGGTCGCTTCATCCAGAATCAGCATAGGTGGATCGACGAGGATGACCCGCGCGATGGTGAGTAGCTGCTTTTGACCTTGCGACAGGCTGTCGCCTGAACCGCTGATGACCGTATCGTAGCCATGAGGCAGCCGCTTGATGAAGCTATGTGCATTGGCAGCCGTCGCAGCCGCGATCACTTCTTCTTCCGTCGCTTCCGGCTTTCCGTAAGCGATATTGTCTCGAATCGTACTGCTGAACAGCCATGTATCCTGAAGTACCATACCAAAATTAGTTCGCAGGCTGTCCCGGCTCATGTCATTGATATTCACCCCGTCGATGGATATCGAGCCGCTATCTACATCATAAAAGCGCATGAGCAGGTTAACGAGCGTGGTTTTACCAGCTCCGGTCTGCCCGACAATCGCAACACGGGTACCCGGCTTAACCTCCAGACTAAAGTCCGTAATGAGCGTACGTTCCGGGTTATAGGAGAATTTCACATGATCAAAAAGAATTGTGCCTCTGCTGCGCTCCAAATGTACGGCGTTTGATTTTTCCGGCTGCTCAGACGGTGAGTCCAAAATAGCGAATATGCGCTGGGCAGAAGCTGTAGCCGCTTGGAACTGAGTCAGTACCCCTGTGATTTCATTAAAGGGTTTGGCGAACAGGTTCGTATAGATCAGAAAGCTTGACAATCCGCCTACCGAAATTACACCCAAAATGATGGATATACAGCCGATCATCGCCGTGACCGAGAAGGTCATGTTGTTCACCAGACGGGTGGAGGGATTGGACAATGATCCATAAAACTGTGATTTTACCCCGGCTTGATACAATTGGTCATTTTTGGCGGCAAATTCCTCCAAAGAACGGTTTTCATAATGAAAGGCTGTAACCACCCGCTGTCCGCCGATCATTTCCTCCACATAACCATTCAGGCTCCCTAAAATTTGGGCCTGTTCGCGGAACATACGTTGGGATCGTGTGGTAATAAACCGTGCCACGCCATACGTAACCGGGGCTGACACCAGCACGACCAGCATCATCATCGGACTGATATACAGCATAAGCACAATCGAGCCTATAATCGTTATAATCCCGGTAATCAAAGTAGAAAAGCCTTGAAGTAGCCCATCCGACACGGCATCCATATCGTTCACAAAACGGCTGATGCTGTCACCTTGCGGGTGATTGTCATGAAAGCTTAACGGCAGGACATTAAAATGTTCAAATAACTCTCGCCGCATATCATTGACCGTCTGATAAGCAATACGGTTTGTCAAATAGGTGAGCAGCCAGCTAAACAAGCTGCCAACGGCGTACACGATGCCCAATCCGGCAAGAATATGCGCGATCCCCCTAAAATCCACCACTCCCTTATCCACCATATGGTCGATGGCCTGACCGATCATATAGGGACCGATCAGACTGGCAAGCACGCTGAGAATGGCGCTAATGATGACCCAAAACGTTGTTTTTTTATATTGACCTACATAGGCTAACAATCTTCTCCAGGTTTCCTTGGCGCTCATTGGTCTACCTCCTGCGTTGAGAGCTGGGAACGATTAATTTCCTGATATACATCGGAGCTGCTCATCAACTGTTCGTGTGTGCCGACACCGACAATCCGCCCTTCATCAAACACAATAATTTTATCGGCATGCTGTACGCTGCTGACACGTTGCGAGACAAGCAGGACGGTCATGCTGCTGCTATTTTCCCGTAACGATGTACGCAAGGCGGCATCGGTTGCAAAATCGAGTGCACTTGAGGAATCGTCCAAAATGAGGATTTGCGGATTCCCTACAATAGCTCTGGCAATGGTTAGACGTTGCTTTTGACCTCCCGACAGATTAAGGCCCCCCCTGGCAATCGGAGCATTGTATTTTTCGGGCAGATTGGAAATGAATTCATCCGCTTGCGCAATGGCTGCGGCTCGGGCGACTTCCTCATCGGTGGCGTGTTCATGACCCCAACGAATATTATCCGCTATGGTGCCGGTAAACAGCAGCGCCTTCTGTGGAACAATCCCGATTTTCTGCCGCAATGGCTCAAGCTTATATTGGCGAACGTCGATGCCATCGACCTGAACACGCCCCTCCACCGCATCATAGAACCGGGGAATGAGATTCACAAATGTAGATTTCCCCGAACCCGTCCCTCCGATGATACCGACCGTTTCACCGGGGAAGATGTCTACGGTAATATCGCTCAGCGCCAATTGTCCGGTTTGGTTGTATCCGAAGGAGACGTGATCAAAAGCGATAACTGGTGCGGTTTGTTGTGAGAAATTATGATCTTTACCTGGCTGACCTTCAGATGTAGCAACATCGGAGATCGAAGCTTGTGTATCCAGAACCTCCTGAATCCGTGCAGCCGAGGTTGAAGCCTTGGTGAACAGAATAATTAAGTTGGTAACAACGATCAGAGCAAGCAAGATTTGCGTGATATAATTAATAAAAGCAATTATCTCCCCTTGTGTAAGAGATCCATATTGAATATGAATGCCGCCGACCCACAAAATCGCAATAATGGCTCCGTTAACCACTAACAAGGTGGCCGGGCTGAGCAAAGCGGAAATACGTCCGACACGGATGGCGGTTTGGGTCAGGTCATCCGATGCTGTATTGAACTTGACTCGTTCGGTTCCTCTTTTGGCAAAGGCACGTATGACCCTTACTCCTGTAAGATTTTCGCTTAGCACAAGAGCGATGTTGTCCAGCTTTTTCTGATACTGGCGGTACAGCGGCGAAGCCTTGGTGATCACCAGATACAGAATCAAAGCCAGAATTGGCGTAGCCCCCAACAGTATCAAGGCGAGGCGGAAGTCCAGAATCATCGACATGATAATAGCGCCAATACAAATAAAAGGAGCGCGAATGACCAGACGAATCAGCATCGCCACAGCCGTCTGGAGCTGATTCACATCGTTCGTGATCCGATTGATGAGTGAGGGTGTACCAAACTTATCCAGATCGACATAAGAGAACGATGAAATGTGCTTAAACATCGTATTGCGCAGCGTGGTTCCGAATCCTTGAGAGGCCCGGGCTGCGTAGAACTGGCACACCATTGAGCTGCCAAAGCCCAGCACGGTCATAAGCAACATCAACAGACCCATCTGCCAAACATAATGGGTATCTCCTTTGCCGACGCCATGATTGATCATTAGGGCTACCATGGTAGGCAGCAATAATTCCAAAATCGCCTCAATCAGTTTAAACAGAGGTCCAAGAATACTTTCCTTCTTATAAGGCTTCAAAAAAACAGCAAATTTCAGCAAATAAACCATCACCTAACCTGAATAATGTATAAAGCCCGTTGACCCAATCTGATAACTGAATATGATTATGGCATATCCCCAACCATATGAATAATATTTAATATATATTAGAGGTATAGGTTTTACATATATCAGTACCGGAGGTTCATGATGGAATTGAGACATCTCAAGTATTTTTTGGCGATTGCAGAGGCGGGACAAATCACAGCGGCAGCTAAAAAGCTGAAAATCGCACAGCCTCCCCTCAGTCAGCAGCTTATGCAGCTGGAGGAGGAGCTTGGTGTAAAGCTCATGCATCGAGGCCCGCGAAGCATTCATCTGACAGAGGCCGGAATCATTTTGCAGAACAGGGCCAAGCAGATATTGGAGCTGACGGATGCCACGACGAGGGAAATAAACGATTTTGCTATGGGTATTAATGGAACGCTCACGATAGGAACCGTCTCTTCTTCTGGCGCAGCCCTGATGAAAGACAGGCTTTCCGAATTTCACAAAACCTATGCGGGCGTAAAATTTGAAATTCATGAGGGAAATACGTTCATGATCCTCGATCTGTTGAACAAGGGGATTGTAGAGGTCGGTATCGTCAGAACGCCGTTCAACACCACCGATCTGGGGTGCAGATATGCAGCCTCCGAGCCGATGGTCGCGGTGATGACAGAAGAGCATGACTGGAACCCTGACCAGAAGACGATTCCACTGTCCGACTTGAAAAACAGACCGCTCATCGTATACCGTCGCTTTGAGCAATTGATCCACGATGCCTGCATGAAGCATGGCTTTGAGCCAAATTTCTTTTGCAAAAACGATGATGCCCGCACTACGCTTCACTGGGCTAATGAAGGACTGGGTATCGGTATGATTTCGCGATCCGCGCTGTCTTTGGGCAGCAATAACCAGTTAATGGTGAAGGAAATTATGTGTGAAGAATTGCATACTCGTGTGGCGGCTGTTTGGCTCAAGGATAAATACATGTCTTCTCTGGCTTCCCGATTTATCGAAAGCTTTAGCCAAGCACCTCATGGAGTCACTCCACAGTAGCTGTTTTTTTTGTGGATGAAAGCATCTTTTTGTAAAATCTCATTTGAATTGCAAACGGGAACTGGATATAGTAGTACAGTAGGATAGCGATAGAATGGAGTCTGAACACATGCCACATAATGCAAAGGTCCAAATCCGTCTTCATAGTCATCATGACGGAGAAGATGTGGTACAGGAGCTTCCCGGAGAAGCCATCATGCGTGGGAAGCATCTATATGTAAGGTACGATGAACCCCAAGAGGGACCTGAGGGCGGAACGACACGGAACACAATCAAAATTGGACCGGATGAGTTGAAGCTGATTCGTCATGGCGAGGTGCAATCGGAGCAGTCATTTGCGCTGGGACGAAGATTGCCGGGATTTTACCGATCGCCTTATGTAAGCTTGAACATGTCTGCGCATACGCAGAAGCTCGATATTCGAATGGACGGATTTACCGGACATGTGAGCTGGACTTATGATCTGTACGTATTTGAGGATTTCTCGGGGCATTTTGCCATCAGTTTGCATATACAGGAGGAGCAACAATCATGACAAGCAATCCACTGGAACTTATAAATCAAAAGGTGACCTCAGCTATCGAGGCAGCGGTACTGGCTGCCGGAATCGTGAGCCGCGAAGAGCTGCCGACGATTACGCTGGAGGTGCCGAAGGACAAGTCGCACGGTGATTTGGCTACGAATGCTGCGATGCAGCTCACCCGCATTGCGAAGAAAAACCCGCGTCAAATTGCAGAAGATTTGATCGCAAATATGGACTTGGCTGCCGCTTCGATTGAAAGCGCGGAAATTGCCGGACCGGGCTTTATTAACTTCCGTCTGAACAAAAGCTACCTTTATGCTGTCATTAAACAAGTGCAGGAGCAGGGAGCGGATTACGGACGTATACAGGAAGGTGCAGGCAAAAAGGTACAAATCGAGTTCGTCAGTGCGAACCCGACAGGTAGCCTGCACTTGGGCCATGCGCGCGGTGCGGCAGTAGGGGATGCCCTCTGCAACGTGCTTGATTTTGCCGGATACAAGGTAACTCGTGAATACTACATTAATGATGCGGGCAACCAGATTTACAACATGAGCCGCTCGATTGAGGCGCGTTACTTGCAGGAGCTGGGACAGCCTGCCGAGATGCCAGAGGATGGGTATCATGGTGAGGACATCATTGGCTTTGCCAAGGAGTTGGTGGCCGAGAAGGGCGATTCCCTGCTGTCTTTGACACCAGGCGACCGCGCAGCTTATTTCCGTGACTACGGTCTGGAAAAGGAACTGAACAAGATCAAGCGCGATCTGGAGCTGTTCCGTGTACCTTTTGACTCCTGGTTTAGCGAAACATCGCTGTATGAGAACGGTGAAGTGCTTAAAGCACTGAATGAGCTGCGTGACCGTGAGGAGATTTACGAGAAGGACGGAGCCACATGGCTGAACACAACCAAGTACGGCGACGATAAAGACCGTGTCTTGATCAAAAATGACGGTACATACACGTACCTGACCCCGGATATCGCTTACCATCGTGACAAATATGCCCGTGGGTATGATACAATCATCAACATTTGGGGAGCGGATCACCACGGCTACATTCCTCGGATGAAAGCAGCTATGGAAGCACTGGGCAATGACCCGGATAAGCTCAAAGTGCTGATTGCCCAAATGGTCAGCCTGTTCCAAAACGGGGAAAAGGTAAAAATGTCCAAACGTACCGGCAAGGCCGTGACGATGGAAGACCTGATGGAAGAAGTGGGTGTGGACGCGATCCGTTACTTCTTCACGATGCGCAGCATGGATTCACATTTGGATTTTGACATGGATTTGGCGATTTCCACTTCCAATGAAAATCCGGTATTCTACGTGCAGTATGCCCACGCGCGGGCGTGCAGCGTATACCGTCAAGCTGAGGAGCAGGGCATTGCCGTACTGCCGTTGGCAGAGGTTGATCTGTCCAAACTGACGGCTGAGCATGAATACGACCTGTTGCGCAAAATCGGCGAGCTGCCGGAGGAAATATCGGTAGCGGCTGCGAGCTTTGCGCCGCACCGTATGATTCGTTACGTCTACGAGCTGGCATCGCTGTTCCACAGCTACTATAAAGCAGAGCGTGTGATCACTGAGGATGCCGCTCAAACGCAGGCCCGCTTGGCACTGTTTGGCGCGGTGCGTACTACGATTGCCAACGTCCTCAAGCTGGTAGGCGTGTCTGCACCAGAACGCATGTAAGCAATCCACTTTAATGATAAAGGGAACCGTCCGTACCATCCCCAGCAGGGTGGCACGTGCGGTTCCTTTTTTGTTTGAGTAGCTTAGTAGCGTTCCAGCACTAAATTCGTTTTCAGGGAATCGGCGGGAACCAGCCATCCTTTGGATTGCAGCAGATTAATCAGCTTGGTGCGATTGCTGGAGGCAACGCTGTAGTCCGAGGTTTTGAAGGAGATTTCAATGATGGTATCTGTACCTGATTCGTTCGCACTGCGGATAGGCCAGACTTCAACGTCGGTATCCAATCCTTGGAAGGTTCCTCCATATTTGCTGACCTGTACAGGACCGCGTACTCTGGAGTCTGCCAGGGCTTGTTTGCCCCAATTGCTGGTTTTCCAGTTTTGCAGCTTGCCCGGAAGATTGTCCAATAGTTGCTTTAACGCCTGATCCGGGGAGGGAAGAGTTAATCCTTTGGAAGCGCTCGTTTTTTTGTCATTGGAAAAGCTCAGCGTCTGCTTGCTATAACCCCAATCCACCTCGGCATCGTAGTTATCGTCGGATGCGCTGAAGCCTTCTTTACTAGCTTGGGTGAGAGCTGCGTTGATATCTCCGTTCGTGACTGTGTACCGCTTCTTGTAGGTTAATTCATAATTCTTTTTATCTTCTTTTTTGCGAAATCTGACATTCCAGCCCTCGTTGTTCAATTGCAGCTGATCCGTGTCAAAATATTCGACGCTCAATCGTTGCGCAGCTTCGCTAATTTGAAACTCGTTGGCTACACTGCTTTTCAAAGAGCCGTCCGCATTGAGGACCTGAGCTGTATCCAGCAGCAGCTTTACCTCATAGCTTGGTGTGGCATTGGGGGCAGCCTGTGCAGGCTCGGCACCCTTTAATCCCGTTACAAGCAGCACTGCACTTAGGGTGAATACCGACACAGCCTTTGTGATCCGAAGAACCGTTTTCATCCAATCCTCTCCTTCGTCCGAATGGGGTACACGCTACACTTTACGGGTGTAATGTCAGTCGTATGTCAAGACAAGCTGGTACTTTGGTTAAAAAATAACATAATTTCTATATGACAGGTAAGATTTATTCTTGGTTCCCAGATAAATATTCAGCAAACTGGCGTATTAGCGCCGAGCGGTGGCGGTCCTTATTGCTAACCATATAAATGTACCGCTCCACACGTTGGCCCGGAATGGGCCGTATGACCAGCATCCTGCGTTCGATCTCGGACTGCACAGCTACGCGGGAGACGAAAGAGACGTGTTCTCCCAGCATGACCGCCTGTTTGATAGCCTCCAGCGAATCCAGCTCCAAATAGGAGGGGAGGCGGCGTCCGCCATGCTCCAGCCATTTGTCGGTCATTTGGCGTGTGCTGGAATCCTTGCCGTGCAGCACGAAAGAGGAAGAAGCGATTCGCTCAGATGTTAAATCGGTTTCGCTTGCGAGCGGGTGATCCGGTGCGCAGATCAGTACCAGTTCATCCTCGCCCAAGGATTCCGATACCAGCGTGGGCACTTGAAACGGCTCTGTAGAAATAACGCCAAGGTCGATTTCGTGACGGGCAAGCATGTCCTTGATCACCGGAGCAGTTTTCACGGACATAGCAATATGAATCCCCGGATGTTCCCGGGCAAAACGGTGCAGCACCGCAGGAAGCACATAGGTAGCTGGTACATAGCTTGCGCCGATTCGAATGCTCCCTCGCTGGAGTGTGTCGAACTCGCATACAACCCGCTCCGCCTCGGCGGCGAGCGCATTAATCTTGCCGGCATAGTGTAGCAGCGCGTGCCCGGCATCCGTCAGGATGATTTTGCCCATACGCGTGTCGAACAGCTTCACCCCCAAATCCCGCTCCAGATTTCTCATATGAAAGGTAATGGTCGGTTGTTTCAGACCGAGAAGCTCGGCTACTGTGGTAATTTTATGATGCTTGTTCAGCAACTCTACAATATGCAGCTTCAGAAGACTTAAATTCACTTGGAATGCCCCGCTTTCAGGTTGATCGGAAATTCATGCCCGCTCCATGTGCGGCGGTACCAATCCCCTCTATATAGATTAAATCTATGAGTGTTAACACAATTCATTGAAATAATTAATTTTGTTTTAACTTTCCAATAACATAGGCTGCGAATTCAAGCTTTACACTGGGGTCAGTCATAAGAACAGGCAGGTAATGCGATGAATCAGGATCTATATATTCACGGGTTGAGTAAAACCTTCGGCCATATGACCGCATTGCACGAGACGAATCTGGTTGTACGGCGGGGACAATTCACAACACTGCTCGGTCCATCCGGTTGTGGAAAAACAACGCTTTTGCGTATGATCGCAGGGCTGGAGACGCCGGATACCGGCACGATCACGATGGGAGAGGAAGTTCTTTTTTCGGCTGAACGCAAAAAGGATATTCCCGCGCATCTTCGTCATTTCGGCATGGTGTTTCAGGATTTCGCGCTGTGGCCGCATATGACGGTGTTTGAAAATGTGGCCTTCGGCCTGCGTGCGGGCAAGCAGGGAAAAGGACCCGGTTCCGGTAGCGGGCGTGGCAAGGAGCTGCGAACAGCAGTATTGGAGGCGCTGGACAAAGTCAGACTGTCGGGGATGGAGGATCGGTATCCTCATCAGCTGTCTGGTGGCCAGCAGCAGCGGGTCGCTTTTGCCCGCGCGGTCGCCATTCGGCCGAGGCTTGTCTTGTTTGACGAGCCGCTCAGTGCGCTGGACGCGGTGCTTCGCGAAGAGATGCGCATCGAAATGCTGTCGCTGGTGCGCGATCTGGGGCTGACTGCCCTGTACGTCACCCATGATCAGATCGAGGCCATGTCAATGTCCGATGAAGTGGTCGTCATGAGAAGTGGACATATTTTGCAGACCGGAACACCGGAGATGATCTACGGTCGCCCATCTCATCCAGAGGTGGCTAGGTTCATTGGCAAATCGAACTGGCTGGAGCCGGAACGAACACTATTCCGTCCCGAGCATGTCCGCTGGGAACAGAATCAAGTGGATCAGCGCTCTTTTACAGTGGAGATTCGTCATATCAGCTATGTTGGGGACCGTTATGAAATCCGCATACTGGCGGCGAGCGGCGAGCTATGGACTGCATATCATTCCACCCGCTTGCCTATCGGGGAACAAAAGCAAATTTGGGTATCACCGCAACACATCCACCAACTCGATTCATAGGGAAAAGGGGTATAACACAAGATGATGAACAAGCACGTTTTTCGTACAGGTTGGAAAAAGGGCGCGATGCTCGCATTAACATTGACCTTTGGACTGGCTGTCGCAGGCTGTGGAACGGCTACACCATCCAAGGATGGAGCGCAAGCCACCGGATCAGCAGGACAAGCCGGAGCGGCATCGACCGATCAGAAGCTGGTTGTCTACAGCGCAGGCCCGGACGGGCTGGCAAAAAAGCTGGTAGCGGGGTATGAGGCGCAAAGCGGAGTGAAGGTCGAGCTGTTCCAGGGAACGACAGGTAAAATTTTGGCCCGCATGGAAGCCGAGAAGGCGAATCCGGTAGCAGACGTGGTGGTGCTGGCATCTCTTCCGTCTGTACAAGGCTTGAAAAAAGACGGCCTCACGCTGCCCTACCCGGATGCCCAAAACGCGGACAAGCTGAATCCAGCTTGGTCCGACAAGGAAGGCAACTACTTCAGCACCAGTGCTTCCGCATTAGGTATCGCGTACAACACGAAGCTGGTGAAGACACCGCCGACTTCATGGGCCGATCTCACGAAGCCGGAGTACAAGGACCAAATTAATATTCCTGATCCGTCCCTGTCTGGCTCGGCGCTGGATTTTATGACAGGCTACCTGAGTGCCCAAGGGGATGGGGGCTGGACGTTGTTCGAGCAGTACAAGGCTAACGGCGTAGCGATGGCTGGAGCCAATCAGGAAGCGCTGGACCCGGTCATTACCGGAGCCAAAAGCATGGTCGCTGCTGCGGTTGATTACATGACCTACAAGGCCAAAGCCAAAGGAGAGCCGATCGACATTGTTTATCCGAAGGAAGGAACGGTCATCAGCCCGCGCCCTGCGGCGATTCTCAAATCGACACAGCATGAGCAGAACGCCAAGGCATTCATTGACTATCTGCTGTCGGATGAGGCGCAGAAGCTGGTAGCGGACGCTTCCTTGCTTCCGGGCCGCACGGATGTCAAAGCAGATAAGCGCGCTAATCTGGATGAGATTCCGTTGCTGAAAACCAATTGGGAATGGATGGGCGAGCACGGGCCTGACGTGACGGAGAAGTTCACGCAAATGTTCAAGTAGCGGATGGGGGTCTTATCCGTCAAACAGATCAGAGCGTGGTGTCTGACGCTCGCTCTGATCGCGCTTGCTTTACTGATCGTGCTGCCGTTACTACAAATTTTCATCCAAAGTGTGTATGTAGATGGACGATTACAATGGTCTGCGCCTTTCCAGACGTTGGCTGCATCCCGATTTGCGGGTGTACTGTTCGGCTCGATCTGGCTGGGCATTTGTGTTATTGC
Source organism: Paenibacillus sp. NRS-1781 (assembly GCF_050467745.1). Taxonomy (NCBI): domain Bacteria; kingdom Bacillati; phylum Bacillota; class Bacilli; order Caryophanales; family Paenibacillaceae; genus Paenibacillus; species Paenibacillus sp. NRS-1781. The sequence continues at coordinate 11,947 of NZ_JBITPI010000067.1, forward strand.
CGGAACGACGGTGCTTGCACTTCCGCTCGCGTGGGTCATGTCCAACACGCGTCTCGCTAGCTGGCGCTGGCTGGACGTGGTGCTATTGATTCCGTTTATGACCCCGCCCTATATCGGGTCCATGGGCTGGATTTTGTTTATGCAAAAGAATGGGTATCTGGAGCAGTTGTTTCCGAGCCTGCATTTTTTGACCCCGTTCTTTTTCAGCTTTGGCTGCATGGTGATGATCATGAGTCTGCATCTTTTTCCGTTCCTGTACCTGCTGCTTCGCGGTGCGCTGGTCAGGATTGGCGGCAGTCTGGAAGAGGCCGGAGCCGTTATGGGCGGAGGATTTCTGTACAGGTTCCGCCGGATCATTTTACCACTGCTGCTATCGGCTTACGGAATGGGCGCACTGCTTATTTTCGTCAAAACGATTGCCGAGTTTGGAACCCCCGCCACCTTTGGACGACGTATCGGGTATGAGGTCATGACATCGGAAATTCACAAATACATTTCCAGTTGGCCGATTGATTTTGGCAAGGCCACGTCAATGGCCTCGGTGCTTTTAACCGCCTGTCTACTCGTGTGGTATGTACAATCGGTAATCAACCGTAAGTACACATACAGGCTGATAGGTGGTAAAGGCTCTCGTCCTTCCCGTCTTCGTGTATCCGGCTGGACTACGGGACTGAGTATCGCATTCATTCTATTGTTGCTAATGGTGTCCATTGGTATCCCTTATTTTTCAATTATCGCCGCTTCCACCATGAAGCTGCGAGGGATCGGCTTGGCTTGGGATAACTTTACGCTCGATTATTACAAGGAACTACTGTCTTGGGGCTCAGAGAGCATGGAGGCGCTGCTGAACAGCGTATTTCTCTCTTTGGGTGCATCGACGATTGCCGCCCTGCTGGGCACATGGTTTGCGCTCGTTATTGGCGGCTCACGTACGAAGCTCCAGCGGACAGTGGATGCATTCAGCTTGCTTCCGAACACGGTTCCGGGGATTGTTATGGTAGTCGGCCTTATTTTATGGTGGAACTCGCCGTGGATGCCGATTCCGTTGTATAACACGTACGGTATGGTCATTCTGACGTATGTTATCTTGTTTGTTCCCTATACAGTCCAGTATGTCAAAAGCGCTTTTACGCAGGTAGATACTGCTCTTTTTCAGGCAGGACAGGTGTTTGGCGGCGCCCCGTCTTATGTATTCCGACGGATTGTGCTGCCGCTGATTTTACCGGGGATGCTGGCAGGCTGGATGATGACCTTTACCATTGCTTCGCGCGAACTGGTCGGCTCGTTGCTGATTTTGCCGCCATCCGTCCAGACGTCTGCAACCTACATATTTGCCCAGTTCGAACAGGGGCAGGTGTCGCTTGGTATGGCAATGGCGGTCATATCGGTCGGTTTGACCACGCTGCTGCTGATCTTAATGGAAAGCTTAAACTCGCAAAGAAAGTGGAAATGATGATGACCAAGCTTCGAATTTGGGGCGGAGCGGGCGAACATGGCCGCTCCTGCTATGTTTTGGAAGGAAAGCAGCATCGCATCATGCTGGATTGTGGTGTGAAAAAGGAAGGAACCGGGCAGTATCCGGTTTTTCCGCCGCAGGAGGCGGAGAGGCTGACTGCTGTATTGCTGTCTCATGCACATGAAGATCATTCAATGGCGCTTCCCTTACTGTACAAAAATGGATACCGGGGAGAGGTCTGGACGACAAAGGCCACTGCGGAACAGTTAGGTTCCTATTTTCGCTCCTGGCATACTTATGTAGAATCAAGAGGCGGCAAATTGCCATACGACGAACGAGATATCGAATCTATTGCTTACCGTTATCTGGAGGATGAAGCGCCGTTAGGGGTGTGGCAGGAGGCTTCTTCAGATGTACGGATCATGTGGGGACGCAGTGGGCATTTGGCTGGCGCAGTGTGGTACGTGGTAGAAATGGAAGGGAAGCGGTTATTCTTTTCGGGAGACTACAGCCGCGAATCCGAGCTGCTCGCTGCCGACGTACCGGAACCTAATCTAGCCGATATTTCCATTATGGATAATGCCTATGGCATGGATATAGACCCGCAGCCTGTGAAGCTGGAGCGGCTGCGGGCCGGTATGGAACAGATATTGTCTTCTGGTGGTCATGTGCTGCTTCCAGTACCCGCTTTTGGCCGGGGACAGGATTTGATCGTGTGGGCCAGCGAGCAGTTCCCTGAACAAGCCATGATTGTAGAGCCGGATATATGGCAGGGATTACAGCGTTTGAGCCGTTTGAAAGAATGGCTGCTCCCAAAAGCACCTGTGCGGATAGAACAAGTGCTGCACAGTGACAGGATCTTTGTACCTCGTGATGCTGAGGAGCGAGTACGGCTGCTGGAACAGAATGCTGCGGCTGTGATCGTAACCGGGGATGGCATGATGGATTCGCCACGGGCGCGGTGGTATTATCAGTATTTATCAGATCATCCGCCGAGTGCGGGGGGTGGCGAAGCTAGTGGAAAAAGTAATCTTAACGGTGTTATTTTGACGGGACATGCTTCAAGCGGTTCTTTTGGTAAACATCTGCTGAATTGTACGAACCATAAAACACGTCCGAAAACAGACCAGAATGACTGTTGTATCGTTAGGTATTTGATTTACAAGGTGCATCAGGGGGTATCGGATGTGAGGCAAATGTTGAAGGAGTTGCCTAGTAAACAGGTTGTGCTCGTTCATGCGCCCAAGCCGCAGACCGATCTTGTGCGTGACGAGCTGATAAGAGAAGGCTGGACCGAACAAGTAAGCTCTGTAAAAGCCATTCACTCTTTGGGGCCCGGCGCAACGTTAAACGTTTAGAGGTAATTCATTTTACTTCATCCATTATTTCGTTCCCTCCTGCATCAGTCGGAAGGCATCGACTTCTCCAAGTTTCGTGGATATAGAGTTGCGCCCGGTGCTTTTACGAAGGCGCAGCGGTGTAGCGGTACGCTTGAGCAGTGCTTTGATTTCTCCAGGCTCCATTTCCGGTCTCAGTGAAAGGAGCAGGGCAATACTTCCAGTCACATGGGAAGTAGCCATAGACGTGCCGCTCATTTCATGATGCTTGCCGTGTATCCATGAGGAAATGATCTTTTCACCCGGCGCGTACACGTCTACAAATTGTCCCCGGTTACTGAAAGGCGCGATGCGTCTATATTTATCAGTAGCTCCGACCGAAATGGTCTGGGAATAACGGGCGGGGTAGTCAATACTCCGACGCTTACCCTCGTTTCCTGAGGAAGCTACGATCACGATACCGTTTTGGTACGCCTTGTTTACCATATCAAGCAGTGCTTTACTGCGTGATTTCATGCCGAAGCTCATATTGATGATATCGACACGATTCAAAACACACCAGTCAATGCCAAGAATAATATCCGAGACGTAGGCGGCCCCGTTATGGTCAAACGCTTTTACAGGATGAATCAGCGCCTGTGGTGCTACACCAACCATACCTTCGTCATAGTTGGATGCCGCGATGGTACCGGCAATATGAGTGCCGTGACCGTTATCGTCATAGGGCAGCATGGTCCGATTAAGCAGATTGATGCCTCTGGCAAGAGAATGCCGCAGATCAGGATGTTGAAAATCCGCTCCTGTGTCGATCACACCAATCCTGATTCGGTTTCCTGTAGAAGAGGGCCAAGCCTTGTAGGCGCGTACCTGTTTGACCCCCCACGGCATGGGCAGGTTTTTCTCCGTCCTCGGCATGTGGGCCGCTCCTCCATGTACCCTCATGCGCGTATCTTCTTCAACGGTAACCCCGTTGTGATATTTGCCCAGCCTGTCTCTCCCTGGAAGCGGGGCGATTAGAGCGCGAATCAGACGCGCCGGTTGTACTTGCCGTAATCCCGAAAGCTCGGGCTTCAGCTTCCTGATATAGGACAAGCATTCCCGGTATTGGTGAGGCTTATCGAACGTAATGATATGTTTGTGCTGTCCACCGCCGGACGGCTCCAAAATGCCCTCGTGCAAACGCTGCAAAAAACCCGGATAGTCCATTTGAGACAGTCCCCCTCCGATGAGCCATGCTGAGGTATTGTATGAGCAAGCGTCAGCAGCGGCATGGGAAACCTGCCCCTTTTTTATTGAAATAGGCCTGCTTGTCGTGTCAAAGTGATCGTGGACACATACGATACATGGAGGGCATAAGCTCTTGTGCAACAACTTTGGGGACTTCCTCCGGAGCGGGTACAGTCGAAAGACGGGGGGGACCCCGTCTTTTTAACGTACTCCGCCTTGTTCCAGGCATACTACTGCAAATTGTACGGATACCCATGTTTAACTTGCAATTTGCTTCCAAATAGGTTTTACTTAGTTTTGATAATGGATATGTTAGTATTGCATGTATCGTGTATGCTCTGAAACATGTTCTTGTGAATTACGTGTGAGAGGAAGTGTCCCTAGGTGAGTACCCCACTCAACTTGAAGATTGACCCGGAGAAAATCCACGAGACTCCAATGGTGGATTTGGCATTTATGGTATTGAAAGCGGCCAACACTCCATATTATTACCGTGACCTGATGAATGAAGTCGCCAAATTGCGCGGCATGTCCGACGAAGACATTAATGACGTTATCGCTCAGCTATATACTGAAATCAACATTGACGGGCGTTTCGCCTGTGTCGGTACGAATCTGTGGGGCTTGAAACGTTGGTATCCAGTGGATAAATCCGAAGATACTCTGACAGGCGCCAAACGTCCTCGTATCATTAATGACGAAGACGATGACGACGAAGAGGACTATCATGAGGAAGAAGAAACTTACAGCGCCGATGACGACTTCGATGCAGACAGTGAAGACGAGGATGGCGAAGAAGAGCTGTTCGACGGCGAAGATGATGATAGTGATGAAGAAGTAGTTATAGACGATGAAGACCTCAGTGATGAGGAAGGCACTGAAGATGAAAATGACGACGAGTCGACGGAAGAAGACGATGATTCGCTTCGTTAAGATCAGGCTGCAAGGGGAGATGTGTTCTCCCCTTTTTCATGACCATTTTCTTGAAACTCCTTCTGTTTGAAGCTTTTTAGTGGATTCCCTCCAATCTTGTTCAATGGGCAAATTAACACAGATAACTTCCTTGACAGAGGATTGGACACGGGGTAAACTATTGCTTGGGCTTATGATTGATTGACTTATATGTTTGCTTTTTGTATAAAAGTGCCCCGTACTACGGGAGTGCTTTTTTGTTTTTTATAGGGTGTTTCCACTCATGAAAGAGGGCTAAGGGCGGCGGGCATGGAAAATGATTCCGCTGCCTTCTTCATGGATGATAATCCGTGTAATCGGGTTACGATAACATCATAATGTCGCCTGAATTTTGGACTTTATTTAGGAGGGTTTTAAACAGTGACAAAGTATATTTTTGTGACAGGCGGGGTTGTGTCTTCCTTGGGCAAAGGGATTACGGCAGCTTCACTGGGAAGGCTTCTGAAGAACAGGGGACTGAAGGTAACGATTCAAAAATTTGACCCTTACCTCAATGTTGATCCGGGGACCATGAGCCCTTACCAGCACGGTGAAGTGTTTGTAACGGATGACGGTGCGGAAACGGATCTCGACTTGGGACACTATGAGCGCTTTATTGATATTAATCTGTCCAAGAACAGCAATGTCACGACAGGCAAGGTATACTCCAGCGTAATCAGTAAAGAGCGTCGCGGGGAGTATTTGGGCGGTACGGTGCAGGTTATTCCTCATATTACGAACGAAATCAAGGAGCGCGTATATCGTGCAGGCCGTGAAGCGGGCTCGGACGTAATTATCACAGAAATCGGCGGTACCGTGGGCGATATCGAGAGCTTGCCATTTTTGGAAGCGATCCGTCAGCTCAAAAGTGAGGTTGGGCGCGAGAATGTAATGTACATTCACGTAACCCTCATTCCTTATATTAAGGCTGCTGGTGAGGTTAAAACCAAACCAACTCAGCACAGTGTAAAAGAACTACGCAGCATCGGCATTCAACCGAATGTCATTGTTTGCCGTACAGAGCATGAACTTTCCTCCGATATGAAGGCCAAAATCGCGCTGTTCTGCGATATTGATGCTAACGCAGTAGTAGAATGCCGCGATGCGTCGACTTTGTACGAGGTTCCATTGAACCTGCGTGAAGAAGGCTTGGACGAGATCGTAGTCAATCACCTCAAGCTGACAACACCTGCACCGGATATGACGGAGTGGGAAGGGCTTGTTGAACGGATCAGAAAGCTGGATAAAACGGTTGAAATCGCCATTGTTGGTAAATACGTTGCACTGCATGATGCTTATTTAAGTGTGGTCGAATCCCTTTCGCACGCCGGATTTGACGCCAATGCGGATGTGAAAATCCGTTGGGTGAACGCAGAAGAAGTAACGGACGAGAACGTGGCAGACATGCTGGGCGGCATTGGTGGTATTCTCGTACCAGGCGGTTTCGGCGATCGCGGAATTGAAGGTAAAATCAGCACCATCCGTTATGCTCGCGAACAGAAAATCCCGTTCTTTGGTATTTGCCTTGGTATGCAGGTATCTGTCATTGAGATTGCCCGTTCCCTGGCTGGTCTGGATGGAGCCAACAGCTCGGAGATCAATCCAGCTACGGATTATCCAGTCATCGACTTGCTGCCTGATCAAAAAGACATCGAAGATATGGGTGGCACCATGCGTCTCGGATTGTATCCATGCAAGCTGACGGAAGGCTCGCTGGCTTCGGCTTGCTACAACGATGAGCTGGTATATGAAAGACACCGTCATCGGTATGAATTCAATAACGAATATCGTGAAGTTATTGAAAAGGCAGGTCTTCGCATTTCCGGTACTTCACCGGACGGACGTTTGGTGGAAATTGTGGAGCTGCCTGAGCATCCTTGGTTCCTGGCGGTACAATTCCATCCGGAATTCACTTCCCGTCCGAACCGTCCACAGCCGTTGTTCCGTGAATTTGTTAAGGCGGCATTACAGCTTCAAGGCTAATGCTGCGGCCTGTAAGACCTCCTCAGGGAGGTCTTTTTTTATTCCACGCTTCCTGATTATGAAAGAATATTCCACAATTATGTATATGAGAAGGATTTTCTTTTTGCATGAGCGAATATACTTTAGGGTATGGGACGGATATTGTACGTCATCGGACGCTGTTATGGCAATAGCTGCATGATCCTCGTTTTAAGATCTTAGGAGGTTAAAACATTGGAAAAGAAAAAAGTGTTAATCGTCGATGACCAGAATGGAATACGAATTTTGCTGATGGAAGTGTTCGGAAGTGAGGGTTACGAGACCTTTCAGGCAGCAAACGGAAAAATTGCACTTGAAATTGTTGAAAAGGAACCGCCTGATCTGGTTCTGCTCGATATGAAAATTCCGGGTATGGACGGACTTGAAATCTTGAAGCATCTAAAGACCATGAATCCCGATATCAAGGTTATTATGATGACAGCTTATGGAGAACTGGACATGATTAAAGAGGCGACGGAGCTGGGAGCACTCATGCACTTTACCAAGCCCTTTGATATTGATGAAATGCGAATCGCCGTAAACAAGCAACTCAGGAGTGACGAAACGAGTCACTTTGGTTGAAAACTCTGTTAACACAACAGGGTTTTTTGTTTGTGTTTATGGGAAATACTGAAAGTAAATCCTCTCCTTATACAATTCTATGAAAAAACGGCGTCATGAGCGTGATTTTCGTATGTTTTGATGTGCAAAAGCTTGTTTAGTATTTAACATGGGTTGTGGTATAATAAGCCCGTATGTGATGTCGGCTAAAATATAGACAAACCCAAACACCTTAGGAGGACTGTAACCATGCCATTGGTATCTATGACAGACATGTTGAACAAAGCACTTGAAGGAAAATACGCGGTAGGTCAGTACAACATTAACAACCTGGAGTGGACTCAAGCTATTCTGGGCGCTGCTGAAGAAGAGAAATCCCCGGTAATCCTGGGCGTATCTGAAGGTGCAGCACGCCACATGGGCGGTTTCTACACTGTTGTTAAAATGGTAGAAGGTCTTATTCATGATATGAAAATTACGGTTCCGGTTGCGATCCATTTGGATCACGGTTCCAGCTTTGAAAAATGTAAAGAAGCTATGGATGCTGGTTTTACATCTGTTATGATCGATGATTCCCACAGCCCGATCGACACGAACATTGCAACAACGAAAAAAGTTGTTGAATATGCACATTCCAAAGGCGTTTCTGTTGAAGCTGAAGTTGGAATGGTTGGCGGTCAAGAGGATGATGTTGTAGGTGACGTAATGTACGCGAAGCTTGACGACTGTCTGCGTATCGTTAACGAAACAGGTATCGACACATTGGCTCCTGCACTGGGTTCCGTTCACGGACCTTACAAAGGCGAGCCAAACCTCGGATTCAAAGAAATGGAAGAGATCTGCGCTGCAATCAAACTTCCACTCGTTCTGCATGGTGGTACGGGTATCCCAACGCATGATATCAAAAAAGCAATCTCGCTGGGAACTTCCAAAATCAATGTAAACACAGAGAACCAAATCGTGTTCGCGAAAGTGGTTCGTGAAGTGCTTGCTGAGAAACCGGATGCTTATGACCCACGTACATTTATCGCTCCAGGTCGTGAAGCGATTAAACAAACCGTTATCGGTAAAATCCGTGAGTTCGGTTCCAACAACCAAGCGTAAGAATAAGTTGATGTACCGTGCGTCTGCATGGTTCAATGTATCTCTTGATTGTAATAGTAGTTCTGCACAGAAGATTTGAATCTGTTCAGTTGAATAGTTTGACTTGGAAAGCACACCGCTTAGCCGGTGTCTTTCCATTTTAACCACCAAAAAGTTGAAAGTTTATTATTTGACCGACTGCAAAACAAGTAGGGGGACCCTCTAGCTTATGGAAAAATTGATGATCACCGGTGGACGGCCGCTTCAAGGTACAGTTTCCATCAGCGGTGCCAAAAACAGTGCCATCGCCTTGATTCCCGCCGCCATTCTGGCAGAGTCGGAAGTCATTTTGGACAATTTGCCGCTGTTGAGTGATGTGGCGGTGTATTCCGAAATACTGGAGGAACTTGGTGCAACCGTTGCCTGGGAAGGCAGCCAGATGAGAATAGATCCATCCTCCATTAAATCCATTCCCATGCCGAATGGACCTGTTAAGAAATTGCGAGCATCCTATTATATGATGGGAGCCATGCTAGGCCGCTTCAAGGAAGCGATCATCGGCTTGCCAGGAGGGTGTAATTTTGAACCTCGGCCCATTGATCAGCATATCAAAGGTTTTGAAGCACTGGGTGCTACGGTTACGAACGAGCACGGTGCTATTCATTTGCATGCCAAAGAGCTGCGCGGTACCAAGATTTATTTGGATGTCAGCAGTGTAGGAGCTACGATTAACATTATGCTGGCGGCCGCACGTGCCAAAGGCGCCACAATTATCGAAAATGCGGCTAAAGAGCCTGAGATTATAGATGTAGCAACCTTGTTAAACTCCATGGGAGCCATTATTAAGGGGGCCGGAACGGAAACGATCCGGATTGAAGGTGTGTCCGAGCTGCATGGCTGCCGTCACTCCATCATACCTGACCGCATACAAGCGGGCACATATATGATTGCTGCTGCGGCTACTCGTGGTAATGTTTTGATTGACAACGTAATTCCCAAGCATATGGAGGCCCTGACTGCAAAAATGCAGGAAATGGGTATTGGTATAGAGGAATATGACGAAAGTATTCGTGTTCTGGGTTCATCTTCATATGAGCACGTTGATGTTAAAGCCTTAGTTTACCCCGGATTCGCCACGGACTTGCAATCTCCTATGACCAGTTTGCTTACTCAGGCGCAAGGGGTTAGTGTACTGAGCGATTTTGTTTATAGCAATCGTTTTAAACATGTCCCTGAACTTGTACGAATGGGGGCTAAAATCCGCGTGGAAGGTCGTTCGGCTATTATTGAGGGTGGCAAGCTGAATGCGGCTAAAGTCAAAGCGGCCGATCTGCGTGCTGGTGCAGCGCTTGTCATTGCTGGACTTACAGTAAGTGAAGGTGTAACCGAGGTGTCAGGTGTCGAATACATCGACCGTGGTTATGACCATCTCGTCTCCAATCTGCGTCTTTTGGGCGCGGACGTATGGCGGCAGACAGAATAACAAACTTCGTACATTTTGGGACTCCCGGAACGGATGAACAATAAAATGGATAGGCTCTATGCAGCCGCTGCATGATACAAGATATAGGTTCATACCTAACAATCTTTTATCGGAAAACCGGAATAATTCGGTATAATCCAAGCAGATGGCTGCATAACTTTATTTGTTTTGGTTAAAATTATGTTGATGGCGTTTATGATATCATTGTCTATCATTTAGTTTTGAATGGACTTAATAATTGAATAGGTGGTTATTATATGGATCTGCAAATTTCCGATCTGGAAGAAATGAAGCTGACCGATCTGTACAAGCTGGCCAAGCAATACCAGATCCCGTACTACGGAACGCTCAAGAAAAAAGAATTAATTTTTGCTATCCTGCGTGCACAAGCCGAGAAGAGCGGATTGATGTTTATGCAGGGGGTTCTGGAAATACTTCCTGAAGGTTACGGCTTTCTGAGGCCGATCAATTACCTCCCGAGTACCGAAGATATTTACATCTCTGCTTCACAAATCCGCAAGTTTGACTTGAGAACAGGCGATCTAGTATCCGGTAAATGCCGGACTCCGAAAGAGAATGAACGATATTTTGGATTGCTTCAAGTTAACGCCGTCAATGGAAGAAGTCCTGAGCAAGCTGCTGAGCGGCTACACTTTCCTGCACTGACTCCACTGTATCCGCAAACTAAATTAGTCCTTGAAACTACCCCCAATAATTTGTCTACGAGAATAATGGATATATTGGCCCCTGTCGGACTTGGACAGCGTGGACTCATTGTGGCACCTCCCAAAGCTGGTAAAACACTTCTCCTCAAAGAAATTGCCAATAGCATTTCTACTAACAATCCCGAGATTGAGCTGTTTGTCTTGCTGATTGATGAGCGTCCGGAAGAAGTGACTGACATGCAGCGTTCTGTTAAAGGTGAAGTTATTGCTTCCACTTTTGATGAACTGCCTGAGAACCATATCAAGGTAGTAGAATTGGTTCTAGAGCGTGCCCTTCGCCTTGTAGAGCATAAAAAAGACGTGGTTATCCTGCTGGATAGCATTACTCGTCTTGCACGTGCCTACAACTTGGTCATTCCAGCATCCGGACGTACGCTTAGTGGGGGTATTGATCCAGGGGCTTTCCACCGTCCGAAACGCTTTTTTGGTGCGGCGCGGAATGTGGAAGAGGGCGGAAGTCTTACCATTTTGGCCACAGCGCTCATTGATACAGGATCGCGGATGGACGACATTATCTATGAAGAGTTTAAAAGTACAGGCAATATGGAGCTTCATTTGGACCGCAAGCTTGCGGAACGCCGCATATTCCCAGCTATTGATATTCGTCGCTCCGGTACCCGGCGTGAGGAAATGTTGTTAGGCAAGGAAGAATTGGATACCATTTGGGCCATTCGTAAAAATATGACGGAAAGTCACGATTTTGTGGAAGGCTTCCTAAAGAAATTGCGGAACAGCAGTAATAACGCAGAGTTTTTGGCCTCGTTTGATACAACGGCACCGTCCGGCGGGTCACAAAGCACTTCAAGCACTCCGCAACGGAGAACCACGCGTTCCACCGCAGCATCGGTTCCAGCTTCAACCAACTAAAGCCAGCAGTATAGCTACCCTGAATAACAATGATCAGTTTATGGATAATCGTCATTTCCATGATAGGTATTTATCTGTTCCTCAAGCACGCAGCCGTCACGGTTCGATTGGTTTAAGGCGTGCGCTTGACGGAACGAAAGGAGCTCCACAATGTATTTGGTGTATGCCGACGAAAAAGGCAATGTATATGATCATGCTTCTTTGTATGGGCTTGCCCGCAGTGCGGACATGGTTGTTGAAATCATGGAAGATGAGCTTATTCCGCTACCGGAAGGTGCTACGCTGGTAAGTCTGCCCAACACACGCCCGGTCGGTATGAACCCTAATTCCGGGGAAATGGTTTCCTTGCCGGGCGATATGCAGGCAGTAGGGGCTTTGTTACCTCAAGGCTTTACACGCTTGTGCCTGCCAGGGTATGTGAAGACCGATAAGGAGTATAAGCTCCCCTTGTTCGGCTATTCGGCCGTGGTCTGGAAGGATGGAGCTTTTTATGTAACGGCAGAGCGGAGCGATAATCCGTCCAAATGGAATCCGGAAAACTGTGACCGCCACGAGGTAAAGCAGGGCGTGCAGCGGATGACAGAGCAGTACCCGGAAAATCGGCTGTACCAACATTTGTCCAACTGTGCATTAGGCTATGAGTGTCTTACTTCCTCGAACACGTTCCTGAATCGCTGGGAGGGTGGAGTTCCGGTGTCTTATTCTTGTAATGCCGGATGCTTTGGTTGCATATCGGAACAGCCGGATGACAGTGGTTTTGTATCCCCTCAGACGAGAATGAACTTCCGCCCTCGTGTCGATGAGATTGTGGAAGTCATGTTGGAGCATTTGAAAACACCGGAGTCCATTATTAGCTTTGGTCAAGGGTGTGAAGGTGAGCCTTCTACTCAGGCCAAATTGATTATAGATTCGATCAAAGAGGTCCGTTCCGTTACAGATATGGGATACATCAATATTAATACGAATGCAGGCTTGAACGATCATATCAGTGGAATCGTAGATGCTGGACTTGATCTGATGCGGGTCAGCACGATTAGCGCGCTGGACGACCATTACAATGCGTATTACAAGCCGCGTGGTTACACGTTAGCCAATGTGGAAAAATCACTTCGTTATGCTTCCGAGCAGGGAGTATATACGTCGATTAACTATTTGATTTTTCCGGGCGTGACAGACCGCGAGGAAGAAATCGAAGCGATGATTGAGTTTGCCAAACGCACAAAGCTCAAGCTTATTCAGATGCGCAACCTGAATATTGATCCTGAAAGCTATCTGGAGCTGATTCCACCTGCCCAAGGTGAGATTCTTGGCATGAAGCAAATGCTTGAGATTTACCGGGAGGAACTGCCCGATGTCGTTATCGGGTCTTACACCCACGTACCGCCTCAAGGGCTGGCGCGTCCCAAATTTGCCAAGGCCTAAAACGGTCAATAGCGGGTTGGATTGCACCTGTTTTACGCCATTTTTGGATACACAAAAGAGTTGTTGAAACGCTCATATCCAGGTGCTATAATGTGAACATGTGTTCATACAACTCTGGGCTGATAGGACGTTCAGGGCGGAAAGAGGTGAAAGTTCAATGCAACAAGCTATTCAACCGAAATTTAACGTAACTAATGTCACTTGTGCTTGCGGAAATACGTTCGAAACCGGTTCTGTGAAAGGTTCTCTGCGCGTGGAGATTTGCTCCGCTTGCCACCCATTCTTCACAGGAAAGCAGAAATTCCTTGATGTTGGCGGCCGTGTGGATCGTTTCAAGAAGAAATACGGTATCTAATCGACTACCGCAGGTTATAAAGTTATTAGAGTCTTCTGCTATTGCAGAGGGCTCTTTTTGTTGAGGATGTTTGCTTTTTGTGCGGCCTTGAGATATACTTATTTTCACCGTGCTAGATGGGGAGGTAGCGGTGCCCTGTAACTCGCAATCCGCTATAGCGAGGTTGAATTCCTGTTAGAGGTGTTGTTGATGTGAGGCTGGTCCCTGCCCACAATGTTGACGGTTGGGTCCTCCGCAATGAGTACTTGTGAACCTGGTCAGGTCCGGAAGGAAGCAGCCATAAGCGAGATCACTCTTGTGCCGGAGGGTGGCCTAGCCCGAGTTGTTGTTCAGGCTTGCCGCTCGGATCACAACGATCAATAACGGGTGCACGGTTTATATTTAGGAATTAGAACATCTTGGCAGTCATTGCGAAGATGTTTTTTTGTGCTTAGCGATGTTTAATTACATTCATGTTTTTCTGTTATTAATGTGGCATAAAGGGGGAATAAAGATGAGAATTGTTTTTGCCACTGATTCAGACTATGGATACATACGAGACCGTGACCATCATATTTCAGAGAGCTTAATACAGGTAAAAATAAAGGGAAATGAAATATACATACTGCGGAACCAAGATGAAAGTAATATCGGATGGATGAGGTATGGATACTTTTGGGACAACACACCTTTCCTAAATATGATTTGGGTCGATGAACAATATCGAGACAAGGGTGTAGGTAAGCAAGTTGTTCTCTTTTGGGAAGATCAAATGAAACAAAAGGGCTTCAAATTGGTTATGACATCTACTCTGGCAAATGAAGAGGCTCAGCACTTCTATAGAAAATTAGGATATAGGGATGCAGGGTGTTTATTACTCGAAAATGAGCCGTTGGAAATAATTCTGACCAAAAAATTATCTTAATTCATTTATTATCCACTTAAAAAGGATTAGTTTAACCGCTTTTCATAAGGCGGTTTTCTTTTGCTCTTAGATTGAAAGGTGTCCGGTTTAGATTCGGACGGGAGTATAGTATAATGAAGTGAACATAATGTTTATGAAAGTGAATGGGAAAGAGGGTAACGCGCATTGGAACATATAGCGTTGTACCGTGCTTGGCGGCCTCAGTCGTTCAAGGACATGGTAGGACAACAGCATATTATCCAGACATTGCAGAATGCCATCCGCGAAAATCGCACGTCCCATGCCTACCTGTTCAGCGGTCCGCGAGGAACGGGTAAGACGAGTGCGGCCAAAATTTTGGCCAAGGCAATTAACTGTGAGCATGGACCGGCGCCGGAGCCTTGCAACGAATGCGAAGCCTGTAAACGGATCACGGCCGGAGCGGTCATGGATGTACAGGAGATTGACGCAGCCTCCAACCGGGGCGTTGAAGAGATTCGTGATTTGCGCGATAAAGTCAAATATGCGCCGACGGAAGTACGGCACAAGGTTTATATCATCGATGAAGTGCACATGCTGACGACGGAAGCGTTCAATGCGTTGCTTAAGACGCTGGAAGAACCGCCGCCACACGTGATGTTCATATTGGCTACGACAGAACCGCACCGGATTCCGGCGACGATCATTTCGCGTTGTCAGCGTTTTGACTTTCGGCGGGTATCGCTAGAGGAGCAGACGGAGCGGCTTGATCTCATATGTCGACAGGAGAACATAGAGGCTGATTCGGACGCATTACAGTACATTGCACGTCTGTCAGATGGTGGAATGCGGGATGCACTTAGCGTTCTGGATCAAATATCTTCGTTTACAGACGGTCGGGTTACTTATCAGCAGGTGTTGGATATGACGGGAGGTATTGCGTCTGAACAATTCGCCAAGCTTGCCTTGGCATTGCTGAAAGAAGATGTCGGCACAGTACTGCAAATGATTGAGAACTTTATGCAAGAAGGTAAAAGCGCAGATAAATGTATGGAAAATCTGCTGTACTATTTCAGAGATCTGCTTATGATTAAGATGGTACCGCAGGCAACTAAAATGACAGAGCGCGTGCTGGAGCCAGAGCAGTTCAAGGAAGTGGCAGAAGCTTTTACCAAGGAGCAGCTTTTTAGCATGATCGACACGCTTAATCGCTATCAGAGCGAGATGAAGTATGCCGTTCAGCCGCAAACCTTGTTTGAGGTGGCACTATTGAAGCTGTGCAGCATTCCTGGGGCAGCTGGAGCCGCTGCTCAGCCAACCATACAGCATTCCGGTGCTGCTGCCAATCAGGAGGATGTAGCCTTTTTGAAGCGCCAGCTTGCTGAGCTGGAGAAGAAGCTGGAACGCGCACTGCAAGGCGGATTGGCTGCCGGGGCAGGGCAGGATGCATCATCTGGGAACCGTCAGGCTCCCGGGGGACGCGCTCCCGCTCCGCGGATTTCTGCGCCAGTCAAGCTTCCTTCGCAGCTAGATCGCTATATCGCCGAGAAGTCGGGAGAGGCATTTGCGGCAGCGGGGCGTAAGTGGAGCCAAATTTTGCAGGGAGTCAAGGAAGCGAAAGTCACAGTTCATGCATGGTTTATGGACGGCGAGCCAGTGTCTGTATTAGAGGATAGCGTACTCGTGGCGTTTAAGAACAACATTCACCGTGAAACTACTGAAAAGCCTGCCAACAAGCAGGTCATAGAAAAGGTTCTGCACGAACAGTTGGGTCATCCCTATCGTCTGGTGACAATGATGCAAAAGGATTGGAATGCTGCGATTGAAGGAGTTCCCGACCAGCCTGCCGAAGAATTCCAACTGGAGCAGGAGCATGACGCGCCGGGAAAGTCCAAGGAACCCTGGATTGATGAAGCTATTGAACTTTTCGGTGAAGATCTGGTAGTTATAAAGGATTAAAATCAAAGTGTCTGGATGTATACTTCATTAAAGGAGATGATTGAAATGAACAATATGAACCAAATGATGAAGCAAGTGAAAAAAATGCAGGAGCAAATGCTGAAAGCCCAGGAGGAGCTTGGCGGAAAAGTAATTGAAGGTACTTCCGGCGGTGGTGTTGTGACTGTAGAGGTAAACGGACATAAAAAAGTGCTTTCCATCACAATCAAACCGGAGGCTGTAGATCCTGATGATGTGGAAATGCTGCAAGACCTCGTGTTGACTGCTGTCAACGATGCTTTGTCCAAAGCAGATGAACTGGCTAATGATGATATGGGTAAATTTACAGGCGGGATGAAAATTCCGGGCCTGTTCTAGACTGCGCATAAAGGAGAAGCACACTATTGTATTATCCGGAGCCGATTGCAAAGCTGATTGATGCATTTACGCGCCTGCCGGGGGTGGGGCCTAAGACGGCCGCCCGGTTGGCTTTTCACGTTCTGAAAATGAAGGAAGACGATGTGATTGATTTTGCCAAAGCACTGGTCAATGTGAAACGCAATCTTCACTTCTGTTCCGTCTGTGGCAATATTACGGACACGGACCCTTGTCGGATCTGTCAGGATAAGACGAGGGATGCTTCCGTCATTTGTGTTGTTCAGGATTCCAAGGATCTGGTAGCTATGGAGCGTACCAAGGAGTTTAACGGCTTTTATCATGTGCTTCACGGGGCGATCTCTCCTATGGAGGGGATTGGTCCAGAAGATATCAAGCTCAAGGAATTATTGAACAGGCTTAGTGATGAACGCATCAAAGAGCTGATTTTGGCTACGAATCCGAACATTGAAGGAGAAGCGACGGCCATGTACATTTCCAGGCTGGTGCGTCCTTTTGGAATCAAGGTTACTCGTATTGCTCACGGATTGCCGGTAGGCGGGGATTTGGAGTATGCCGATGAGGTTACGCTGTCCAAAGCGCTGGAAGGTCGCAGAGAGCTGAACTAATAAGTACAACTATACGTTATAGATATTTTTAGTGCCGATAAATCTTATGGATTTTCTCGACACATTAGGGAGCCGTTATGGCTCCTTTTTTATTTTGTGATGATATGACTGGTTAGATGGTTCCTGTTCTAAGTTTGTCCTCTGTTAAATAAGTATGAATAAGGTAGTCTTACAGACTGTCACATAATTCAGCTTGTGAGGAGGATGAATGGATGTGGGAACGGGTGAAGCAAAATTTTCGTCGACAGGAACACGGCAAATCGGAAGCAGAGAATCGTCAGGAGCTATTTGCCCAGATTCGGGCTTCGCATGCGGAGTGGCTAAGAGCGCATCGGTTATTTCATGAAGCTACAGGCGAGGACGCAATCGACTATGCCATTTTTGTTCTGGAAGCTGCGGAGCGTAAATATCAGATACATTTAAAATGTGCCAAACAGCAAGGGCTACATCGTTTCCACCTGCCCGCAGATGAACCAGGGTATGCCAATGACGCAGATCGTGTTCATAAACGGAGAGCCGAATGAGAGGCGCTGTTTGGCTTGTTCTGATTGCTTGCGTTGTGGTGCTGTCATATCTAATCCTCAAAAAACGTCTGGGTATCGGCTGGCTTACTGTGTTTGGGGCACATATGACTCTGGCGGCAATTGCGCTGTATGTTATTAATTATTCGGGGTGGGTCACGCAGGTGTATATCCCTATTAATCCGGTGACGATGGGGTCCGTAACGGTTTTGGGATTGCCTGGAATTGCACTTTTACTGGGATTGAAAATGATATTGTTTGGACAGGCTATGTGAGTGTATATAGAGTTTAATCAAGGAACAAGGATTGTTTAATATGCGGAGCTTTCTGGCAAGGGCAAGTGAAAAAATGCTTTTGTTTTAAAATATAGTTGACGGGGTATTCGATTATATGATACATTAGTTCTCGGCCCTTAAAGCCCGGGAATTTTTTTTGAGAATAACGCTGAAATGAAATTGAAAAATAATTTTAAAAAAGTGTTGACTTAAATCCCAAATGTATGTTATATTAATCAAGTCGCCGCTGAGATGCGGTGGTGAAACAAAGTAAGAGAATATGATGGTTTGATCTTTGAAAACTGAACAACGAGTGAGTACGGATTTTGCTTGCAAAATCCAAAGCTGAGATTTTGGTACATGCCGTCAGGCTGTATAAAATGGAAGCAAACAAAGAGATATTTTATCTCGTCAGTTTCAAAATGAGCATATCGCTCTTTCTATAAACCAGCTTCGGTTGGTCTTTAATGGAGAGTTTGATCCTGGCTCAGGACGAACGCTGGCGGCGTGCCTAATACATGCAAGTCGAGCGGGGTTGTTTGAGAAGCTTGCTTTTCAAACAACCTAGCGGCGGACGGGTGAGTAACACGTAGGCAACCTGCCCATGAGACTGGGATAACTACCGGAAACGGTAGCTAATACCGGATATATCCTTTCCCTGCATGGGGAGAGGAGGAA
>NZ_JBITPI010000068.1:0-12943 GCF_050467745.1 Paenibacillus sp. NRS-1781
GCCGGGCGCACATGAAAAAGGGGGCCGTTTCGGCCCCCTTCTACCTTCCTCATCAAAATCATAGTGATAACCATACAGCAGGGTCCCTGTTTTCCACACACTCAATTATCGAAAAATTTAACTTGCTGGTGACGTTACGTCACCAAGTATACTAACCTAGTGGGCTATACTGGAAAATCAATGCATGGGAAGGAGGGAGAACCTATTGAGCAAAGGAGATTATTTATCGACTGGGCAGCTTGCCAAAAATACAGGTATGACACTCCGAACACTTTACATGCTCCAACACTTACCATTCAAACGAGCTTGCCGTTATTTATGCTAGGGTTCCAACATGCTATCTATAAACAGCAAGTGAAAAAAATAAAAAGGAAATATTTAAAATTCAAACTGCTTGATTTCACCCTCACTCTCGTTTATTCTCTGTATATGTATAGTATAAGTTGGTATTTTCATCAATTGGTGATCACTTGCAGGACTTCACAAAACTTTATCCGACGGGGTTCTTGTGTATACAGTATTTTCGCGTTTGTGTAGGTGAATGAATGTGAACACACCATTGATATACAGTTTATACAGGACCTATTTTTGTTAATCTCCATAACAGAGCCTAAGGTACTATGACAGATTACGTTTTAATGATATATTGATAGGTACTATAAAAGACTAATTACCCAGGGCTTGGGCTGGAGGATGTATGAAAAAAGAATCAAATCAAGATGAAACCAGTTATTTATTTAATGTAGATGTATTAGTTAAAGGTCGTTCTAATGTAGAGGCCCTTCAGTTCCTGCTTAACCTCTTGACTCAACATGAACAAATTGCAGATAGTCGGATTCAGTCCGGTATTGAGCTTGGTAATTTAATTGAGGCTGCATTACACTTAAAAAAACAATCAGCCGCTAACGGCTCGTCTGATGCTGCTACTGCGCTAGCAGAGAAGTTTTCCAAAAAGAAATCTAATGTCGCTCCTACGAACAAGCCACCTGTCGTTCAAGAGATCAAACAATCCCACATACAGCCGAAGCCTGCACCACAACAAGAACTTAGCACCTATGATTGGATCAAACGCTATATACATGATAATACACTTGTACGGCTAATCGTAAATCGCTATGGCGGACAACGAAGCATCCCATGTCGCATCCTTAATTTGGATCATGAGAATAGCTTACTGAGTGTGTACCATGTAGATGAGAAGCAAGTATACTCCTTTAAAATGAATGAAATTGATGAAATCACATCGTAAAAGTAAAGCCCTTACAGCATGAAATAAACACGACAAAAAGAGAACCGCCGGAAAAACGTTATGTCTTTCCAAGCGATTCTCTTTTTTGGATATTACCTGGGAAGTTAAATTAATCCTCTTTCTTCAAACCCCAGGCAGCTAATGCCAGCAAAAGCCAACCTGCGATAAAACACACGCCCCCCAGCGGGGTAATGGTACCTAGCACACGAATCCCGGTCAAGCTCAGCACATACAAGCTGCCGGAAAACAAAATGATTCCCGTAAACAGCAGTCGCGCTGCCCATTTTAAACGAGTCGACGCTCCCCACTGTCCCGCAGCCAATGCAATGATCAGCAAACCGACAGCGTGAATCATATGATATTTCACACCCGTTTCATACACTGCCAATGCATCTGCGTCGATCCGTGTTTTCACAATATGAGCCCCAAACGCTCCAATAGCTACCGCCAGCAGCATCATTATAGATCCTACAATTATCCATTTGCGTTGCATGTTTGTGTACTCCTTTTCATCTTATGCTCTCATCCAAGCTATCTCCTTATTTTATCGAATCCATATGAAGTTTGCCAGCCATTCCATTTTAATTTAAACCCTACAGAATTCCATGATTAAACCCTGCCTTTTGAAGGGTAATGTGTAAGGTCCCTTGCTTTTTTGTTCATTTTGTGGAAAATTAGTACCTGTTCGGATAATGTTAAAGGAGTTGAAAAGATGAGTAACCAAGATCCTAATCTGCAAAAGCCTGTTGCGTCTGAGGAGCATCCTGTTTTTTCAGAAGCTCCTGTCTTCCAGCCTCCAGTCAAGCTCAAGCATTCCGGTCCCGGTCTTGCTTCTTTTATTATGTCGCTCGTCAGCCTGATCGGGTATATCATTCTGGCTGTTATGGTCATTAATCTGTTGGCTCATTTCAGCCAATACCAAACTCTGGACCCGGAAGTTGTTTTGCAACAAACCGGAACCGTCCTGCTTCCTTTTGTATTTTTAGGCAGTCTGTTATTGAATTGCGCCGGGCTTGTGGTCGGCATTATTGGAATTGCGTTGAAGAACCGTAAGAAAGCCTTTGCCATTGCAGGGCTAATCATTAATGCGTTCATTATTCTGGGCTTCATTGCACTTCTGGCCATGGGTCTTGCCGTTCCGAATAACACAGCGGATATGTATCCTTCCTCTGTGCAATCCTTATAATTTCTCCGCATCACACAGAGAGGATTCAATGTATGAACAAAATCAAAATTTTTGCAGACAGTACCAGTGATATTCCAGTCCAATGGCGCGAACAGTACGAGATTGGCATTGTACCCTTGTACACGGTGTTTGGGGATGAATCATTAAGGGATGGTGTAGATATCCAGCCAGAGCAGTTATTTCAGCGCGTAAGTCGTAAGGGGCATTTGCCGCGAACCGCTGCACCTTCTCCATCGGACTTTATTCAAGCCTTTGCTCCCTACATAGAACAAGGGGACGACATTTTATATCTCAGTCTGTCTTCCGAGCTGTCCTCAACCTATCAAAATGCGCTGCTTGCTGCTTCCGAGTTCCCAAAAGGCCGTGTTACCGTCTTCGATTCCCTGAATCTGTCGTGCGGCTTTGGCATACTCGTGATGAAGGCCGCACGCGCCGCAGCCAACGACAGTACAATGGAACAGATCGTGGACATGTTGACGAGAACCCGCCCCCTGATCGAAACGGAATTCGTGATAGATACGCTTGAGTATCTATACAAGGGCGGAAGATGCTCAGGCATGCAAAATCTAATCGGCAGCCTGCTCAAAATTCGTCCGGTGATCAAAGTAATAGACGGAAAAATGACACCTGCGTACAAAGTCCGCGGCAAACGTGAAAAGGCGCTGGAGCAGATGCTGCAAAATGCCCTGAACCAGCGGGAACATATGGATAACGACATCATTATTGTCGTACATGCCTTGGCTGAGGAAGATGCGCTGATGCTGCAAGCCCGTTTACAGGAAGAGACGGGAGCGCAAGAGGTGCTGCTGACAACAGCCGGTTGTGTGGTTTCCAGTCATTGTGGTCCACAGACGATTGGTATAATGTATGCCAAAAAAGAATAGTTTCGATTGTGAAGCTCCTTGCCTCTACAGGTAAGGTCTTTTTTGTGTTTTCCAACAATTTAGCAATGAATAACTTTACTATTTTTGATAGTATTAGTCGTCATGTGACGAACGATTCGTCTGACAATCTATCATAAAAAAGAAGGTTATAGTGTATGAGCCCCATACGATCACGCTTGCTAACCAAACTGACCCTGCTGGCGACTGCCGCCTTGACGATAATAACTACATCCGCTTCATGTTTAACCGTTCCCGCAGCCGCAGTCGGTGTGGCTTTTCAGGATATTTCAGACAGCTATGCTTATCAATCCATCACCTCACTGCACGCCAAAGGAATTTTGGCAGGTACACAGCCCGGCTACTTTTCTCCCAAAAAGGCGGTTACGAGAGCCGAATGGGTTACCGCGCTGGATCGCACACTCGGTCTGGAGCCTGTACAAGCATCGGTCTCCTCCTATCGGGATGTATCCAAACAAGCCTGGTACTACGGATGGATTGAAGCAGCCTCCCAGCTTGATGTGGTGCAGGGCGGATCATCCGCCACGTTTCAACCCAACAGCCCTGTAACCCGGCAAGAAGCAGCCTTGATGATCGCACGCCTTATACGCTCGACGAGATCAGGAGAAGCGGTTTCCACTTTTACAGACGGCAACAAAATTGCAGATTGGGCTCTTGAGGCTGTAACCACCGTGAATCGTTACGGCTTTATGAAGGGGGAAAACAACCAATTTCGCCCGACAGCTTCCCTGACCCGCGAAGAAACAGCAGCACTTCTGGAGCGGCTGCTGTCGTATTCAACACAGCATGTCTCCAAAACAGCGTCCACGGCATCTTCCATCCGACTAGGCTGGCAATATGACCAGAGCGTTCAACAGTTTGAAAGCTCAGTGCTTCAATCTAACATCAACACCCTGTCACCGCGCTGGTTTTTTCTAAATGAAACGGGTGATATTAGCGATCTTACAAACACCTCGCTCCTCACCTGGTCCAAGCAGCATCAAAAAAAAGTCTGGGCGATGGTAGGGAACCGTTCGAATCTAACGATGACGCACCAAATCCTGTCCAGTGAGGTTTTACGGAACAAAGCCATAACTCAGCTTGCGAATGCCGTATCTACTCATCATCTGGATGGGCTTGTGATTGATTTTGAAAATGTAGATGGGCAGGATCGTACCCAGCTCACGCTGTTCATCCAACAATTAAAAGCCAAGCTAAAAAGCCTGAATGCTGTGCTGGCGATCTGTGTATCTCCTGATTACGGTACAGACTGGACAGCCGCCTTTGACTATAAGCAGCTTGGCGCTGCGGCAGACTATTTGATTCTGATGGGGTATGACGAACATTGGGGAGGCGGCTCAACTCCCGGCTCCGTATCCTCATTACCGTGGCTCCGTGAAAGCGTACGGCGCTTTCTACTAACCACCGACCCGGATAAAGCGATATTGGCATTGCCTTTATTCACACGAAACTGGACCCTCAATGCGAGTGGTCAATCGGTCACTTCGTCTGATATTTCACTGATTGAGCAAAATCAGCTTGTATCCCGTTCCACCTCCAAACCGGTCTGGCATGAGGATATTCAGCAGTACACCGTTTCCTACAAGGATACTCAGCTTCATAAGCTATGGCTGGAGGAAGGGCGATCCTTCACCCGTAAATACCGTTTGGGACAGGATAAAGGAGTCGCAGGCTTCGCCTACTGGTATGTGGGTGGGGCAAGCTCTGATCTATGGTCCAGTGTGAAAAATGCAGACCGCTTCGCACAGCGTGGTTTGTAAAAGCCAAGAAACCTTCAACTCCACTTTTAGCGTGAGGTTGAAGGTTTTTTTGCATACTTCCCTTTCGCTCGCCTATGCCCGGTACGCAACGATTCCGTTCACAACCGTCATACGTGCTTTAACGTCAAGCAAAACCTGAGGGCGTTCCGATAAATCCCGGTCAATAACCGTAAAATCAGCGGCTTTCCCTACTGCTATCGAACCCCGTTCATTCGCTTCTCCCGCAGCCACTGCACTTCCGAGGGTAAACAGATGAATCGCTTCGTGAATGTCCAGCTTTTCATCGGGAAGATAACCCTCATGCGTCTCTCCCGGCTTGGACCGGGTCACAGCGGCATGCATACCCAGAAAAGGGTCCAACGGCTCAATCGGCGCGTCACTGCCGCCAGCACATGGAATATCGGCGTCCAGCAGCTTCTTCCAGGCATACAAATATTCGGTACGTCCCTCGCCAACCCGATCCAGCACCCACGGGAAATCACTTGCTACAAAACGCGGCTGGATGTCTGCAATCAGTGGCAGCTTGGCCATTCTCTTGACCAAATCGGCAGTCAGCACCTGTCCGTGGATCAGACGATCCGGCAAGCCGCTTTCCTCCGTTAGCGCATGGGCTTCCATCGCGGTCAAAATCATATGCGCCGCCCCATCTCCTATCGCATGTACAGCGACCGGAAAACCTGCGGCTCTGACAGCCGCCACCATCTGGTTCAGCTCCAGCTGCGGTTGAATCGCCATGCCACTGGTATGTGGAGCATCGCTATAGGGCGCAGACAATAGCGCAGTTCTTCCACCAATCGCGCCATCGGCAAACATTTTTACCGCACCGATTTTAAACCACTCATTTCCGCCACCAGCACGCAGCCCTTTCCCTTTCGCTTCCTCCATGAACGGATGATAGATGAGCTGATGCGTGCGAAAAGCAATGCCTTCCTCCCTTAGCTCCCTGTAAATCCGCTGCATGGTGTCCACGCTGCCCAGAAAACGCAAATCCTCCGTGTGCGCAGCCGTCAGACCAAGTCGTAGCGCATCCAGACAGGCTCGACGGATCGCATCTTTTTTAACCGAATAATCCGGCTCTGGCTGCACACTTGTAAAGGCAGTGGACGCTTCCTCATAAATCAATCCGTTCAACTGTCCATCCGCATTTCTTCCGTAGGCTCCCGAAGCAGGATCAGGAGTGTTCTCGCCAATACCTGCACGCCGATACGCTTCTGAATTCGCCAGAAAGGTATGAAAGCATGTACGAGTCAAATATACCGGGTGCTGATCCGTAATGGCATCCAGCTCTGAGATGGTCGGAATCTCAACAGGAATAAACGCATTTTCGTTCCAGTTCAGCCCTAAAATCCATTCTCCCGACGGTGTGAGCGCAACCCGTTTGCGCAGCATATCAAGCATCTCCTCCTTCGAGGTAGCCGACGTAAAATCCAGCATCGCCAGCTTCATGCCATGCATGGACAAATGCATATGTGAATCGGCCAAGCCCGGCAACACATAGGCGTTATCCCAATCCACCGTGTCATATTCCTTACCCGACAATTGCAATTCAAGCTCCCGCGCTTGTCCAATGGCCTGTATGCTGCCGTTTCGTACAATGATTGAATCCCCCTTGGCAGCCCAGTCCCCATACAGCTTGCCATGCTTGAACAGTGTTAGCGTCAACGCGGCTCATCTCCCTTTTTCAAATATATATACCGAACTAAAAAGTTACTATAGCGCCACTGTGCAGTCGGATGTTGCTTCATATCACGCCTGTGCTGCCGATTCCAGGCATAGTGTATGTATATCTACCTGCTGCACCAGATGCGCAAAGCGGTCATGCATTGCACAGACAGCCATTTTATAATGTTCATCGATCTCATACTGTTTAAAATGACAATACTCGGTAGTAAAGCCTTCCGTCGTAAAACTGATCAACGGGCGCTCACTTAATTCGAATGAAAATGATTTTAGCGGCAGCGTTAATCCCTGCCCTTCGGCCTTCACAAAGCTTTCCTTGAGCGTCCACAAATCGTAAAAATAGGATAAGCGACTCTCCGCCTCTTGACGCATCAACGCATCATACTCCGTGTCCGAAAAGCACACCCTTCCCACCTCAAAATCAATAGGACGAAGCTGTTCAATGTCGATGCCGAGCGAATGATCATCCACGGCGCATACCACCCATTTTCCTGAGTGAGAAACATTAAAATGGAATGCGGGTGCATTCAACAAGAAAGGCTTGCCGAAAGCATTATATGTAAATTGAAGACTGGCGTTGGAAACCTTCAATTGCCTACAGGCCACCCACCTTAACAACACATCGGCGTATAAGCCTCTTAAAGCATCTTCCCGATGTAAAAAACGATCCAGCTTCTGCCGCTTCTCATTCGAAACCCGGTTCAGCAGTGACTCGTAATGACCGTCTGCCTC
Organism: Paenibacillus sp. NRS-1781; assembly: GCF_050467745.1. Taxonomy (NCBI): domain Bacteria; kingdom Bacillati; phylum Bacillota; class Bacilli; order Caryophanales; family Paenibacillaceae; genus Paenibacillus; species Paenibacillus sp. NRS-1781. The sequence continues at coordinate 7,510 of NZ_JBITPI010000068.1, forward strand.
CGGCTTGCTCGTGTCAATCGCATATATTTCCATGGTTGGCCCCCTATACCGTAATAAATGTGCGGTGTACACCTGGTCAATATACTACTCTAGCACTTTCAATTCAATATGGATACAATTGGGATAGAACCCTCTTGTTGCTCACATCGCATCATCAGACAGGTGATAGGCACCAGCATGAAGAGCTATTCAGTACAAATCATTTTTGTAAGCGCTTTAAAAACATGCAGAGGAGGACGAAACAATGAAATATGATTTTGCCGTCTTACTGTGTATTATGCTCGCTGCTTTGCTGTCGTTGAGCATTTTCCAGATGTTTTCACCGAAGATTGCTTCAGCGGCCCCAGCGAATGTTGTGAATGGCATTCAGTTTAAAGATACAGCTGGAAGCGTGGTTCATGCTCATGGAGGCGGTATGATTAAGATAGACGGTTACTACTACTGGTTTGGTGAAAATCGCAACCCCAACGGCACGTTCAAGGCTGTATCCGCCTACCGTTCCTCTGATTTAAAAAACTGGGAGTTCCGCAAAAACGTGCTGACCAGCAGTTCCTCAGTAGAGCTGAATGTTTCGAATATTGAACGTCCAAAAGTCATTTATAATGAGAAAACACGCAAATACGTATTGTGGATGCACAAGGAAAATGGGGTTAATTACAACGAAGCCCGGGTGGCAGTTGCCTCTTCCGATACTGTGGACGGCGATTACACCTATCAGGGCAGCTTCCGTCCTCTGGATTACGATTCACGGGATATGACTGTGTACAACGACAATGGTACGGCTTACCTGATTTCTGCTACCCGTGTGAATGCCGATTTGAACATTTATCGTCTGACACCGGATTTTCTGCAAGTTGAAGCGCTGGTGACTACGCTCTGGTCGGGACAATATCGTGAAGCTCCGGCAATGTTCAAAAAAGGAGACGTCTACTTCCTGATCACATCCGGGGCAACAGGCTGGAATCCCAACCAAGCCAAGTATGCTACGGCATCCAGCATTGAAGGTACGTGGAGTAACACGATTAACTTCGGAGACAGTACGACCTACGGTTCACAGTCGGCCTACGTAATTCCGGTAGAAGGTACTCAGACGACCTCGTACCTGTATTTGGGCGACCGTTGGGCCGGAGCGTGGAGCGGTCCTGTGCAGGATTCACAATATGTATGGCTGCCGCTGCGTTTTCCAACCGGGACTTCTTTGGCTATGGAATGGTTTGACAGTATGAACATCGACACCGCCAGCGGGGTGGTTCAAGGCGTAACCACGCCAATCGCCATTGATCCGGACGGATACTATCAGCTGGTAAGCCGCAAGAGCAACAAGCCACTGAATGTAATGGACGGTGCAACCACAGATGGAGCGGATCTGGAACAGCGTGCGGATTCGGGAGCATCCAGCCAGCAATGGCAGCTCAAGGACGCAGGCGGCGGATATTACAAAATCGTCAACCGCAACAGTGGCAAGCTGATCGGCGTTGAAAACGGAGCTACTGCGGACGGCGCAGTCATTGAGCAATGGAGCGACGGAGGCTGGTCCAGCCAGCAATGGCAACTGGTATCTGTAACCGGAGGTTATTACAAGCTGAAAAATCGGGCAACGGGCAAGCTGATCGACATTTCCGAAGGCACTACCGCCGATGGTGCCAAAGCGATTCAATGGGGGGATAACGGCGGAACGAATCAGCATTTTCGTGTAGTGAGGGTAAATTAGTTCGTTCAACGTCGAACGTACATCATCATCGTCATTGAAGCAGTAGCTTCCTTCAAGTGATTCAGTTATTTCCAAAAAGCCGTCTTCCCAGCAGATCCCTGCTAACGGAAGAACGGCTTCTTTTTGCGGGAAAATGATGGTTGAACCTGTATCTGGGCTATCCCTTGTCCAGATCGGCTTGAAGCGCGTCAGGACGTTACAGCTCCCACGGATAATCTGTCGTGAGGAAGCTCGCCAGTTGCTTGCTTTCCTCCCTGCGCTGACGCCGTATCGCTGCACGAGATGGCGCAGTCTGGTGCAATTGTAATTCCTCTTCTGTCTCTGGAATGACCTGCGGCACGATCACTTTACGGTTGTTCTCGTCCAGCGCCACAAAGGTCAGAAAGGCGGTGGCTGCGATTTTCCGGTCGCCAGTCATCAGTCCTTCACGAATGACCTTGACGAAAACCTCCATAGAGCTACGGCCTGTCCAGGTAACGAACGCCTCCAGCGTGACAGAATCGCTCGGATGGATGGGCAGCAAAAAATCCACTGAATCCGTAGACGCCGTGACTGTATTCGTGCGGCATAGCTTGGAGGCTGCGATAGACGCAATATCGTCGATATACGACATCAATCGGCCTCCGAAGAGTGTGTTATGATTGTTGATATCGTTGGGAAATACACGGGACGTCTTGAAGCAGTAGGTTTCTCGGATGTACTTGCTTTCCATGGGTTCTCTTTCCTCTCTTTTCCTCATAGCTATCTTTTTATATAGTGGAAACCTGTGTTAGACTGACTGTGCTAATCATCCCACTAATCCGCATAATAAATCAAGACATAAAAATCCTGAGAAATGTGGAAAAGGATACATGCAAGCCGTTGGAAATTTTCCAAACAGTTCAGCCACTTTATCCAGACTAAGTTCTCTAGTCTTCCTGATTTGAGCCAAATTTGAGCCGATAGTATACTGCATTGAATCCACAGACCCTGCCTCCTCGTAATATAAAAAAGTGTCAAATTGAAAATTCAATTTGACACTTTTTCTACACGTCGTGAATTACCAGAGTAATCCCTGTTGTATTTTTCACACTGATTAAACAGGAACGATGTATCACCCAATTGGTGTTCCATCAGGTAGTTTAATATCTGGTTTCAATAGAACCACATCCCCCTTTTCGGGTATTCCTCCAAGCACTAATACCTCTGAATTAAAGCCTGCTATCCGTCGAGGAGGAAAGTTAACTACACCTATGATTTGTTTTCCTACAATATCTTCAGCCACATATCTTTTTGTAATTTGTGCACTTGATTTTTTTATTCCAATATCTTGTCCAAAATCAATCTCAAGTTTAATAGCAGGTATTTTGGCTTCTGCAAAAAACTCAGCTTTAATAATGGTTCCAACTCGAATATCAAGTTCCAAAAAATCATCAATCGTTGCCATTTAATCATTCTCCTCATCTATTGTTTTCTCAAATTTCGCGATATTCAGCTACAATTTTAATATTTTGCAACTGTATACTTTAAAGATTTTGCCCAAAAATACATCCCCATACCGAATAGTGTCATCATTCCACCTATGAATTGAGATGCAGAGATTATTTCTCCCAAGAAAAAGTAGGCGAGAATTATGGCGAGAACAGGCTCTCCAATAATACCTACAGAAACAGTAGTTGCACCCATTGATTTCAACAACAGATTAAAAATATATTGTCCAAAAATAGTTGGGATTAGTGCAAGTAAAAAGAAATACATCCAATCTGACGAGTCATATTCGATCAAGGAATAATTATTCAACATATTGTAGACTAGCATAACGCTGCCACCCAGAAAAAAAACAATAACACTATATAAATTTGCATCTATTTTATGACTTACTTTCTGTCCTGCCAACATATATGCTGAAACCAAGATAGTTCCTAACAAAGATAACCCATCTCCGATTAATGCCTCTTTGGAAACCCCTATGTCTCCCCAAGCTATAATGATTGAACCGAAAAGAGCAGCGATCAAACAAAGAATGGTTAATATGTTTGATCGTTCTCTGAACATAAAGAATGAACCCATCATTACAAATAAAGGCTGTAATGATAAGATGACCATGGAGCTTGCAACGGAGGTATATACTAAGGATTCCATCCAAAATAAGAAATATAATCCGAGAAAAAGACCCGCTAAGAAAACGGTACTCCAATCTTTTTTGTTCATCTTTAAGGATCGAAGCATTTTCCAGGGTACAAAAGGAAGCATTATTATTACTGATATATACAGTCTGTACATTCCAGCCACAGAGGTTGGCGTATCTGAGGATTTTATCATGATGGAAGAAATAGAAACAGCTAGTATGGCAATGAAAAGCAAAATATACGGATGAAACGGTTTATTTATTTTCATACTGACCCCTCTAAGATGTTATTGCCAATTGTCTGTGCACAGAATAATTGTATGATAACCTGAACTGAATATAATAATATCACCACTTCTGTTTATTTTGTGTAACTATATCTTTTATTTATATAGAAATATCACCATAAGTAAGGATCTTCTCTTAAATAAAAAAAAGGATATGAAAACACCCGATACGGTTGTGAACCGATCGGGTGTTACGTTTCCAGGCAGAAAAATGTTACTTTAATTCGTTTTGGGGACCATGTTCAGATGTGGATGCACGCAACCGGGCTGTAACCACTTCGTCGAATCAATCCGCTGCTCAACGAGTTCTGTCGTGAGATAATTTTAATTTGAATGATAACGATAACTAAAGTCTAAACAGTCTCATTTCCCCAAATGCTTACTAGATCATTGATTTGAAGCGATACGACCCTTAGGTCTCCATCAATGGTATAGAGCTCTATCCCTCTACTTTCCGAATCAGGGAAAATCATGTCTGAAATGATTGTTTTTCCATTATTTCCGAAGACCTCGACACTTGACCAATCCACATAAATGCTCAACTGTATCCGTTCATACTCTGGCTTCATAGGGGCCTTGTGTATTGCTGTGAAATCGGAATGAAAATCAATGGCGCTCGACTTCGTCCGATCGACGAACAACTCCCCATTCGAGATATTGTATCCGATGATCGTCTCCTGATTGGAAGACTTCCGCACTTTGAACCCGAATTCCACGGCCGTACTGATTTCAAATTCTGCAATAATTTCTGCCTTTGCAGCAGAAATATCAGACAACACGTTCATACCTGGCTTAATCGTCAAGTCTTGCAGAGACAAAATCGGTTTTCTTAGCTGACCTAATTCACTTACGGGTGCTTGGATTAGGCGAAGTCCCTCCGGATAAGTCCTAAGCTGTAGCTCACGAGGAATTGACATCTTGCCACGCCATTCCTCTGAAGGTAGCGTGGTACCATAACGCCAATTGTTCATCCAGCCTATCCAAATCTTTCGTCCGTCCTCGTTTGGATTGCCATTCCAGGTCACGGCCGCGTAAAAGTCTGATCCGTAGTCTACCCATTTGATAGCATCGAAAGATTCTAGCGTTTCATCCAGAGTAAATGCTTTACCGTCAAAGTTGCCTATGAAATACATCATCCCAGAACCGCCTGCTGGTGGTTCTGGATCGTCTGGATTCACACCATTTCTATCCCCCACGCTTAGCATTAGAATCCACTTCTTGGTATTAGGTTCCTCATCCACTTGGATTCGAAATACATCAGGACATTCAAATATCCCCCGGTGGATACCCGGAATGTCGGAACCGAACTCGCTTGCAAAAGACCATTCT
>NZ_JBITPI010000069.1:0-1169 GCF_050467745.1 Paenibacillus sp. NRS-1781
TATATAAGTTGAACTAAAGAAAAAAATGACTAGAACCTGACACAGAGACGGTCAATGATCGTCAAAGGTACTTTCATAATCTCTTCCATGAATTGTTGTACGTTGGTGCGAATTTCGGTGACCGTGTGGTAGAAAACGTTGTTAATCACATCCGATTTAAGCCATTTCCACAACCCTTCGACTGCATTGAGTTGTGGGCTATAGGGAGGCAGAAAAACCAGTTCAAGTCGGTCCTTCATCTCGGTTAGGAACGGTTCCAGCAATTTCGCATGGTGGATTCGTGCATTATCCAACACCATCACGATTTTGCCTGTTGGATATTCGGCTACGACTTTTTTCAAAAAGCTCAAAAAGGTTTCTGCTGTATACTGCTCATCTTCCTGCCATACGATCTTGCCTGTCCCATAGTCGACGGTTGCCAGCAGTTTGACCCCGCGATGTTTACCTGTCGTTTGAATGATACGTTGCTTGCTGCGGAGAAACCACGTTTTTTGAATCGCTTGGTAATCGCGAATCATGGATTCGTCTTCAAATAGCACATGCTGGATTTCGTCCTTCAGGTGTCTTTTTTTAAATCCGGAAACGTTTCTTCTGAAAAGATTCTTTGTTTTTCTTCGTCCGCCGCTGCCAAGGTATAGGTTGGCTTGGTGTAGCTTAGCCCCTGACGGTGCATCATTTTGGAGATGCCACGAAGCGAATACGTCACTCCAAATTCCCGTTGGATAAAGGCTGCCATGATCTCCAGTGTCCAATTGTGCCGCGCGGTAAAGCCTACATCATGCGGAACGGAGTTGACGATGGTCTGTTTCAGCTTTTCCTGTTGTTCTTCGGTTAATCGAACGGGGGCGCCTGGCGAATGATTCATTTGCAGACCTGGAAGCCCTCCTGTTTCATAGGCTTGAATGTAACCTTTTACGGTTTTTACACTTCGGTTGATGGTATGAGCTATTTGCTCTATTTCTGTTCCTTGCAGATACAAATACAGCGTCTGGTATCGTTCGTACATTCGACGTTTTTGGGCTTGCTTCATCGCGATTTGGATCTCTTGGAATGATGCTGAATGTTCCATTGAATTCCCCTGCCTGTCTAAAGTTATTGTCTATATTACTTCGACATGTAGCAACGAAATCCTTACCATAGTTTTCTAATCTTAAGTTCAACTTATATAG
>NZ_JBITPI010000070.1:0-14182 GCF_050467745.1 Paenibacillus sp. NRS-1781
GAGAAGGGCACCTACATGCGATGCCAGCCGTTTTAAAAAAGTCCAATCCGTCTCCTGATACTGCATGATGAATTGGCCCGTCGCTTTTTTTTCAAAAGCTTCATCAATCTTGTCCGAGCCTTGATAGTTGGCCAGCACTGCGTCTACAATCTCCACATACTTTTGATGGATGTGTTGAAAAGAACGGTTTTTGAGCTGCGTGTCCAGTTTAAAACTATGAGAAATGACGTTGAGATTAACCAAGATCTCTTGATGTCTGTGCTCCACATCTACGCAGTACAGTTGCCCCATGAATAAGGGATGTTTCTGGTCTTTGGCATCCGAATACCAGAGTTCGATCTTATCGTCGCTGCTTGCTTTAGTAATAATCGTATCTGCCTGATCGGCTTCCAAGCTGCCTGTGATCACCAGTCTGGCATGTTCTCCCAGCTCATGACTCATGTGGACGTGTGAAAGTCGCAGCTTGCCATAGGGCCAAGTGACATGTAAGTGCTGATAGGTAAAGCGGTCTTTCGCTACGATGCTCATCCCTTACTCTCCTTGCTTGATAAAATCAGCCAACTTGCCCATCCTCTACAATAGGTGTCTTCTTCTACGGTTGTTTTGAGTAATGGATACTTCGTAATTTTTAAATTGAGGATATTAGTAATTCTATAAACCCAGCATATGTATTTATCGGTTAAAAGAGAGATTTAGTTTACAGAATGACCCATTGGTTGGGGGATTTACTATGTGTATATCTGGAAGGGAGAGGTATGGGAGGAGGGAAAGCTGAAAGTAATTTTGAGCAATTGTGTTTCAAAGTCAGGAACGGGGCTGATTTAAACGTGATCATGGATTAGGGTAAATTAAATACAGGCTCATATGGAATTAGTAGGATTGACAGAAGTGAAGGGGGAACAGGCATCATCTGGGAAAAGGGGGTGTTGTGGGAAGGAGTAGCTTTTGATAGTACAGGTAATATATATAATAAAAAGGAATATATCCCTTTCGTGGTCTCGACACACGTGGAGTGCGTGGTAGTGATATATCGAGATGAGAAGCATTGATATAGAAGGGATTGAGGGTAACTTGAATATGTTCCTGCATTCAAAAAAACGCTTTAGGGTTGAGTGCGGGAACATATTTTTATTTGCATTCAGAAGGCACGTGAAGTGTTGAATCGCATCACTGTTAGTATGGGATGGCAAAAAATAATTCGAGATATATTGGCGAAATTACAAAGGAGTGGTGATGCTACTGATGATCGACAGCCCCGCTCCCATTTTTTATGAGTCTGTAAAATATTCTGTGTAAACTCTCAAACCATATTAGAATAGAATAAAGGGTGGTTTGAGAGGATGACACCGATGGCGAAATTCAGTAAAGAACAAGTAAAGGCATTCGTAAAGGATAATAACCTCAAAACAATGGATGATGTACACGCAGCGTTGAAAGAGTTATTTTCAGAAACGCTACAGTCCATCCTGGAGGCGGAGTTCGACACCGAGCTTGGCTATGAAAAGCATGACGTGAAGAGCAAGACAACAACAAACAGCCGCAACGGGAAATCAAAGAAAACCGTCACGAGCGAATATGGAGACGTCGAACTCGTTGTACCCAGAGACCGTCACGGCGAATTTGAGCCGATGATCGTGAAGAAGCATCGACAGGTATTGAAGAGCAAATCATCGCGATGTACGCCAAAGGTGTTAGTAGCCGAGACATTCAGGATCACTTGAATCAACTATACAGCATCGAAGTCTCGCCAACGATGATCACGAATGTGACGAACAAGATTGTCCCCTTAATCAAGGAATGGCAGAATCGACCGTTACAAAGCGTCTACGCGGTTGTCTTTATGGACGCAATCCACTACAAAGTAAAGCAAGATGGAGCCATCGTGAACAAAGCTGCCTACATGGTAATTGGCATTGATTTAGATGGCAACAAGGACGTGCTGGGTATGTGGATTGGGGAAAATGAGTCCTCGAAATTTTGGCTCAATGTCCTAAATGATCTACGTAACCGTGGCGTCCAGGACATTCTTATCATCTGTGTAGATAACCTGAGCGGGTTCTCCCAGGCCATTGCCGCCTGCTATCCCCAGACCGAAATTCAGAAGTGCATCATTCACCAAATTCGCAACTCCACCCGGTATGTGTCTTACAAAGACCTCAAGAAAGTCACCGCCGATCTGAAGCCCATCTACAAGGCAACCACCGAGGAAAGTGCACGGCTGGAATTGGAACGTTTTGAGGAAATCTGGGGTACAAAATACCCACTCATTGTACGTTCCTGGCAGAACTACTGGGAGGAACTTTTCGACCTTCTTCAAGTACCCACCGGAGATCCGTAAACTGATTTACACGACGAACATGATCGCAAGCTACTACCGACAGTTGCGTAAAGTGACGAAGGGCAAAAGTATCTTTCCCAGCGACGAAGCCTTGCTTAAAATGCTTTATCTGGCGACGATGGATGTCACTCGCAAATGGACGGGGCGCATTCAGAATTGGGGCCAAATGTTACTACAGCTCTCTGTTTTCTTCCCGGAACGAGTCGGCAACCACTTACGCTAGAAATACTAAATCCCCCTCGGGGACTACTTGTACAATATAAAAAAAGGCACCCACTTGCGAAAAGTGAATGCCTTTGAAACATTGTAATACCGTTATAGTTGGTTTTGATTGAATAATTTGTTTTTTTTCTTCTTCAAATTCATTGATTACGACTTGAAGATTTTTTATTTGTTTCTCAATTACATCAGCCTGTTTGATGAAGTCATCTTACTCTGAAATGCTGGGAACTATTATTTCATAATTCATAACATGGTTCTTATCTCCACGAGGCATCTTTATACCTTTGGTCGCTAACATTTCATAATCGAAAATTCTTTTCTAACAATTTGATAATAAAATAATTTTGTATTGACTTCATTACTTATTTTATGCACGTCAAGAACATCGTTTGATGCACCGCCCTCACTATCAGCAAGCCACGATTTCATCAAATAAGGTCTGATATTCGATAAAAGAATATCCCCGTAACATATCCTCCAAGATTTTTGACGAGATTATCTACACCAACATAATTTTTAAAAGTAATAGCTGTACTTGCTTAAATTCGCTTCAATAAAATGTAAAAAGAGACCGACTTGACTCTCTGCGTAAAATAGAAGTACCACCAACGACCCTACGCAGAGGAGAACAAGACATGTCTCATACGTATACGGTAACACAACAACAGGAGTGGCACAATCTTTTTGCAGCATGGAAGTTGCCACTATATCTATCCAAACCCGCTTTGAAGCACGTGATTCATTTTGTGGATGGGATGCTGTCTTCCGGCTTCACCGGCACGTTAACCGACATCCATCGGGAGAGCCTGCATCCTTGAGACCGCCGAAGCCTAAGCCATTTTTTGTCTCAGGGTCGGTGGGACGAAATGTTCCTGAGGCGGAAGATTCGGCAGATTGCTTATGAGTAGGTATACGCTCAGGCCAAGCGGCTTGAATCTCCCCTTTTGGTGATCATCGACGACACGGTATGCGAGAAAACCAGGCCTTCGTCACAGGCTGTTTCCTCCATCCAAGACGCTTCTTTCCACCATTCTCACCTTAAGGGCCAGCGTGTTTACGGACATGCTGTTGTCGAAGCGATGCTTCGTTGCGACGATGTTATCTATCCTTTTGCAAGTGAACGTTACTGTCCAGTGGTTGAGTAAAATCGAACTGGCCTGCGAGATGATCGGGCAAGTTCCGTCGTCTGGACATCCCACTTACGTGCTCATGGATTCCTGGTATCCGTCGGCTTTGGTGCTTTAAAGTAGTAGTCAGCAAGGCTTTCATGTCATTAGTGGACTCAAAACCAACCGTATCATCTATCCACAGGGCATTCGGCAATCGCTCAAAATGTTCGCTTCCTGTATCTCAAAGGCCGATACCAAGCTCGTCACCGTTGGTTCGGAAATGTACCGAGTCTATCATTACGAAGGCAAGCTGAATCTCTTGGAAAATGCTGTCGTACTGCTGTGTTGGAAAGAAGGTGACCCCGTGGACCCGGGGCATATGAAGGCTTTTCTCAGTACAGATGTTTCGCTAACTACGGAACAAATCTTGACTTATTACAGCAAGCGATGGACCATTGAAACCTATTTTCGGACGGCCAAAGGACATTTGGGAATGGATCGTTACCAAGTACGCTCTGGGCAGGCGATTGACCGTTACCTGACCCTTCTTTTATTCGCATCCCTATGTTGTATCTATAGCCATCATGGAAGTCTTGTAAACGGTCTACACCATATCGCAGGCAGAAAAAGCATGGATTCATTGAATATATTTACCACCAGCTAAGACCGGAGTGCCGCTTGCTCAGATTAAAAAGCTCCTCAATGTGGCGTAGGGATACTGTCGGCTTTTCATATTTACAAATTTTTCAAGTGATTATTGGCAAGTAATGTAATAGTTGAAGATTGTACTTTATCATTTGCGCACTGGAAGAATTCACGCAAGCTATGCTTCTCTCCATTTACTCTCTTAGAGTTTCAACGATTTTTGCTTGTAGGTCATTGATTACTTGTTGTGCTTTTTGTTGCTCGGATTCAATGCGTTCAATTTCTGCTACAACTTTTTCCTGTTCCTCTAATGGTGGAATCACAATTTGTATTTTTTTCATTTTTTGCATAGATGCACGGTTTGACCTTGAAAACCCAAGGTATTTTCCCTGTTCTTCAATTAAAGAAACAATGTATCTAGGTAAAATATTCACTGATTTCACTCGTAAATATCCTATATGGTCAGTAGGATAGAACGCTACATTTTTCTTGATAAAACCAACTTGCCAATCTCCATCAATTCCCCAAATTACAGATGGTCTAGAAAAATCTTCAATCAATTTTTCATTTATGAATCCGAACGGTTTTGTCACATTGGCAGAATATACGGGAATTTCTCCATTCTCAACAAGTTGATTATTTGTAATACGTTTCCCGATATTTAATTCGAATAGGGAACTATCCCCAAGCGACACTAACTTTTCCCCTTGCTTCAACTTAACCGCAACAGGTTGTTGAGTTTTATTGATATTTATAGCAAGGTCAAAGGCTTCATTATTCCAACCTATCAAGTTTGATAATCTTGCTGTTTTGACATTCTCATTGTCAATAATATCATTCAAAAAATTTTGTCTAATAGCTTTGTTCACTTTTGAATCGTCTTCATAATCAGTTGGATTGTACAACGGAGTTTCTATAGTTTGAATACCCCCACTTAGATATTGGATTCCCTCAGAACCTTTTCGATTGCTCCAATCATAGCCTAAATACTTTTTAATTTCTGCATTAGTTGGTGTTTTAATAATTTGAACATCATTTTCTTGGCTTTCTGCTAACAAATAATATGTTAGGCGTTCTTTTAGATTTTCATCTTCTAATACATCATCAATAGATTTCCCTAGTAAATCGGCAAATGATTCTAATTTATCCTTATCATCAAACACTTCATCTTTGTTGAAATCTTCTTTATACCATGCTTCTACACGATTTGTATAATGGTTCAACAAATTAACTTTGCTTGTCTTTTTCCGCAGGAAAAGAGTATTTGTCGTTGTTCCTGTTTTACCAAATGTTCCGCTACCTGCTTCAAATATCGCAATAATATCAAACGATTCTAACAGTTGCTTTCTTACATTAAAATAGACGCCCTCGTTCTTTTGAAGAACCGAAGAGGGCAAAATGATTGCTGCAACTCCATTAGGTTTTAATAATTGTTTGGCGCGCTCTAAGAAAAATGCTTCAATCGCTTTATTAGTTGAGATATTGCTTACATATTTCGTTAAATCGTAGTTGTTTCTATCTTCTTCTGACAATGTTTCTAAAAATCCAGTAACTGAATACGGTGGGTTTGTAATGATAATATCAAATGAATTGTCTTTTACCTCTTCAGATTTTGATAGCGCATCATGGAAGAAAATTTGAATTTCAGTTGCACCATACATCAAAGCAGATACTTTTGATACTTTTGCAAGACGGCTTTCTTTTTCAATTCCGTATATATTTTCATAATAAGCAGACAGAATTTCAGACGGTATACCCAATTTTGAAATTTCACTAGCGTATTCAGTCAAGAAATGACCTGATCCACAGGCATAATCAATTACTTTAGGAATTTGACCGTTTGCAATCATATCTTTAATTGGTAGCGAACTAACCAAAAAACGAACGATGGGAAGTGGGGTAAAAAATTGCCCCTCTGACTGCTTAATCCCTTGGTCCAACAACTTCTCAAATAAATCTCCTAAAAATTGATGCTGTTCTGTATTCGTAAGTGATACATTTTGAAACAGTCTAACAATAGCACTCAAGATTTCAAAGTTCTTATCAAATAATTCTTCATTATAAACATCAATAAACCCAAATAAGTTGTCTGTATAGAATTTCAATTTTTCAAAATAATGATGAATCAAATCCCTTGTTGCATCTTTATCATTTTTGAAAAGAACAAATGCATTATCTACATCATTCTTATCAATGTAAGTAACATCTTCTTTCAGATAATCTCTCATTCCGTCACGGTACAAACGCTGTAAGCGATCGACCAACGCTTTTTTATCATCAAACGCTATACCACGCCAATAAAAATCAAGCGGTCTACCGGTTTGTTCACTTTGCTTTTCATCAACCACTTTTGCAAGCAACAAGTTTAGCAATCGGTCAAAAGCATTTTCACGCCCCGAAACGTTATGCTGTCTTAGAATTGTACGAAATTGATGAATCAAACCGTCAGTATCCAATGGATTATTATAAATATCTTCAATAGTGAATTGTTTCTCCCTAATTCCAAACGGTTTTGAATTATCTTCAAACATTCCTATCGGGCTATAATCCAAGTCATAAGTTTCTTTCCAAACATCATAAAGTTCTTTTTGATTGCTTGAGTTAACATACAATTTTCGTTTTTTCTTTTTCTGCTCTTTCAAGAATTCTTCATTATCTTTGAATGTAAGCAAGTGGTATTTCCGCTCAAAAGTACCGTCTTTGAAATCGGAAGCGTACAAAATACCATACGGAATGTTATTGTTAGTTCTCAACTGACTAACATACGAAAATAATTGATAGCCGTCATTCAGCGTTTTTTTCCAAGCATTATCAAACTCTGTACCGTGAGTTTTCGCTTCAATAATAGCGTAATATTGTCCGCTATTATCTTTTATCAATACATCCGCCCATGCTGTAACGTTTTCTTGCCCTCGTCCAACTTTAACCAACATTTCAAGTTCGATATTTTTCGGCATATAGCCAAGTTCAAACAAGCGATTCAGGATTTCAAAGACTACGAAATTTTCATTGCCAGAAAAATTTGTTGTTGTTTCCCTATGAATTGTAATCTCATCAGGATAGATGAATTTTTCATTTTCCATATCAACCTTGATTGAAAATTCTCGATTTGTATTTTCGTTGAATTTTTTCTCGAAAATCCCGTTATTTAGTTCAGAATAGCCAATAGATTCTATTAACTCAGGTAGACTATTTTTAACTATCATTTTTTTCTCACCGTCTCTTTTCAGTAATGCCCCTCTGTTAATAAGGCAAATAACATACGAAGTTGTACATACAAAACATTCAAATAACTTGGAAGTTCTTTTTTTAATTATCTATTCCATCAATCACTTATTGACTGTACTTGCCAATAATCGCTTCAAATATTTGTAAGTTCAAAGAGCTGACAGTATCCCTATGCCACTCTGAGCCGCGTTTTAATTTGATCTAATGTAGCCCCGTTTTGTGCTTGGTTGTAAATATATTCAATCATGTCATGCTTTTTCTGGATGCGATAGCGATGTAACCCATCAATCAAGCTTCCATGGCTACTATAGCTACAACATAGCGCAGCAAACAGGAGCAGGGTCAGGTAACGGTCAATCGCTTGAGTCGATCGAACCTGGTAACGATCCATGGCCAGTTGAACTTTCGCAGTTCGAAAATACGTTTCAATCGCCCAACGTTTGCTGTAGTAGCTTAGAATCTCTTCACTACGGAGTGAAATATCCGTGCTCAGAAAGGCCTTCATTTGCTTGGGGTCGAAGCCTTCTCCTTCTTTCCAACATAGGAGGAGAACAGCGTTCTCCAAAAGGTTGAGCTTCCCTTCATAACGATATACCCGGTAAGCGGAGGAGCCGATGGTCACCAGATCGGTATCCGATTTCGAGATGTAGGAAGCAAAGCTGTTGAGCGATTGCCGGATGCCTTGCGGATAGAAAATACGGTTCGTTTTCAAACCACTAATCACATGAAAGCCACGCTCCGCGCTCGTTTGAAGCACCGAAGCAGATGGATACCAAGAGTCCATGAGGACGTAGGTTCGACACATCGACATGGGCACGGCCTGAATCATCTCACAAGCCAGATCGATTTTACTTTTTCCTTCTGGATCGTAACGCTCTGAGGCAAATGGGAAAACCTGGCACCTGAGCGAAGCAGCGTTTGGACCACAGCATGCCCGTAGACATGCCTCCCCTTGAGATGAGAATGCTGAAAGGAGGCTCCTTGAATCGCGTGTGTAGCCTGTGACGAAGGCTTGGTTTTTTCACACACGGTGTCATCCAGGATCACAAAAAGGGGGCTGTGATCTCGCTGAGCACACGTCTTGATCTGCTGAAAGGCGACACGCTCTATGATGCGTTTCAGGTAAGACGGATTCCAGTTGCCGTGAGCTAAGAAATGACTCAGGCTTCTGCGATCTCGTTCTTGCAAGCTTTTTCGGTGAATATCCGTTAAAGTACCTGTAAATCCAGTAGAAAGCATGCCGTCCACGAAGTGCTTGATGTGATGAAGCACGGGCTTGGAGAAATACAGCGGGAGTTTCCACTCGTCTAACCGATTGTTCCAATGATTTTGTTGTGATAAAGTATACGTATGAGACATGCCTTTTCTCTCCTGCGTAGAGTCGTTGGTCGTACTTCTATTTTACGCGAATAGTCAAGAGTGTCTCTTTTTACATTTCATGGAACCGATTTTGAGCAAGTACAGTTATTGACTTAAATTTAGGTTTGTTTTTACCTCCAGAGCCTTTTTATCTATATTAACAGTGATTAAATCACCTATGGTTGTTTTACCGTATTGAAAGCTCTACATGATGTTGTTAGATCCCTCCCTGTCACACTCTTTATTTTATAAGTCTCAGAGGACTTGGTCAAACTATAAAGTAAGAACACACAGCGTAAACTGTGGGTTCTATGGATCGGATACACTTAGTTGGACAACAAAAATGAGGGCTTGTAGAATGAACATATTATCCTAAGGAGCGGATCTCTACAATGCCGAAACAACGACGTACTTTTACAGCAGAGTTCAAGAAGCAAATGGTGCAATTATACGAGAACGGAAAGTCCAGAGCGGATCTGGTGGAGGAATATGGCCTCACAGCCTCGGCTTTGGATCGCTGGATTAAACAAGGCCAAACGACAGGCTCTTTCTCGGAGAAGGACAATCGCTCGCCAGAAGAGAATGAACTGATTACTTTACGCAAAGAAGTTCAACGCCTAAAAATGGAGAACGATATTTTAAAACAAGCCGCGCTGATCATGGGACGAAAGTAGCTATCATCCAGAATAACCGTGATAAATACTCGGTATCAGCAATGTGCGACGTCCTGCAAATCGCAAGAAGTACATTCTATTATGAAGCGAAAGAAGAAGTGAATAGTGACGAGATCACCGAAGCTGCTGTGGACATTTTCCACAAGAACCGAAAAGCTTACGGTACTCGAAAGCTCAAAGTCAAGCTTCAGGAACGTGGATTCGTCGTGTCCAGGCGGGGGATCGGTCGAATCATGAAAGAACAAGGACCCGTTTCAACCTACACAGTGGCACAATATAAGCCCCATAAAACCGTCTGTAATGAAGCGGCTACAGACCAATATATTGAAACCGCGAGTTCACCCAAACGGAAAGCAAACGCTTAGTTGTCAGTGACCTGACCTATGTGAAAGTCCAGAACCAGTGGCACTATATTTGCGTGCTGATGGATCTGTTTAATCGAGAGATCATCGGTCATAGTGCAGGTCCTCGGAAGGACGCTGCTCTGGTTGTTCGCGCTTTTGCGACGGTGGAGGGCGATTTACGCGACATCCAGTGGTTTCACACGGATCAGGGGAGTGAGTTTAAAAACCAAAGCATGGATGAACTGTTGGAAACCTTTCACATTGGACGTTCCCTTAGTATGAAAGGCTGTCCCTACGATAATGCTGTGGCAGAAGCCACGTTCAAAGTCATGAAGACAGAGTTTGTGTATCAGATGAATTTTCAGAGCCTTCGTCATCTGGAACTGTTTGATTATGTGAATTGGTATAACCATCATCGAATCCATGGAACCCTGGAGTACATGACCCCAGTTCACTATCGTCATGTAGCCCTTAAAAAAGTTGTTTGATTTACTGTTGACAATCCAAAACCAATATGAATTGGAGAATGGGATTTACAAGTTTGAGTGTGTCACGTGACACATCTTAGGTCATGATTTGGCCCCTGTTAACACGGGCGCTTGGGTGACATCTAATATATGGATGCGATCCACAAATGAGAGGAGTGAATCTGATTGAGCTATTTTTATTGTTATGATATTAATTTGTTTAATTTTCTGACAAATAAAGGCTTTTCATTTATAACGAAGGCACGACACTATAAGACGAATGTTTTATTTTCTATGTATCTGAAAACGCCAGAACTATCTATAGCCATTGATGAATGGGAAGCAACAAATCATTAAAATGTAGATGTTAGAAATGATGTGAGGAGCATTTTATGAGAATTGATGATTATAAGCCAAAGCAAAATGTAACTGAGAAGATAAACGGGGAGGAAGTTGAATGGAAAAATGGAGATATCATTTTAATAAGCAGTGGGACGGCATCAGGTAAATCCTATTTTATTCGAAATAAGCTGGAACAATTAGCGGATCAGCAAAATGTGAACATACTTTTATTGGTCAATCGAAAGAATCTGTACGATCAGAATAAGGAGGCCATCGAAGATTCTTCAAGAATTAAAGTTGAATTATATCAAACGATTGAGAACCAGCTTAACGAAGGGAAAGAGTACGATTTTTCTCCATATAAATACATCGTGTGTGATGAGTCGCATTACTTTACTACGGACAGTGGATTTAATGATAATTCGGATGATTCCCTTCAAGCCATCCTTAATTTACAGTCACAGATCAGGATTTTTATGTCCGCAACAGGTCATGTGTTATTCTCTTACATCAAGGATCAGTACAGACATAAGCTCAAACGAACCGGAAATAAGATATGGACGTACTCCATACCAATAAAATTCAATCAAATTGCATCGTTATCCTTCTACAGAGACTTTTATGCAGTAGAAAAACTAATTGAGCGCAAATTCAATAAAGCTAACGATAAAATTATATATTTTGCAGACACGATCCAAAAGGCTTTTGAGCTTTACCAGAAGTATGACGATTCATTATTCGTATGCAGTAAAAGCAGCAGAAACAAAAAGTATCTCAAATATGTAGACGATGATCAAGTGGAGTCCATGATCAAGCAAAATAGGTTTGACTGTAAATATCTATTCACCACGACCGTGCTTGATAATGGTTTTGATTTGAAGGATGAACAAATTAAATTAATTGTGTGCGATATATTTGATGTGGATACGATGCTACAGTGTATTGGGCGAAAGAGATTCAAGAATGACCAGGATAAGGTACATGTGGTGTTGCTGAATCGAAATAATCGAAATTTGAATAATTACTTGAATTCAGTCCAGATGAAACTGGATGAAGCAGACGCTTTTATACATGGTGGAGTTGAGGAATGGAAAAAGCTAGTGGGTAAATTTTCGAGGAAATCCAATTACATCATTAAAGACAACGCAACAAGTGAGGGCAAATATATATCGAAGAAGACAGTGTCCAGAGTTAAATATCTTCAAGCTGTAGCTACGAGAGATCGGCTTAAAGCAATGTTGGATCAGAATAGAGAAACCAATAATTTCAGGGAAGAAACTGGAGGGAAAAAGGAAAGCGATGCCTATATGATGTACATTTCGAACTTATTACATAAAAATAAAATCACGTTGATTGAGAAACGATTTGAGCAAGAAGAATTATGTAGCTATTTAGATACGATTGTTGGTAAAAGAATATACAAAGACAGTCAAAAACAAGTCATTGAAAAATTTGATATTAAGGATTATCGAGGCAGATTACAAAAGGATATTAGCCAATTACAGTCCTACCTCCAATCGAATCAAATAAAATATGCGATTGGTAGTTTTCCAGATAACCGAAAAAAGTTAGAAGATGGAAGCAACAATCCCCATAAAGGGAAGCGATATTGGTTAGTCAGCAAATTTAACGGATAGTCGGTTGTAACAAAAAATCATATTTTTCTCATTTTTGATATTGCCAAAAAGGTAGTACATATAAGGATTTTTTTAATCTTGGACAGCAAATTGTGGAGTAATGCTATATATATACATGTATCCATGATTTGCTGTCCAGATGATAGAAAAGTCAATAAAATCAACCGTTTTATGAAATGTAAAAAAGCAAAAAAATGAGACAAACCAAAATTGAGCCGCAAAAGGGTGAATTGCCGAAGGCAAGAGGGGAAACGGCGGCAGGTCGATGAATACCGTTTACGAAGCGTAGCGAAGTGGTTTTTATCGAGATGGTGAGAGAGTTTCCCCTTATGTGGTACAGATGTAAAGATCAAAAGAAGCCGTCAACAAAAATTTGTAAACAAATTATTTCTTTCCGTAGCCATCCAACATCGTTGGCTGTCTTCATTTTATTTTTTGAACATGATAGTTGACGTGACCCTACTTTTCTATATATAGGGGAAACTAGGGTCAGTCCATTGATATAGCCTAAATTTAGAAAGAATGAAATGAGAAATGGAGAAATGATGTTTACTCATACCCAAGACACTTACTCATTTGTAGTCATGTTGCTTATTTTTAAATTTTTGATTTACAGGTTGAAATTAATCTTGCTGAATTGGACTATTATTCGCAAAATTTTAAAGTTGCATTAAACTATTGGCACATTCTTTGAAATGCTCACTTTTTTAGAGTTATCCTTACTTATAATAAATGCCCCTTACTACATAATATAGAACTATGCAGCAGGGGCATATCACTCAATGCTAAATCAGCTTACAGCACTTGTATTTGAATTACAATTCATTTCTTGACGATGCTAGTTTACCGTAAGCTTGACCTGACATTTTAGTATTACTCGTATTATAAGTAGCATAAAATTCGCCAGTAGGCCAAGCTGAACTGCTAATCCAACTAAAAGTGTCTCCGGGAGCTATCTTTACTTCAGTTCCACTCATAATCGAACCACTAGCTGAGCCTTTGTGTACGGCGAATTTAATCGCTTCACTACCTGTATTCCTTACCCATAATTTAACATAACCCAATCCCGCAGGAATGGAAAAATACGATGTCTGTGTTTGACCGGATAATGTTGTGTCAAACACAGACATCGTTTGTTGAGGAGTAATAACATGATCCCCTACTGTTGGTGTAGTCACATCAGTCGATGTGTTTGCAGATTGGGAAACTGCTGCTGAATCAGTTGTAGCTGGTGTAACATCCGTAGTGGCTGCGGCAGAAGCAGTTAATGGAATGGCAACAGCTAAAGACAAAACAGATAATAATGAAGCCTTTTTAATATTTTTCATACTCATAAGCCCACTTTCTTTGATTTTTTTCCTGCACGCTTTATCAATCAGCCAGTATGTATAGAAACTATTAGAGTATTCATGATCAATAAAGTTTTTTTACAGGTAGTTATATACATTTACATTATAAGTCTTTTATTGTAATTGTTCAACAAAAAAATTGGACAATGATTCCATTATCCTAATATGGCACGCTTCGGAATTAAACCGCGCAAGGGTTCCACACAGGCTGTTCATGTTTCCGTTGGTTAACTGGTTCCTTGCTGCCGTGCCATAAAACCCCGGATGAACCGGGAAAATGATTCATGTCGGAAGCTCTGCTGCGAGCAGTTTGAGAATCGGCAGTGTCGCGATGAGTTGGCTTCAGACTCGTTTGTACATACTTGCCGTGCTGTGCGGCATGCTCCTCGTCATGAAGATGCAGGATGCCGTCCTTACTCAAAAATGCAAAACGTGGTTGTGTATATAAAAATGTGTCACGTGACACAA
>NZ_JBITPI010000071.1:0-6694 GCF_050467745.1 Paenibacillus sp. NRS-1781
GTGGGATTCCTCCATTACCTTAATTCTGACCAATGAGAAATATTACGGAGCTTTGCTTCAGCAAAAGACAGTAACGGTAGATTTTCTAACCCACAAACGAATAAGGAATAAAGGACAGGAGCAGCAATATTTAATTGAGGACAATCATGAACCGATTGTATCCAAGGAACTATTTGAAGCGGTGCAAAAGGAAAAGGAACGACGCGCCAAGCTGAAAGGGAGTGTGATGGGGGAGAGTAAAAGATACTCCAGTAAATACGCACTGAGCAGTAAAGTATATTGCGGATGTTGTGGGGCCATTTTTAAGCGCCGAACCTGGAATAGCAATAATCCATCCAAGAAGGTCGTATGGCAATGCAAAACGTATGTCAATGAAGGCAAAGCAGCATGTGATGCCAAATCAGTCGATGAACAAGTTTTACATTCCGCCTTTGTACGAGTGTTCAATCGGATGTATAAGAATAAGAAAGGATTCATGAAGACGTTGAAAGCCAATATTGAATCGGTGCTTTCCAGCAGAGTAGAGCAAGAACAGCTATTGGATATCGAAGGGCAGATGCAACAATTGAAATCGGACTTGAAGGAATTAGTGAATCTTAAGCTACGGAATCAGATTGATGAGATTGTATATGAAGAAGAAACAAACAGACTTTCCAATGAACTCAACGAGCTACGACAACAGAAGCTGACACTGGAGCAGGAGCATGAGCAGCAAGCGAAAATCAAGGAACGTGTCGATGAAATCATTCAAGTACTAAGCACACAGCAGGATATACTGGAACAATTTGATGATAACCTATTTAATGCGTTGGTGGAGAAGATAACCATTCTCTCACCAGCGCATTTTGTTTTTACCTTGAAAAGTGGAATGAGCATAGATGAAATATTGGACTAACGAAATCATAGGCTGAAACGATCAATAGGCTAGAGAATATTTGTGGAGTGCATGACGGGAAGAATCAATCGAATCCCGTCTTTTACTCCTTCCCTATACATGAATTGTTTGTCCTGACTTAGCTGATAGCCTATGGCTTCTTCCCATTCGGATAGTAGATGTTGGATATCCTCGTTTTGGTTGGTTTTGAATTGATCCATTTGAGTGAATAGATGCACATCTTCTGATGAACATGAAGCCTGTTGTTCACTGGCTAATTCCAACTGATAAAAACGTTGGCGTAATGCTTCGAGAAACCAATCTGGCCAATTTGACATAGTACATTTTCCCTCCCGTTGTTTGAGTGTGTGTATGTTAACTCTGATGGGGAGGGATGGCAAGTCATTGTTTTTGAGTAGTGGGAAAAAGCTCATTCCTAACTAATGGTTCAGTAGGAATAAGCCTTTGAAAAGTGTTGAATTTTTATGAAGTTGTTTTATGTCTAGCTTGTTGTATTTTACGATCTTAACCTTAAGTTGTAAGTTCAATTCAACGTTTTTAGATAAGATCTATATATTGAGATGGGATAGCATTCGATAACCATACTTTATCATTACCATGATAAAAAGTGAGCCCTTCATTCCAAGCTTTATCAGCATAAACTTTTAAAATTTTAGGATGAGTACTTTTTCTTTTTCCAACAACCATAGCAGTATTAATGTCATCAGATAAATGTACATATTGTCTTCCCATTGGCAAAAGCCCCTGTTTCTTGATTTCATTTAACAAAGCATTCGATGTTCCATGAAAAAGATACTTAGGTGGTTTACATGGTTCCTTAACTATTTTTTTAGATAATGAATGACCGTACATTGCCCTGATCATACCGTTGCTCATTTCATGCCGCTTTTTTTCTGACAAATCAATCATTTGTTTCAAATCATTCTCACATATATCATGCCATATTGCTTGTTTACTCAAAGATTCTATTAATTCGCTTACTGATACCCAACCCTGCTCAACTATTTCTAGTTCGTATTCCCATGGAGCATGTCTCAAAATGTAGGAAACCTCTTTGCTTAACTCTTTATAATTCATTTGTCCTCCTTGCTAGTTAAATCCTCACTAAAGTAACGAGAAGACTTCTTTCTACCTTCCACTTTTATGAAATACATTTCCTTTTTTAACGAATGATGCCATTGAATATCACATATTTCTCCATCAATTTCAGGCTTTTTAACGAGTTGAACCCTTTCACCAATTGTATAGATAGGGGGAGGAACTTCTTTAAAAAGTGTAGGTATAACTTTAAATATTTGGTTGTTATACTTAATGGATATATAGTTTGTGTCCTCATCGACACATTGGAATACCTTTCCATAAGGATTCAAATGACTAAAATCATTTTTTTGTGATGGTTCAACTAAATGTTGACCATCTTCTTCAAACCATGGATAGAGTCCCCATAATCCTTTTAACACTTTTAATCACCTCATATACTTTCTTGATTATTTATCGTATGGGATATAACCTTGAAACTTGGAACTAAATGAAGAAGAAGGTAATTGTCCGAATGCATCCTCCGCTGCTTTTAATGACTCATTACTTGGTTTAAAATGTCCACTACCATTATCCACCTTGTATATCTGTCCACCTCTAATTTCAACAATGCCAGCAGCTTTAATTTGTGGATTTTCTCCGCCAATCAAAGTAGGATGGGGCATTTTTTGGCCTGCCCTTGTTCCGATGACTATTTTTCCTTTTGTATCAACAACATACATATATTGTCCTGACATTTGCTTGCTACCTATTTTTCCGCTATTAGTAATTATATCGTTAATATTCTGTGCAGTAGGATTTTTAATGTAGCTTCCATTTTTTAATACACCTGCTGCTTTGTCAGCAGATTGCATTGCGGGGTCGACAGTAAAAGTCTTTACCCCCTCAGTTTCAAGGGCCTGTTCCTTTGGTTTAATCGGTTTTGAAGGCGTAATTTCTGGTGCATTCTTAAAAGGTTCAGCAGAATTTTTTGTGGTGATGCTCTTCTGATCTATTCGCTGTTGAATTCTCCTCACATTTTCTCTTGCAAGCCTAGCGCTCTCAGATGCTCCTTCTTTTCCCATTCTGGAGAATTCATTTTTGAGAGCTCTGCCTTCACCACCACGACCATCAAGTGCCAACGGCTCTCTTGTTATATTTGCATAGCTCATCCACCGTTGTTCCTCTGGTTTAATTCCCTCTTGATTGGATAGAATCAAGAAGTCACCGGGATAATTTTGTTTCCAGTCATCGTAGTATTTAAAATCTGGATCTCCATTCGCTTTACGAACTACCCCGTCCTCAGCACGGTAGCTTCCTGGCGGGATTTCAGGTCTGTAATTTTCATATGCAGCCCAATGGAGATGATCTCTATAAATTTTCTCATACTCTTCATCACTGATCTTAGGAGGAGAGTTTTCTTTTTCTGCTTTATGGGCAGCTTTGGCTCTAGCTTCTTCTTTTTCTCTATAGTCCCTGAGCATTTTATCCCGAACACTTTTAGGAACTTGTTGTTGGGCGTGAGCTTTGGCATTTGATTCTTTCAGTAGGTTCTGCACCAGCTCTAATGGGCCACCAGAATTAGCTATATGACGCGCACTTGTATATGCTTTTCCTAAAATCCACTTGCTATAGTAGGCTTGTCTCGCTTGCTCATGCTCATACTCACTAATCAACCCCTGCATGGCTAAACCAGCCAAGTGTTTGAGCGGGTGCAACCCCGTTTCTTTACTGCCTCCAACCGTGGGCGTTCCTTTACTACGAATAGGGATGGCTCCAGTTGCTTGTAACACCGTTGCCGCCACTTTACCTGCTGGCCCACCCACCGTATTCAACATCACATTGGCTACGTTCCCCACTGCTGGAATGGAGCCTAACAGTTTGGATATCGTCCCCATCAAAGCATTGGCCTGTTGAAGCGCTGCTGGAGTCGTAACTTTTGCTTTAGGAGTAGGGACTTGGCTGCTCTTAGCTGCTGATTGAGCTGCTTCATATGCTTTGATGCTCATCAATGGAGGTTCAGGCACAGGAGGAAGGTCAGTCACGAAAACGGGAGCTTTCACCGTACCTTCCTGATAAATCACTGGAGCTTTGGTATCCGTCTCACCATCCAGCACCATGCTACTTTCTCCACCTTTGAGATACAGCGCCGTTCCAGCTTCAAGCGACAGTTCCTTACCTGCATCGAGCTTCACATGACCACCCTGAATCTGTACATCCCCCGGACTGTTGATGGTGATGCCAGTATCCTCGTGCAGTGTAATGGAAAATCCATCGGAGGTGGACAGGGTCAGTTCTTGCTCAGACATTTCTACGCCGCTACCTTGCACATGTTGCCATGCCTTCACATTCGGCTGTCCATTTGTGTGGCGTTGTTGTCGAAGTGAATCCGTCACATAGGCATCCTGTTCGCGGTGTGTAGGCAGATACAGTTCTACTTGTTCCCCGATTTCAGGCATATCGTACCATCCACTGTGTTCTTCGGCTACATATCTTGTCGCCACGGGAAACCAGCAGGCTTTGGCAGGATCTTGCTTCGGGTCGATGTCCAGTTGAAGCTGTACGAAATCCTGCTGTACCTTGAGCACCGTTCCTGTCAGCGAAATCCCGGTGGCCTGACCGTTTTCATACCGGGCATAGCGAATATTCTGTTCCGCTTGGAGATCATAACGGGTACGCAGTAAGCCATCCTCTAACCGTGTCACTGCCCGAACCACGACCAGTTCTTTGCCTTGTCCAATGGGTAACGTGATGAGGTCACCCAGCGCATAATATTGCAGACTTTCAATCGTATAGGTGACATACGAGCCAGCACGTTGTTCTCCGGGCTTTTTCGCATCCAGCTCATGAAACGTTTTTCGTACCCTGTAAAACACATCCCGTTCCACTTTATGCTGCTTGCCTTCTGGCATCCCGAAGAAAACTTTGGGTGAGGCTGCGGTCACTTCTGGCACAAGTACGGAACCAAAGCGGGAGGCAAGACGCTTTAAAAATGCCCAATCTGTCTCTTCATATTGTAAAACAAAAGTATCCAGTTTGGCATAATTAGTTACGGTATCAATGGCGTCTCCATACTCATATTTACGAACCATCGAGGTGACCAGATCATCATAAGTGCGGTGAATATCTTGATAGGAACGTTTTTTTAGCTTGATATCCATTTGATAGGAATGCGAAGCAGCCTTCAGTTCAAAGGTATATACTCCCCGCGTACAATTCACAGACATTTGCGTAACAATCCCGTGGAACAGTCTTCTCAGCGATTGTCCTTGATCATCCAACTGACGAATCACAATCGGCTCTTGCTCCATATTTTGTCCGATGCATGCGGCTCCCTGTTCCTCGGAGAGTATACCACGGATATGTAAAAAGGTATGATCATTAATGGTACGTGTTATTTGAAGTTGTTCAATATGTTGTGGCTGAAAGGGACCATAAAAGCGTAGGCTTTCATACCCGATTCCATCTGATAGTAAGCTCAATTGAGTTCATGTCTCCTTTCCAGATGTGATGGCTGATTTCAAGTAAATACGTCATCGTTAATTCGGTTCTGGTTATTGAATACGGATGGGTGCTTTGGCTCAAGACCCATATGTATCACTGAGTTTGTTGGGTACAAAAACATTCTTAATCGGATACAGTTGTCCCAAGTAAGCATTCATTCAAGGTACAAAAGGGCAAGAGGAGATATTTAAATAACAGTCCAGCATATGTATATATCGGTTGAAAGAGAGATTTAGTTTACAGAATGACCCATTCGTTGGGGTATTTACTATGTGTAATACTGGAAGGGAGAGGTATGGGAAGAGGTTTATAGTATATAAAAGCTTATAAATTAGAAGGTGAGAGGGAGCATATCCTTTCCATCACCTCGAAACATATGGAGTGCTGTTCACTACTTGTTAGAAATGAAAAATAATTGACGTAACAGTGCATTTAGGTCCCTTGAAAAAGAGGTCTATTTCACCTGCCGCCGCGACAGGCACAAAAGGAAATAAAGACCACAATAGGAGCACTGGCTCGCTTTGTGGTCTTTTATATAGATTATGCATCGAAAGAATCAGGAAACGTACACTTTATATTACTTTACAGGCACACCTTGATCAAGGAATTGCTCATGTTTTGCAATCAACGTTATGTAACTATCGTTGCAACTATTAAAATAAATCCTATCACTAGACCGGCAGGGCCCCAATAATGCATAGGGATAAAAAACAGACTGTGCTGGTTTCCCATTTGATAGCGTTGCCCCGTTTCCATATCAACTAGCACTTTGTCCGAGTCGGCGTTGAGTGCTTTCCCCAGATACCAGATAATAACTCCAGACACAATGAATACAAAAGCCATCGGCAGCCGGGAATCTATTGAGTCAAGTCCTAGAGCGGATACTAAGCTCCCGACAATAACAAATAAAATCCCTGGAATAACAATATTTAAAATACCAAAACCCTTCCAAACAATCACATGAAAACTTCCTTTCTGGTTATGTTTACGTTAATAGTGAGTCCCGTATGTATATATCCGTACTTTTCTAATAATTACATATTTTTATCATCTATTAACACCTCCTTAAAACCATTACTCTCATAGTTCAAATCCAGCATATGTATTTATCGGTTAAAAGAGAGATTAACTTTACAGAATGATCCATTGGAAGCGGTATTTACAATGTGTATTTTTGGAAGCAGGTGATATGGGAGGGAAATGTAGAGTAGAAAAAAGCATATAATAGGTGGTAAGAGGGAGTATATCCTTTCCACCGTCTCGACACATGTGGAGTGC
>NZ_JBITPI010000072.1:0-19666 GCF_050467745.1 Paenibacillus sp. NRS-1781
TTGTTTTACAAGATTATTTTAGGAATGAAGCCTCCATTTTTGCTTCGTCAGATATACAAAGCGAACTTCAAAAATATCAGAAGCTTATTAATGCGTATGAAAATACATTATCTTGGAAAATTACCTATCCATTAAGGAAAATTAGAGCTTTGATAAGGAAGATAAAAAAATGATGGTTAAAAAATATGGTTTACAAATCATGTTTCTTTTTTTGATAATATTAATTAATTCGATTTATTTAACGGATATGTTAACTCGATTTACTATTAATTCGAGGTTACAGTATATTTTTGTTTTATTTTATTTTTTCTTGTTTTTTTCTATTTTGTTTTACTTTTCCATTAGAAAAATGAAGAAAAGCTCTATTCGTTTAAATTATCGGAAAAGATTTATACTTTCTATACTAATTGCAGGTGTAATACTTGTACTTGGGAATTCCTTGCTAGTAAATCATGCGTATAAGCCATCAACTCTTGAAATAGTAGCAAGTGGAAAAAAAAATGTGGAATCTAAATCAGCAGAAGTATGGGTTACGGACATTTTTGTTAATGGAGATAAAGTTAATTTTGATTATTTGTCTTGGAGTGGTGGTTGGCAACTTAAAGACAAAGCCTTATTAAGTTCTGCGGAAGAATCTCAATCATTAAAGATCAAATTACCAGCTTCAAAAAATATAAAAGTAAAATTTCTGAAACATGAATGGTCAGGCATTGTTGTGATTAAAGATGGCGGCAAAGAGCAAACGTTGGATCTTTATTCTTCAAAAACATCTAGTTATGAATACGAAATAAATGGAAATAAGAATCATCCTTCTGGTATAAGAAGAATTTCCGATTTAGTTATGGCTTTTGTTTTATTATTAAGTATTTCTTTTTTGGTTAGCATTTATATAAAAAAAACTAGTTTATAACATCTTAAGGGGACCTATTTACATGGAAATTGCAGTTTTGATTCCTTGCTACAATGAAGAGCAAACGATTGGAAAAGTCATACGGGATTTTAGAAAAGAATTACCCTCTTCGAAGATTTATGTTTATGATAATAACTCTAAAGATAAAACTGTGAAGGTCGCGCTTGAAAATGGAGCCATTGTAAAACATGAATATAGGCAAGGTAAAGGTAGTGTAGTACGATCTATGTTTATGGATATTGAGGCCGATTATTATGTTATGGTTGACGGAGATGATACTTACCCGGCTGAGTATGTCCATAGTTTAATCGAGCCATTGAAAGAGTATAAAGCAGACATGGTTATCGGAGATAGACTTTCAAATGGGACATATGCGAATGAAAATAAACGGAAACTTCATAATTTCGGTAATGATTTGGTCAAAAATATGATAAATTTTCTTTATAAAAGTAATGTTAATGATATTATGACAGGTTATAGAGCTTTTAATAAATTTTTTGTTAAATCATTTCCGGTTATGAGCCCTGGATTTGAAATTGAAACAGAACTAACAATTCATACATTGGATAAACGTTTTTCACTAAAAGAAGTTCAGATTGATTATAGAGATAGACCAGAAGGTAGCGAATCTAAATTAAATACATTAAAGGATGGCTATAAAGTTCTGAAAACAATACTAATGCTTTTTAAAGAGTTTAAACCTTTATTTTTTTTCAATATATGGTCTGCTCTTCTTCTCTTATTAGGTCTTCTAGTGGGAACTCCTGTTATTGTTGAATATATTTATACGAGTTTTGTTAGTAAATTACCATCAGCTGTTTTAGCAGTAGGTTTTGTTTTGTTGTCTATCATTAGTTTTACTTGTGGCTTAATATTAGATACGGTGGTTGCAAACTATAGAAAACAGTATGAATTGGAGTTGCATCGTATTAAGCAAGAGGTAGGTATAAAGGTATGATTTTGTTTAATAAATTTGCGACTAAGATAAAATTATTTTCTTTAGTTCTGTCTATAGCTTTAGGTAGCGGTTTAGTGTATTTTCTTACGACAAATGTTTCATTTATGAAGTGGATCGTAAGCGTCGTTATTATTTTCACTACATTAATTTACCTTGCTATCAGTATAGATTCAGATAAATTGGGAAAAAAGTTATTGTTAAATTCATGGTATAAATATATCTTTAGTGCAGTTCTTACTTTTTTTTTATTTGTTAGTCTTATGGGGTCTTTTTTTAAACGTGGACACGATTTATTTGGAATTATGCTCATAAGTATTACTGCGTGTATAGCTTTGTTCTGCATTGTGCTCTCTGTAACTCAATTTTTAATGAAATCTGGTGTAGAGATTTCTACAAATAAAAACAATAAATTTAGGATTTTGTATTATGCTACACCATCATTCGTGATTTTTTTAGTTTACTTAATAGCATTCTACCCTGGTGTTTTATCACCGGATTCCTTAGACCAATGGTCTCAAATATTTACCCGAAAATTTGATGATTGGCATCCAGTAGCACATACATGGTTTATCATGTTTACCACTCTTTTATGGAAGTCACCGGCTGCTTTCTCAATTATTCAAGTAATTATCATGTCCTTGATAATAGGATACTGTGGATATACTTTTGAAAATTATGGTGTGAAGAAATTTTTTATTTATCTATCCGTTATTTTCCTATCACTAGTACCTATTAATGCAATCTATTCCATTACGATGTGGAAGGATGTTTTGTACAGTGGTCTTCTCTGTTTAGTAAGCATATATATTGCTAATATTGTTATTTCTGAGGGATTTTGGTTTAATTGTAAAATAAACGGTTTTTTATTCGTTATTTCTTCAGTAGGAGTAACACTCTTCCGACATAATGGGTTTATAATATTTTCATTAACAATACTTATTTCCATTATGATATTTAAAAAGAAGCTTATGAAATTATATTTATGGTCAGTACCTGTAATAATAATTTATTTTATTGTTACAATTCCTGTTTTTAATATATTGAAAGTCACTCCTTCAGACCCTAATGAAGCACTTGCAATCCCCACGCAACAAATTGCAAGTGTTATTGCTCTGGATGGTAAAATGACCACTGAACAATTACAATTCTTCGAAAATATATTACCAATAAAAGTTTGGAAAGATCAATATAATCCATATACAGTAGACCCTTTAAAATTCAATAATCAATTTAATAGAGGATTTCTTAGAGAAAATAGAAGTGATTTTCTTAAGAATTGGTTAACATTATGCATACAAAACCCTAATATAGTCATAAAAAGTTATTTAAAACAAGTTTCAAATGTTTGGCAAATAAAGCAATTTGATGACGGGATTACATCTCTATATTCAACATCAATAACTGAAAATAGTAACTCGCTTAAATATGGTTTATCGAACCAAATCATTAGCGCTAAATTGACAGAAACTTTATCTCAGATTTTAAATTTATCGCGAGATAGTATTATATGGCGAGCTGCTTTGTACAATGTTTTGATTGTGTTATCCTTATTTATAGTTATATGGCGTAGAAACTATAAGTTAGTCATTGTAGCAATGCCTATAACGCTTAATACACTAACCATTATGGCGGCAACGCCGGCTCAGGATTTCAGATATTTATATGCCAATTTACTTGTTTCTATTGTTGTTTTTCTAGTCTCTTTTTTGAAATTAGAAAAACACACAGTAAGGAGGAGGGGTTGCAATTAAAAAATATGATATCTTTTATGGAAATAGTAGTTTGGGAATAATATTTATTTTATTCTCTGCGTTGTTTACTGCTGTTGGACAGGCATTATGGAAAGTTTCTGACACCAATAATATGTATATTTTAGCCTTGGGATTAATCCTCTACGTGTGTGGTGCTGCTTTAATGGTGATTGCTTTTAAGTTTGGGGATTTATCGGTTCTTCATCCGCTATTAAGTTTTGGGTATATATTTGCTATATTAATAGGCAATTTTTTTTTAAAGGAGCAAGTGGGGTTCAAAGAAATCATAGGTATAATTTTGATAGTTTTGGGGGCTGTCTTAATCAGTGTGGAAAGAAAATGAAATAATACTCCTTATTTTAATGACCATGTGCGGTGCTTTGGGAGGACTTTTTCTAAAAAAACTCTCTTTGTACACAATAGGTATAAATAGACCTTTTTTAATGCACTTATTTTGGGCAGGGCTTCTTTACATTTTGGGTGCGTTACTTAATATTTTATTGTTGAAATATCTTCCGTATACAGTTGTATATCCTTTAACCTCTATTACTTATATATGGACATTAATCTTTTCAAAAATATATTTAAAAGAAACTATAAGTGCTAGAAAGATCGGGGGGGTACTTTTGATTATTTGCGGAGCGTTTATTTTAATTCTTTAAGAGTACATTGTTATTATCAGTTATGGATTTTTTTTGCATACATTGTAGAAGAGGATGGATAATTTTTGACTGTAAAAGATGGGAAAATCGATTTTATTCAGATGTTACGAGGGATTGCTGCTGTTTCTGTAACAATATTTCATGCGTGAGGCCATCTTCCTAGTCAATCGCCTTTTTCCCAGTGGCTGTTTTCTGCAGCATCGTCTGGTGTAGATATATTTTTTATGATTAGTGGCTTTATTATGGTGTATACAACAAGGAATAGTAACGGTTCTTTTTTGTATTTTTCTAAATTTATGCTAAAAAGATTTGCGAGAATTTGGCCTATGTATCTTGTATTGACTTTTTTATACATAATACTTATGCTGCTAAGTGCTTACATTATTAACCGAGTGGATGTCGATCCTTCAGTAACAGACATACTTAAATCCCTATTCTTTATTCCATTAATTTTAGACAAAAGTGACCGGCCTTTCTGGGGAGGTTCTGTTCTTCATACGGGATGGACTCTTAATTTTGAGATGTACTTTTATTCATTCTTTGCAATATCGTTACTGTTTGGAAGGTATAAATGGCTATTTTTTTTCTTGGGTAATATTTACT
The DNA here is from genome assembly GCF_050467745.1 of Paenibacillus sp. NRS-1781. Taxonomy (NCBI): domain Bacteria; kingdom Bacillati; phylum Bacillota; class Bacilli; order Caryophanales; family Paenibacillaceae; genus Paenibacillus; species Paenibacillus sp. NRS-1781. The sequence continues at coordinate 4,885 of NZ_JBITPI010000072.1, forward strand.
CTAATACTACTTCCGAGTATGGCAGGGAACATTTCTTTAGATCCCAAGCACTATTATGGTTGGGACTGGGGATATCTTAATTTAATCACTTCCCCTTTGATTTGGGAATTTGTTGTAGGCGTCATCATAGGATTGATATATTTTTCTAAAATCAGAATAAAAAACACTAAAATATGTTGGTTGCTCTGTTTACTGGCTTTATCCTTTACAATGTGGTATTTTCTTGGTGGTATTAACCCTGGCTTTGGAATAATTAATTGGGGACTGCCTTACGTAATTTTGTTTTCTATTTTGGTGATCTCAAGCAAAAGTATCGAGATTAAAAGCCCTTATTTTTTAGTGTGGCTTGGTAATATTTCTTTTTCATTATATCTAATCCATCCTTTAGTAATTCATCCTCTTGCCAATATTGCATGGGAGTTTGAATCGCTAAGAAATTCTTTACAGGATATGTCATATATCATTTTTCTAACTGTTCTAAGTATTTGTTTTGCGGCAGTTGCTCACGAATTTTTAGAGAAAAGGCTCTCAAATTGGTTCCGTGATAAACTTTTTACTTTACTAAAAATTAAGCCTGAAGGTCGTAAAGATATTTCATCTAATTAATTTTTTTCTGAAAATCGTATTAATATATGTATTGGTACAAGGAGGGCACTATGAAAGGTATAATTCTTGCGGGCGGGACTGGTTCTCGCCTTTTTCCTTTAACCAAGGTAACCAATAAGCATTTACTTCCTGTCGGTAAGTATCCCATGATCTTTTATTCCATATATAAGTTGAAACAAGCTGGCATTACGGACATCCTTATCGTGACAGGTAAAGAACATATGGGGGATGTTGTAAATCTGCTTGGAAGCGGTCGTGATATGGGCGTGACCTTTACATATAAGGTACAGGATGAAGCGGGTGGTATTGCGCAGGCGTTAGATCTGGCAGAGCATTTCGTCGGTAAAGATCAAATGGTCGTTATTCTGGGGGACAATGTGTTTGAGGATGATATTTCTCCGTTTGTGCAAAATTTTCGTAAACAGGATACCGGAGCTAAATTATTATTGCAAAAGGTTCATGATCCGCACCGATTTGGTGTGGCAGAACTTCATGAGGAACGTATTGTATCAATAGAAGAAAAACCTCAGCTACCTAAAAGTGATTATGCAGTTACGGGGATTTACATGTTTGATCATAATGTTTTTAATATTGTGAAAACCCTAAAACCTTCGACACGTGGAGAATTGGAGATTACAGATGTTAATAATGCGTATATTGCTAACGGAACATTGACCTATGATATTCTTCAAGGTTGGTGGACGGATGCAGGAACGCATACTTCGCTTGCCAGAGCAAATGAACTCGCTCAAAACATTATATTCGGTGAGGAATTTGGTAAGTTAAAGTTGTAAAGCAAAGTTTCCAGCATTGAGGGAAGGACGTAGAACATGAAGGTGATACCTTTAAGATTGACAGGCGCGAGTGTAATAGAGCCAATTGTTCATGGTGATCAACGCGGTTTTTTTATGGAAAGTTATAATCAACAGGTTATGCAAGATGTGGGGATTACCCATACGTTTGTTCAGGATAACCACTCTCTTTCTGCTGAGACAGGGGTTATACGTGGGTTACATTACCAATTATATCCGAAAGCTCAAACGAAACTCATCAGGGTGCTTAGAGGTGCGATCTATGATGTGATTTTGGACATTCGAAAAAGTTCCCCTACGTTTGGCCAATGGATGAGTGTCATTCTAAGTGAGTATAATCATCGCCAGTTACTGGTGCCTAAGGGGTTTGCTCATGGTTTCTGCACGCTTGTTCCAAATACTCAGGTGTTGTATAAAGTTGATGAATATTACTCTCCTTTGCACGACAGAGGGATACTATGGGATGACCCTGCATTGAGTATTGACTGGCCCACCTCCAAGGCGATACTGTCAGATAAGGATAAACAGCAGCCGGTTCTGACAGATGCGGAAATCAATTTTGATTAGAAGCCAGTACAAATTGATATTTTTATGCTTTTAAGTTAAGAAAATGAGTAATGGGTCTAATATACTTTAGGCATTGCTCAGCTTAGGAGGTCTTTATGAAACTTCTTGTCACCGGCGGTGCCGGGTTTATTGGCAGTAACTTTGTATTGTACATGTTAAAGCAGCACCCAGATTACGAAATTGTGAATATAGATGCGCTTACGTATGCAGGTAACCTGGAAAACTTGAAATCCATCGAAACTCACCCTAAACATACCTTCGTGAAAGCAGATATTACCGACGCCCAAGCGATTGACCAGCTGATGCAGCAGGGAATTGACGTGGTGGTGAATTTTGCAGCGGAGTCACATGTGGATCGAAGTATTCTGGAACCGGAAGTGTTTGTGAAAGCAAACGTATTGGGTACGCAAGTGCTATTGGACGCAGCCAAGAAATATAACGTGACCAAGTTTGTACAGGTATCGACAGATGAGGTGTATGGCTCTCTGGGTGAAACTGGCTTGTTTACGGAGGAAACTCCACTGCAACCTAACAGCCCTTACTCTGCTTCGAAGGCAGGCGGAGACCTGCTAGTTCGTGCCTATCACGAAACGTTTGGTTTGCCTGTGAACATCACACGCTGTTCCAACAACTATGGCCCATACCAATTTCCTGAAAAGCTGATCCCGCTGATGATCTCACGTGCGTTGAGCGACCAACAGCTTCCTATATACGGAGATGGCTTGAACATCCGCGATTGGTTATATGTAGAGGATCATTGCAGCGCAATTGATCTGGTCATTCATCAGGGTAAGCTGGGTGAAGTATACAATATCGGGGGAAATAACGAGCGGACCAATGTGCATATCGTCAAAACGGTATTGGAGGAGCTGGGCAAGCCAGAATCTCTAATTTCGTATGTACAGGATCGTCCGGGACATGACCGTCGTTACGGTATTGACCCAACCAAAACGATGAACGAGTTGGGCTGGAAGCCAAAATACTCTTTTGAAACGGGCATTAAAGAAACAATTCGGTGGTACTTGGACAACAAAGAATGGTGGACTCGTATTCAGTCCGGCGAATACCAACAATATTATGCTAAGCAGTATGGTTCCCGCTTGGGGGATGCGTAAAGATGAAGGTACTGGTTACTGGAGCATCCGGTCAACTCGGTAAAGACGTAGTAAAGGTTTTTCAGGAGCAAGGACATCATGTCCTTGGATACGATCGGGAACAGCTGGATATAACGAATTTGGAGCAAGCTGTGAAGATCGTAGGGCAATATCAACCTGACGCTGTCATCCACTGTGCAGCGTATACGGCAGTGGATGCAGCGGAGTCCGATGTAGATGGGGCTTATCAAGTAAATGCGGCAGGAACACGTAATATGGCACTGGCTGCTGAAAAAGCAGGAGCCAAGCTGGTTTATATCAGCACGGATTACGTGTTCGATGGAACAGCGGAGCACCCTTACCATGAGTATGACAATACGAATCCGCAGAGCATCTATGGAAAGTCCAAACGGGCGGGCGAGATATTGACCCAAACACTTTCCTCCAGGTACTTTATTGTTCGTACATCTTGGGTGTATGGACTGCATGGTAATAATTTTGTTAAAACGATGTTGAAGCTTGGGCAGGAAAAGCCGCAGCTTCAGGTTGTGAACGACCAGAAGGGTTCACCTACCTATACGGTGGATTTGGCCCGCTTTTTAGTGGAGTTGGTCCAAACCGAGAAGTATGGCCTATATCATGCGTCCAACAGCGGCGCTTGTACCTGGTATGAGTTTACCCAAGCCATTTTGCAGGATGCGGCGGAAATATTAGGTGCCAAGATCACAGCAAAACTGGAGCCATGCAGTACGGAGCAATTCCCCAGACCAGCAGCACGCCCGCGTAATTCCGTGATGGAGCACATTGCGATCCGAACAAATGGGCTAAATGACTTGCCCGCTTGGCGTGAGGGACTACGGGATTTTCTACAGAAATATAGCAGCCAATCATAAGGAAATACTTCACTGTTCCCATTAAGAGGTTGGGACCAGACTAAATATTTGGCCCTAATTACTTAATAAAAAAGTCGAGTTGATACTCGACTTTTTTATTTTATTGAAACATTTTCCATGTCGCTGCGTCTATTAGTGTACATAACAATTTACAGACTGTAATAGCTCTTTGAAACTATACAGCTTTGCTCTATGATAGGAATAAGTACATTTGGAGTAAATACGCCAAAATCCTATAAACGAGGAACTTGTAATCTATGACTAAATCCGTAAGTGTTCATATTGTAACGTATAACAGTGAAAAAGATATCAAAGAGTGCTTAAAGGCTGTCAGCAAGCAAAGCCACCCCCTACAAGCGTTGGTTATCATAGATAATCAATCCAAGGATCAGACGGGGGAACAAGTTAAAGAAATAGCTCATTTGTTTGGTTCAAAACTCAAGTTTATCTCCAATGTCCAAAATGTCGGTTTTGCTCCTGGCCATAATCAAGCAATAGCGTTGAACGATACGGACTATGTACTTGTACTAAACCCAGACGTTACTATAGAACCTGATTACATTGAGCGACTGGTTGCGGTGATGGAGCATAATCAGCACATAGGCAGTGCTACAGGTCAATTGCTGCGTAAAGCGAACCGGGAGATGATCGATAGCACGGGTATTGTTATGAATTCAGCTAGAAGAGCCTTTGATCGGGGAACAGGAGAGTCTTCAGTTCAGTGGTCAGAGTCAGGAAAGGTATTTGGTGTTTCTGGTGCAGCAGCCATGTATTCGCGGAGAATGATTAACGACATTGGTCTAAATGGTGAGTTTTATGATGGAAGCTTTTTTGCATACAAAGAAGATGTGGATGTGGCTTGGCGAGCAGCCTTGCTTGGCTGGGAGGCATATTATGATGCTGGGGCCATAGCCTACCATGAACGTGGCTGGAAGGAAACGAGCCGTATATCCCAACCGTTGTTTGTACGAAGGCTTTCATATATTAATCGTTATAAAATGATGTACAAAAATGATACTCTCTCTGAATGGATGAAAAATATTATTTCTCTCCTATCGTATGAGATAGCAAGCAATCTGTACTTTCTTTTAAGAGAGCCAAAAGTGTTTGGAGCTTGGAAGGCTTTTTTCAAAGAACTGCCTGAGCTTCGAGAAAAAAGAAGACAACTTAGAAAGAAGATTGCCCTTCGTCATCATCAAAATAAATCAAAAGCTTAATAAAATATTGAATTCACGGAAAACATCATCGAATACATGTTCATTTATGGAAAAATATAGTATAATTGAAGAGTGCAACCGATATAGGCTGGCAAGGGCGGTCGGCTAACTCTCCCGAGGAGGGGGTGAAGCCTGTGACAGTGTTTGAGGCGCTCAGTTTAATGCTGACGTTCGGGGCGTTGATCGTCACACTGTTAGAGTTTAACAAACGAAAATAGACCGTCCCCGGAAGGAAGGGTCTATTTTCGGCCTGATGTTCCAAAATCCGTCCGCTCTTGGAGCGTTGGTTGTGCAGGGGCTGGCTGGCACCAGCCCTTTTTCCATGTATATCTTACCACGATGATTTTTATACCTCAACTGAGGATTTTACGAAAATCTAAAAAGCGACTTCCAATGAACAATATATAGATCGAAACGTTTTCGTTCGTCTATATTTGCACTTTGGAGCGACTGGAATCGAATTTTACAAAATCCTGCTAACTGTGTAAGGTTACAAGTTATGTGGTTTTTTGCGCCCCGTGATCTGTTGGGTATGTTATAATAGTCGATAGTAGAATAGATTACTGAATTTGTCAGGAGCGTTTTAAATATGGATGTAAGCATACTGGTCGTCAACTATAATACATGCCGTTTGACGCTGGATTGTTTGCAGTCGGTGTATGCGTCAGAGACGCAATATCGATATGAAGTGATTGTTATCGACAATCACTCCAGTGATGGGTCTGTGGAAGCCATTCGTGCTGCATATCCGGGGATTACGTTGATTGCCAATGAGGATAACACGGGTTTTGCCAAGGCAAACAATCAGGGCATCGAGGTTGCGGGCGGGCGTTATGTATTGTTGCTGAATTCCGATACGCTGGTGCAGCCAGACACACTGGATACGATGATTCGGTTCATGGATACACATCCGAAAATGGGAGCATCGGGCTGCAAGGTTATTTTGCCAGATGGTTCGCTGGATAAGGCCTGTAAGCGCGGGTTTCCTACGCCGTCTGCATCCTTTTACTACGCCTTCGGCTGGTCGAAGCGTTACCCAGATAACCCGAAGTACAATCAATACCAGCTTGGGCATTTAAGCCCGGATGATGAGTATCCGGTGGATGTGCTGGTGGGTGCTTTTATGCTGGTGCGCCGGGAGACGATTGAGCAGGTCGGCGGCTTGGACGAAACCTTTTTCATGTATGGCGAGGACATTGACTGGTGTTACCGGATTAAGCAGGCGGGGTGGGGCATTTACTACTATCCGCGCACATATATTATTCATATCAAAGGGGGCAGCGCTCGCCGTCGTCCTTTGAAAATTATTTACGAGTTTCATAGAGCCATGTGGGTCTTCCACCGCAAGCATTATAAACAGCAGTATAGCTGGATCACGAACATGGCTGTCTATGCGGGAATTACAGTGAAATTTGGGATGGCCTTTTTGAAAAATAAGCTCACTGCACCGGCCAAGCCGGACGGCGGCGAACAATCTCGTACCGAGGTGAAAGCATGATACGCAGAAATCAACGTTTTTTAACCCAATTGTATATTGTGGCGGATTTCGCGGTCATTCAGTTATCCTTTCTGATCGCCTGGTTCTTCAAATTTGAAAGTGAATGGATTACCTATCAAGAGCCGCTTCCTATTCAAGTATATGGTGGCTGGAGCTTGATCTACGGTCTGATTGCCGTGGTGCTGGGGATGCTATTCTCTCTCTATTCGCCCAAACGCAAAAAACGGTTTGCAGATGACGTATTTCGCGTCACCCAGATTCATATTGTTGGCCTGTTCGTGCTGTTGAGTGTCATGTTTTTTGTGAAGCAAATCGACATTTCACGGTCCTATCTGGCGATCTATATGTTTGGGAACGTACTGCTTATTTTATTTTATCGATATTTTTTGAAACAGGTACTTAAAGTTCTCCGCCAAAAAGGCTACAACAAGCAGTTCATGCTCATTCTCGGGGCGGGTTCGCTGGGCCAACGATTTTATCATAATCTTGGACAGTATCCTGATCTGGGATATGAAGTGGTGGGTTTTCTGGATGATAAGCGCCACTGGGATGAAGAGGAAGAAGAGCACTTCCGCCCAATCCTTGGCGGCTTGGATCAGTTAGAAGCTACGCTGTCGAGCATGATGATTGATGAGGTGATTTTGGCTCTTCCGCTGGATGCGCATGATAAGTACCCCAAGATTATCAACATGTGTGAAAAGGCAGGGGTACGTACGCTCATTATTCCTGACTTTTTCGATTATCTGCCAGCTCGACCGTATTTTGATAACTTTGCAGGCATGCCAATGATCAATGTACGGGATATTCCGCTGGATGTGGCGGGGAACCGATTGTTTAAGCGTTCGTTCGATATTCTGTTCTCATTGTTCGCTATTATTCTGACTTCTCCGGTTATGCTGGCAGTGGCGATTGGCGTGATGACGACATCGAGAGGCCCAGTCATTTTCAAACAGGAGCGGGTGGGCTTGAATCGGCGTACCTTCATGATGTACAAATTCCGCTCAATGAAGGTACTACCATCCGGGACTGACGATACAGGCTGGACGACGGCTAATGACCCACGTCGAACGCGTTTTGGCACCTTTATTCGTAAAACGAGTCTCGATGAGCTGCCACAGTTTTTCAATGTGTTGCTAGGAGATATGAGCGTCGTCGGCCCCCGCCCGGAACGTCCGTATTACGTGGATCAGTTCCGTGAGGAAATTCCAAAATATATGGTGAAGCACCATGTTCGTCCCGGTATTACAGGCTGGGCACAGAGCAACGGGTTGCGTGGTGACACGTCCATTGAGGAACGGATTAAGCATGATATTTTCTATATTGAGAATTGGTCGCTCTTATTTGATATTAAAATTATTTTCCGTACCATCCGCAACGGTTTCAAGAATGCGTATTAATTCAGATTCACCCTTCGGTTCCGCCGGAGGGTGTTTTTGTGTCTGGAAGTTGTTTTGAGTGTGAGCATGCAGGGTATTGACCTGTACGAAAAGGATGTGACACTCTATGAAACGACTGATTGCGGCGGTAATTCTATTAATATTGATTGGCACGTTTTTATTGTCTTACAGAGGGCAATCCACGGAGGAGCATACCGGTTTTACCACCCATCGTGTGATTTCACATGCTATGGGAGCTGTTGACGGTTTGGCCTATACCAATGCGCGTGAAGCGTTTGTGAATAATTACAAAAAAGGCAGCCGCGTGTTCGAGGTCGACTTGATGTTTACTTCGGACGGACATTTGGTGGCGCGCCATGAATGGACGGAGTCTTTTACAGAGCAAATGCAGCAGGAGCAGGCAGTTAGTGCAGAACAGGGCGGGAAGCCCTGGAGCTACGAGCAATTCAAAAACACCCCAATACATGATTCCTACACCCCGGTGGACTGGAATGATGTATTGGATCTATTGGAGCAATACCCGGATGCCTATATCGTGACCGATACAAAAGAACAGGACCCGGCCCAAATCAAACGGTTGTTTGCGCAGCTGACTCATCAGGCACAGGAGAACAATCCGAATCTCTTGTCCCGCATTGTCCCGCAAATTTATGACGAAGAAATGCTGCGAACGCTGCGGAGCATTTACCCCTATACCTCCATTATTTATACGCTTTATGCGACACAAGATACGGACGACCAAATCATCCGGTTTGTACAACAAAACGATATAACAGCAGCGACTCTACCGGAGAACAGAGTTAGTGGTGCTTTAGTGGAAAGCTTGCGGCAGGCGGGAGCGGTGTGCTACGTAAATACAATTAACGATCTAAATGATGCCGCTGACTACGAACAGATGGGTGTGCGCGGATTCTATACGGATGTTTTAACGGAAAAAGAACTCCAAAAACGTAGTTGGCTGTATGCGTTGCGGCCCTGAGATATGTGAGCGGAGTGTTCCCATCCAATACGAACATTGACACCTTTTGTGCACTGTCATAGACTTAGCTTAGAACGCTTTTGGATATTGGAATCCGGTTAGACCGGATCGTGGCAAAAGCACAATGGATGCTGGAGGAATGTGTGTTGGCGGATTCGATTCAATCATGGAGGCATGTATTTAAGCTGGACCCTGATAAGGAACTGGACGATGAGGGACTGGATGCTGTGTGCATGTCTGGTACGGATGCCATTATGGTAGGAGGCTCGTCGGGCGTTACCTATGAAAATACGGTGGATTTGCTGTCGCGAATCCGGCGTTATGAGGTGCCCTGTGTGCTTGAAGTGTCTGATCTGGAGGCTGTGGTGCCGGGGTTTGACCTGTATATGATTCCAATGGTGCTCAATACCACGGACAGTAATTGGATCTTAGGACAGCACCAGCGTGCGATTGAGCAGTTTGGTTATATGATCCCTTGGGATTTACTTGTGACAGAAGGATATATTGTTTTGAATGGTGATTCTACGGTGGCCAAGATTACCGGAGCGGATGCATCACTCGATGCTTCATCTGCCGCTTCATATGCAGAGGTTGCCGACAAGCTCATGCATCTGCCGATTGTATATGTGGAGTATAGCGGTGCCTTTGGAGATATGGAACTGGTACAAAAAATACATCGCAGTACGGAGCGCGCTCGTGTCCTATACGGAGGGGGTATCGTGGATAAATCTACCGCGTTACAAGCGGCTGCCGTTTGTGACACCATTGTAGTAGGGAACATCATTTACCGTGACTTGGCGAAAGCGCTGGAGACGGTAGCTGTGAAGTTGGAAGTATAGAATGTGATTTTATGAAAGCTTGTAGAAAGGAGCATGCACGCATGCAATCAATAGATATACACGAGGCTGTAGCCCGTCTCAATCCGCCTCAGCGTGAGGCAGTGGAGGCGATAGACGGACCGTTGCTGATTATGGCTGGCGCAGGCAGTGGAAAGACCCGGGTGCTCACGCACCGGATTGCCTACCTCATCGCGACCCGCAAGACGGCTCCATGGGGCATTTTGGCAATTACCTTTACGAACAAGGCCGCGCGTGAAATGCAGGATCGCGTATCCAAACTGATTGGCCCGCAGGGGAGGGATGTGTGGGTATCCACCTTTCACTCCATGTGTGTGCGTATTTTGCGTCGAGATATCGAGCGGATCGGATTTACCTCTAATTTCAGCATTCTCGATTCTACAGATCAGTTGTCTGTCATTCGGAACTGCATGAAGGATCTGAACATAGACACCAAAAAATTCGAACCAAAAGCGGTTCAGTCCATGATGAGCACAGCTAAAAATGAACTGGTCACTCCTGAAATGTATGAGCGCAAGATTGGCGACTATTTTGAGGGAATTGTGGCGAAGGTATACACCAAATACCAACAACGTCTCAAAAATAACAACTCTCTGGATTTTGATGATCTGATTATGGCAACGATTCAATTATTTAAAGAAGTACCCGAGGTACTGGATTTCTATCAGAAGAAATTCCAATACATTCATGTCGATGAATATCAGGATACGAACCGTGCGCAGTACATGCTGTGTAAAATGCTGGCTGACCAGCATCACCGAATTTGTGTAGTTGGTGATAGCGATCAGTCCATCTATCGTTGGCGCGGGGCGGATATCAGCAACATTTTGAACTTTGAAGAGGACTATCCGGAAGCACGTACCATTATGCTGGAGCAAAACTATCGGTCAACCTCGAATATTCTGAATGCCGCCAATGAAGTAATTGGGCAAAATACGGGCCGCAAGCCGAAGAAACTATGGACCGACAAAGAAGGCGGGGCCAAGATTAAAGTTTACCGGGCTGACTCGGAGCATGATGAGGGCTATTTTATCGCCTCGGAAATTCATAAAAATATCAATGCAGGCAAAACCTATAGCCATCATGCAATTTTGTACCGTACCAATGCTCAGTCACGGGTTGTCGAGGAAATTTTGATCAAATCGGATATTCCGTACCAGATCGTTGGCGGCATCAAGTTCTATGATCGTAAAGAGATTAAGGACTTGCTGGCGTACCTTCGTCTGCTCTCCAATCCTGATGACGATATCAGCTTGATCCGAATCATTAATGTGCCAAAACGAAGTATTGGAGATACAACGGTTGGTAAATTGCAAGCAGCTGCAGCGGAGCGTGGAGTTTCTATTTTCCGCGTGTTGCAGGTGGTAGACGATTTGGGCTTTGCCGGACGTACGCGCAATGCGCTTGTCGAGTTTTACGATATGATTGAAGGCTTGAGTCGGATGGTGGACTATCTGTCCGTCACCGAGTTAACGGAAAAAATGCTGGAAACCAGCCAATATCGACTGGAGCTGCAAAATGAGAATACGCTTGAATCACGCTCACGTCTGGAGAATATTGATGAGTTCCTGTCAGTAACGATGGAATTTGAAAAAGGAGCGGAGGACAAGTCACTCGTCTCCTTCCTGACCGATCTTGCTCTTATCGCGGATATTGATTCCATGAATGACGATGAAGAGGAACAAAGCGATGCGGTTGTATTGATGACCATGCACAGCGCAAAAGGACTGGAGTTCCCAATCGTATTTATTGTCGGTATGGAGGAGGGGGTATTCCCTCACAGTCGGGCCTTTTTGGATAATGAAGAGCTGGAGGAAGAGCGCAGGCTGGCGTATGTCGGGATTACCCGTGCAGAGGAGCAACTGTTTCTTACATGCGCACAGATGCGCACGCTGTTTGGCCGTACCACCGCTAATCCGTCTTCTCGCTTTCTTGAAGAGATTCCGGATGAGTTAAAAGAGGATACGATCATCAAAACGGATCGCTATCGCCGATCAGGCAATGTAGGCGGCTCCTATGGCGGGCGTGGACTGGGTAAAACCAGCGGCAGTAACTTTGGTGGAGAGCGTTCCTTTGATACGATGAGCCGTAGTGGTTCGTCAGCTTCCGCGTCGCCCCGCGTAACAGTAACGACATCTTCATCCGCGAAACCAACTCCGGCTACTTCGGCAGGAGGCCCCTCCATTTTTGTTGCCGGAGACAAGGTACAGCATGGCAAGTGGGGAATTGGAACCATAGTAGCTGTAAAAGGTACAGGCAATGATATGGAGCTTCAGATCGCTTTCCCGGCACCGGTAGGAGTTAAACGCCTGCTGGCTGGCTTTGCACCTATTACAAAAGTAGAATAAATCTCAAACATCATTAAATCTCGAACCTCACAGCGGCAATTGGCTTAGGCTTCTGCCCTGATGAAGTTCCCGGAGGGATACGCCTGCATGAACCCAATGCACAGGATGGAGCAGCTTGTTGCTGAGCTGAACACATATAATTATCATTACTACACACTGGATGAGCCCAAGATCAGCGACAAAGAATATGATGTGCTTTATGACGAGCTGGTAGGGCTTGAACAGACGAGTGGTCTTGTGCTGCCGGATTCTCCGACACAGCGTGTGGGAGGGGAGTTACTCAAAGGCTTCACATCGCATCGCCACCTCGCCCCATTATGGAGCTTGGATAAAGCACAGAATGTGGAGCAGCTGCGCGCCTGGAACGCGCGTGTCATGAAGCTGGTTAACGATTACAATACCAAGAACCCGGAGCAGCCTTTACCGCCTCCAGGATATGCGATAGAGCTTAAATTTGATGGACTGACGCTAAACCTGACTTATACTGACGGGAAGCTGGTACAGGCTTCTACACGCGGAAATGGCGTCGTGGGCGAGGGAATACTGGCACAGGTGAAGACGATAAAATCCGTGCCGCTAACGATTCCTTTTCAGGATGGGACTATTGAAGTACAGGGAGAAGGCATTATGAATCTGTCTGTGCTGGCGAAGTATAATGAGACCGCTGTAGACCCTCTTAAAAATGCACGCAATGCCGCAGCTGGCGCTCTGCGTAATTTAAATCCCAAAACGACAGCAGAGCGGCGACTGAATGCATTTTTTTACAATGTAGGCTACGCGGACCGAATCCAGTTTAGCAGCCACCAGGAGATGATGATTTTCCTGCGTGATAATCATTTTAAGGTGAATCCATATCTGACTTACTTCGACGATTTTGATGATGCTATGGAGCAACTGGCTGATATTGAAAAGTCTCGTACCGGACTGGATTATCTCATTGACGGGGCGGTACTGAAAATTACAGATATGCGCACACGTGAGGTTCTAGGCTACACCGATAAATTTCCGCGCTGGGCGGTGGCATATAAGTTCGAGGCGGAGGAAACGACCACGGTGCTCAACTCTGTTGAATGGAATGTAGGTCGTACGGGTAAAATTACGCCACTGGCAAGGGTGGAACCGGTAGAGCTGGCGGGAGTAACTGTACAAAATTGTACACTGAACAATGCTGGGGATATCGAGCGGAAAAATCTGAAGTTCGCTTTGGGGGCTCGTGTGTTTATCCGCCGCTCGAATGATGTCATTCCGGAAATTTTGGGAAAAGTTACATCTGAGGACGACGGAGATGAAATTATCGTACCGGATCATTGTCCGGCCTGTGGATTCCCGTTGCAGCAGCGAGGGGCTCATTTATTTTGCGATAATAAGTTGGGCTGTAAGCCGCAGATTGTGGCTCGTATTTCCCACTTTGCGTCACGTGATGCCATGGATATTGAAACCTTCAGCGACAAAACGGCAATCCAGTTGCACGACGAACTGGAATTGCGCGAGCCTGCGGATCTGTATACACTTAAATTCGATGATCTTGTGAAGCTGGAGCGATTTGGTGAGAAAAAAGCCAATAACCTTCTGGCAGCGCTTGAGCAGAGTAAAGAGAGGGATTTGGCTTCATTCCTTTATGCCCTTGGTATACCGAATACTGGTAAAGCGACTACACGCATGTTGGCTGATCATTACCGTGATTTGCACAAGGTCATGTCCGCTACGGTAGAGGAATTAATAGAATTGCCGGATGTGGGCGGGATTGTAGCTGAGAGTATCGTTGCCTTCTTTGCTGATCCATTTACCCAAGCGGGGATTGAAAAGATGTTATCTCTAGGGGTAAAGGCTCACGCTCCCGAAGCTCCACAGGAGAAGAAGACAGACAGCTTTTTCAGTGGCAAAACGGTTGTGCTTACAGGTACCCTGCATCAGCTTACGCGTGATGAAGCTGCTTCTAAGCTGGAGGCACTCGGAGCCCATGTGACCGGATCTGTATCCAAAAAGACAGATCTAGTCATAGCTGGTGAAAAGGCAGGCAGTAAGCTGGCCAAGGCCCAACAGCTCGGAATTGATACCATAGAAGATGAGAATGAGTTCATCAGACTGTTGGAGCAAGAATAATTGAATTGCAAGAGCACAGCCATTCCGTTCTATTACGGGGTGGCTGTTTTTAGTTATCTAATGTATAGAAAGGGGGGGAGCAGTTACGAAAAAAAGAAATTAAAAAAATGCTTGCTAAATAACTTTAGGCATGTTATATTATTAGACGTTGCTTTGAGAATAACATTTCTCGAAGCGGAGGATGCTGAAAAGAAAATCAAAAAAAGATTTGACAAGAAAGCAACCGGCATGATATGATCTAATTCCTGACTCGTTGAAGAAACGAGGACAGACAAGTTCTTTGAAAACTGAACAAATGGATGATGAAAATAAAGATTTCTTCTATATAGAAGAATCGCTAGCATTAAAAATGAGCAAATCGCTCTTTCTATAAACCAGCTTCGGTTGGTCTTTAATGGAGAGTTTGATCCT
>NZ_JBITPI010000073.1:0-1289 GCF_050467745.1 Paenibacillus sp. NRS-1781
AAAAAACGCCAGAAATAATGAAAAATCTGTAGACATAAAGGAGAGAGTTTAATAAATGAAATGGATGAAATTGAAAATAGATCAACTGGTACATGCCGAATATAATCCAAGGAAGGATTTAAAAGCGGGTGATCCAGAGTTTGAAAAGATCAGGAATAGTGTCCTCGAATTCGGTTATTGTGAACCGATTATTTGTAATAGCGATTATACCATCGTAGGAGGCCATCAACGTGCTAAAGTGTTGAAGGCACTCGGTTACGATGAAGTCGACTGTGTCATAGTCGATGTGAATAAGTCAAAAGAGAAAGCCCTGAACATAGCGCTTAACAAAATTACAGGGGAGTGGGACTTTGAGGCACTGGCTGGATTATTAGATGAGTTGAAGGAAGCAGATTATAATATTGAGCTAACGGGCTTTGATTGGTCTGAAGCGGAGAAGTTGTTGGATACATTACACGAAGAAACAGTGGATGAGGAAGATGATTTTAATGTAGAAGAAGCATTACCTGAACATCCGATAACTCGTAAAGGGGACATCTGGCTACTTGGTAAGCATAGGCTCATATGCGGAGACTCAACTAATCGGCAGGATATCGCAACATTGATGGATGGTAAGAAGGCTCAGCTCATTGTGACCGATCCACCTTATAATGTGGACTATACGGGTAAAACGAAGGATGCATTGAAAATTGAGAACGATAAGATGGATAACGACCAATTTTATAATTTCCTATTGGCAGCTCATACTCGAATGTATGAAGTAGCTGATGATGGAGCAAGTCTTTATGTATTCCATGCGGATAGTGAAGGATTGAATTTTAGAAAAGCATTTATTGAAGCTGGATTCAAACTAGCACAATGTTGTATCTGGGCAAAGCAAGCAATGGTAATGGGCAGGAGTGATTATCATTGGATGCATGAACCCGTATTATACGGTTGGAAGCCGACAGGTGGACACTACTGGAACAGTGATCGTAAGCAAACGACATTATGGCAATTTGATCGTCCCTTCCGCAATGAATATCATCCCACGATGAAGCCGATTCCCTTGATTAGCTACCCAATTAAAAATTCGAGCAGGCTTGGTGATATCGTATTTGATCCTTTTGGTGGTTCAGGTTCAACGTTGATTGCTTGTGAGGAAACGGATCGAATTTGCTATACCAGTGAGCTTGATCCCAAATATGTGGATGTGATTGTGAACCGATATATTGCCCACGTTGGAAGCGATAGTGGTGTATATTTGATTCGGGATGGTAAGCGGTATAGCTATCATGAAGTTGTTGCTG
>NZ_JBITPI010000074.1:0-11237 GCF_050467745.1 Paenibacillus sp. NRS-1781
TAAAAAACGCCAGAAATAATGGGAAAGCTGTAGACATAAAGGAGCAAGTGATATAAATGAAATGGATGAAATTGAAGATCGATCAACTGGTACATGCGGAATATAATCCAAGGAAGGATTTAAAAGCGGGTGATCCAGAGTTTGAAAAGATCAGGAATAGTGTCATGGAATTCGGTTATTGTGAACCGATTATTTGTAATAGCGATTATACCATCGTGGGAGGCCACCAACGTGCTAAAGTTTTGAAGGCACTCGGTTACAATGAAGTTGATTGCGTCATAGTCGATGTGAATAAATCGAAAGAGAAAGCCCTGAACATAGCGCTCAACAAAATTACAGGGGAATGGGACTTTGAAGCATTGGCTGCATTATTAGATGAGTTGAAAGAAGCGGAATATAATATTGAGCTAACTGGCTTTGATTGGTCTGAAGCGGAGAAGTTGCTGGATACATTACATGAAGATACAGCCGATGAGGATGATTTTAATGTAGAAGAAGCATTACCTGAACATCCGATAACTCGTAAAGGGGACATCTGGCTACTTGGTAAGCATAGGCTCATATGCGGAGACTCAACTAATCGGCAGGATATCGCAACATTGATGGATGGTAAGAAGGCTCAGATCATTGTAACTGATCCGCCCTACAATGTGGACTACACAGGTAAAACGAAGGATGCATTGAAAATTGAGAACGATAAGATGGATAACGACCAATTTTATAATTTCCTATTGGCTGCTTATACTCGAATGTTTGAAGTAGCTGATGATGGAGCAAGTATTTATGTGTTCCACGCCGATAGTGAAGGTTTGAACTTTAGGAAGTCATTTATCGAAGCTGGATTCAAACTGTCTCAATGTTGTATATGGGCAAAGCAAGCAATGGTAATGGGCAGAAGTGATTATCACTGGATGCACGAACCCGTATTATATGGTTGGAAGCCGACAGGTGGACACTACTGGAATAGTGATCGTAAGCAGACAACCTTATGGCAATTTGATCGCCCCTTCCGTAATGAGTATCATCCCACGATGAAGCCGATTCCCTTGATTAGTTACCCGATTAAAAATTCGAGCAAGCTTGGCGATATCGTATTTGATCCATTTGGTGGTTCAGGTTCAACATTGATTGCTTGTGAGGAGACGGATCGAATTTGCTATACAAGTGAGCTTGATCCTAAGTATGTAGATGTGATTATGAAGCGATATATTGCCCATGTTGGAGATAATAGCGGCGTTTATCTGATTCGAGATGGTAAACAGTATGACTATCATGAAGTTGTTGCTGAGTCGGCAAGGTCAGAGGTATCATGTGCTGACTAAACCGAAAGGGTGATTGAGTTGGGTAAGGCAAAAGTGAATATGGTGATTCGATTCCTAAAGGGCATGCAAGCCGAAAAGGTAAATGTGCTAGGGGCTGAGGAAGCTCAGGAGGATAATGAGTTGATTCAGAAGGTGATTGAGGATATCGAGTTGTTTTACGAGGCTGAGTTAGAAGGATAAGCTAGAATACATATGGGGAATGGGCTATTATGGTCTGTCCCCTTTTTTTCGTGCTGGAGGTGAACAGAATGAGCAAAAACAATAACAATCCAAAAAGGAATAAACCAAAGATACTGACCAAGTATGATCAATTTGTTGTGCCAAGACTTAGGGATATTCCCGTTTGGGTACGTGAAGGAGCAACAGATGAGGAAATTGCTAAACGGCTAAATATTCATATTTGGACATTAGGTGACTATAGAAGGAAACATCCCAAATTTGCGGAAGCATTGGAGCGTCCAACCAAGTGGGAGACACATGTATATCCTAGACTAGCGGAGATTCAGCAATGGTTCGAAGAAGGCATGAACGCAGAGGACATTATCAGGAAACTCGATATAGGTAAAACGACTTGGTACGAGTATATAGATAAACATCCGATGCTGGCTGAACTAGTCAAATGGAGCAGATCTGTCCCTATATCCCACGTGGAAAATTCACTTTTGAAAGCTGCAACAGGGTATGAATATGAAGAAATTAAAACGATTATTGAAGAGGACAAAAATGGAAAAAAGAAGACACGCATCGAAAAAGTAAAACGATATCAGCCTCCCAATCCGACAGCGATGATCTTCTACTTAAAGAACCGCGCACCCAACGAGTGGAATGATCGACGTGAGCTGGTAGTCAATACGAAGGCACTGGAACAGGAACGGAAGCAGCTATTTCTGGATATGATTGAAGCCGATGTAGTGGATGCCGATTATGAAGCCATTGAGGAATCGGTCGAGATTGAGGAAGGATATGTGGAGCCGGATAATTCGCAGCTATAACGTTATGCCGTCAGTATTTGTATAGATAAACGCCAGTTTCAGCCCTGAATTAGCCCCAAAAGTAGCCAGAATCAGTGCATAAGATAGGTTATGTATGGAGTGGACTTTGCCCCACATCAACGGTATGATGTGACACATAAGCGAAAGGTGGGGCGAATATGGAGTATATTCAAGGGTTTGAAGCATATTTACGGAGTAAGGATCGGAGTGAAAATACGGTTTCCTGCTATATTCGGGACGTGTTACAGTTCATAGCGTGGTATCAAAGGAAAACGGAATATGGACTGGACAAGTGGATTGAACTGGATGGAGTGGAGTACAAGAAATATCTGCAAAGTACTAACCAAACGATACTCACCATTAACCGTAAGATTGCCAGTATCAACGTATTTGCACAATGGATGCATCAACAAGGGTATATTAAGGAAGAAATACATATCGAAGCGGTCAGGAACAAGGTTGTTCGGCAGTATAAGGGTCTTGAGGAAAAGGATTTGTGGAAGCTGAGAAATGAAATTCATCGTATGGGTAATCGGCTACATATCTGTATGATTGAATTGTTGCTTGGAACAGGGATACGGGTAAGCGAATTGGTTGGCATCAAGCTGAAGGATATTGAGACAAGTGAACGCAAAGGTTTATTGAGGATACTTGGTAAAGGAAACTCCTTCCGAACCATACCATTGAATAAGGATGTGCGAAAAGCCATTACCCGATATCTTGAAGCCAGACCACAAGTTGAATCAGAATATCTATGTATGGGGCAGCGAGGGCCTTTGGAGCGAAATGCGATTAATCTGATTTTGAGCAAATACGGGGATCGAGTCAATGTAAAGGTGACACCACATATGCTCAGACATACGCTTGGCTATAAGTTGGTTAAAACGACTCCATTGACGACCATTCAGCAAATCCTTGGACATGATCATGTAGCAACGACCAATATTTATACCCTAACAACACAGCAGGATGTGGCTGAAGCTTTGGCAAATATCGAGTGGTGAGAAGCCACTCTTTTTGTTGTGAATGGAGGGGTTCTTCTATGTAGATAAACGTAGCCGCCAGCAAAGGGAGCAGAAATTTTTGTGATGATTTTATAGTGAATTTGAGAAAGGAGCCAGAACAATTGACACAATAAAGCAAGAAGAACAGCGACAAGCTGAACTGCTTAAGCAATATATGGAGAAGCATTTCAAGCCGCCCAAAATGAAACAACTGATCGAAACGTTCTCTTTTTCTGAACTACGTAAGCTTATTGGTGAGATGGACATTGAGTTTTTCGCTTTAGCCTATTTCCCTAAATATTTTGATCGAGCATTTGGACAGTTTCATCAGGAGCTATTCGCGGAATTAAAATATATGCTTGCAAAGACAGGACTGATTACGGCTTTCGGACTCCCAAGGGAGCATGGAAAGTCAACGATCAGTTCTTTTTTATTTCCGCTGTATGCAACTTTATATGATAAATCTCAGTTTACATTGATTATATCAGCCACAGAGCAGATTGCTTTGCCGTTTTTAGACATGATTAAAGATGAGTTAGAAACGAATACGATGCTGATTGAGGATTTCGGTATTCGTAAAGGGAGCCGCTGGAACAATAACGAAATATGGCTCAAGAGTAAAGGTGGACTGGACTCCTGCATTATGATTCGTGGCATAGATGGTAGCTTGAGAGGTATTCACTATAAGCATCATCGTCCTACCTTGGTTTTGATGGATGATTTGCTCAAGGAGGATACGGCTCGATCCGAAGCCAAACGAGAACAGATTAAAAATACCTTTACGGATGTTATTCTTCCTATTGGAACAAGGGATACTAATATTCTGATTTGTGGAACCATTTTGAACGAAGAAGATATCATGGCTGATCTGCTCAAGGGTAAAATCCCTGGTGTGCGAAGTGTTCGTAAAGCAGCCGTGCTTCAGTTTTCAGAGCGTGATGATCTATGGTCAGAGTGGGAGCGGCAATATAATAATCTCCAAGACGAGGATAGGATCAATACGGCTTTTTCTTTTTTTATGGCTCACCAAGAGGAAATGTTGGAGGATACGAAAATCCTGTGGAGCGAGTATTTGGACTATTATTATTTGATGTGCAAGAAGCAAGCGATGGGAGAAAAAAGCTTCTATAAAGAGCTACAGAATGATCCGCGTTCAACAGACGAATACATATTTCAGAATCTCATGTATTGGGATAGGCTACCAGAGTTTGAGGAAATGGAACTTGCCATGTACATTGATCCAGCGATTAAAGCCGGGAAGAAAAATGACTATTCTGCGGTTTCAATTATTGGGCAGCATCGGAAGACGAAGCAGATGTACGTGATTGATGGTAATATTTATAAGCTGCTGCCGGATAGTTTGTTTCAAGTAGTGATTGAAAAGTTGAAGCTTTACCCTGTAGATAAGCTTGGTTTTGAAGTGAATCAGGCACAGAGCTATATGAAGCAAAAGTTTGAAGAAGAGCTATGGAAGGCGAATATACATACACCCGTAGAAAGTGTTCATTCCAAGGGACAGAAGCATGAACGTATTATTAGCTTGGAGCCGGAAGTGAAGAAGGGTCATATTCTGTTCAATGCAGATGACCTTAGATACAACCATCAAGTGAAGGATTATAATCGAAATTGTACATATGATGATGCACCAGATAGTTTATATGGGGCTGTTCAATTAATTCAGTCGGTCAAGAGTCTGAAATTTTATGATCGCAGTTTGTTATTTTGAGGGTTTTGCTAGATACTCATTCTTTATTTTGTCCAATCTCGTTGAGTTAACGGGCAGGTTAGATTAGACTTAATAAGAAATAGCTAATTTCTATAATGAATTAAGGGTTAAATTAGATGTAATTATATATATTAATAGAAAGGAATTATAGAATGGAAAGATCAGTAATCAGCAGCTTAATTGGAGTGTTTACATATAATGAGGACTGTACGGCGCTAGAGGCAAACGAAGAAAAAATACATTGGAGGTTAGATATAAAAAATGGATCTGTTGATGTAGCCAAAATGATCAAAAGAGCAGAAGAACTTTTCTTATGTTTAGCAGACTTTGATAGAAAAGCAAGAGAAGCCATAGCAGGAGAATTGATTGAATACAAAAATGATTTTTGGCCCGAGTATGATGAAAATGACGAAAATTTAAATTGGGATGCTGTGGATGCAGGTGAATATAATACAACGAACGAAAAATTTCAAGAATCAATAACGTTATATGATATCGAACTTAATACAAATGAAATATACTGTGAGTATGATGATGGAGATTTATTTGGTGGACATAGGATACATGCTTACTTCGATAAAAATTTCAAGTTATTAAGGGCTGATGTGTAAGTCAACACAAATAAACGCACTTAAAAAGCGCAGAGCTAGAAGTTAGGTTAACGAAGAACGTTAGTTCAACAAGGAACTACCTTAGTAAAGGTGGTTCTTTTATTTATTTAAGCAACAATTACATAGCCCATTTTGAAAGGAAGTATATATTTGCAAATAACTGAGTCTATCATTTTGGAATGTCTAAATGAACTCCAATCGGCTGCAATAGCCAAACAGAAATATGCAGATTACTACAATGGTCAGCATGCCATTCTCAAGAACTATGCGATGCAAGAAAGTCGAAGCAATCAAAAGCTTATTTTTAATTTCCCTCGTAAGTTCGTAGATAATGAAGTGGGTTATCTGCTCGGTAAGCCAGTAAACTATGTGTCCAAGTCAGATCAGGATACAGCTATACATAACATAGACGTACATATGAGTCATTGGGACAAGGAGCATAATCTACAGCTTCGAAAACAGTCTGAAATCTTTGGTGAGAGTTTTGAATTAAACTATATTGATTCGGATGGACAGTTTTCAGCCACCGTATTATCTCCTTTGAATGCGTATGTGCTGGAAGACGGAACAGCAGAACGAAATGTATTACTTGGCTTACATAAATTTACCCGTCGATTCGATAAGCAAGTGTACCTTGACATGTATTCCGACCATGAAATTCTACACTATACAATCGGCAACAATGATAAACACAATCAGAGTAAGCAAAACCAAGCACCTGAATTAAAATATATCGGCAAACATAATCACATCTTTGGAAGAGTCCCGCTTATCTCTTGTCCAGCCAATACGGAGAGAAAAAGTGGCTTCCAGGATGTGATTTCTTTATTTGATGCCTATAATGCGTTGAATTCAGATTTGGTCAATGAAATTGCAGATCATCGCAATGCCTATCTCGTGATTGAGAATGCCAAGTTGGAGGCTGAAGACTTATTGAATATGAAGAAGATGGGGATTATTCAGGTTCCGACTGGGGGAAAGGTGAGTTGGCTTACGAAGGAGATTAATGACTCCTTTGTGAAAAACGAGTTGGATAACATTGAGCGCAAAATCTTCGACATGATGGATCAGGTTAACTTCAATGAGAATTGGGCCAGCAATACCTCCTCCTTGGCTCTGCGAAATAAACTTTTGAATTTGGAGAATCGAGTGGCAATGCGTGAAGCGTTAATGGAAAAAGCGATCAAGCAGCGAATTCGGAATTTCTTCACGTTCCTGCACATTAAAGAAGGTGTGCAATATGATTACCGTGACATTGCCGTGAAGTTTACTCGTAACTTGCCGACAGACTTGGTCGGGATGGCTGATGTAATTGTGAAACTGAAAGAAGTGGTATCTCAGGAAACGTTGCTGACACTGTTACCGTTTGTAGAGAATCCCAAGCTGGAATTCAATAAATTTCATGGGGAGCAGCAACGACTAGCAGATGTGAATAAGGAGAAATCGAATGCAGAATAAAAATAGGTTCAAGCGGTTAGTTAAGAATAATTGTGCATGCTATCTTGGAGCGAAGCATGGTATCTCCAATTATTGCTGCTTACAAGATGGCCCATGTGTATTTTTCGCTCAAGATGATGGTCTGTCCCGTTGTACATATTTTGAAAATGGAGTGCTACCAATAGACGAGAAGCTGGAGCGAGAATATAAGTCTGAACGTAATGTAGAGGTTGGGTTTAATACAGCGAAACCGAGGGTGAACTGTCAGAAATGTAAGGCTACTTTTTCAGCGAATTCGAATCGACAGAGATATTGTGAGAAATGCAGAGATAAGAATGCGAATGAAAAGACGAAATTGCGGATGCGTCAGATGAGGAAAAAATAGGCTTGATGTTACGCTTTAGAGGTTTAAAAAGCCCAATAAACTAAGGGTGAAAAACAACCCAAAATGAGGAGTTGGTATGTTTGTATCTATTTCTCGTTTTTACGTTTTCTAATGCGTAACATTATTGTATCAGATATGACGTTAAACGAATTCAACATACATATGCGTGTTCGAAAGCTCGAACCTAAACGGACTCGGTGTTACGCTTTAGGCTATTAAAAAACCGTATAAACAAAGGATGAGAAACAGGCAAAAGTGGGGAGTGGGTATGTTTGTACCTTTTCCTCGTTTTTGTGATTCCTAAAGCGTAACAACACTGTCCTGAGCATGACATTAAACGGCTTAATTCAATACATACATAAGCGTGTTCGGTTCTACAGAGTCGAATGGGCAATAAAGGAGATTAATGAACATGAATTTAGAACAAATGAAGCAGTTGATTGAAGAAAACCAAACGAATGAGGAATGGCAAACGTATCTTCAGGGTTTGAGTCCGTATAGCGTAGAGGGGATAGAGAAATTCATTCAATCTAATTCGCAAGCAAAAAGTTGGTTCGATAGCACAATGGACAAACGATCCGCTAAATCGCTGGAAACATGGAAAACCAATCATTTGGAAAGTGTAGTGGATGCCGAAATCAAGAAGCGATTCCCGGCTAAGGACGAGAAAGAAATCGAAGTCGAGAAGCTACGAGCCGAAGTGGAGCATATGAAGCTAGAGAAGCAGCGTGAACGATTAACCAGCCAAGCGATCAAAATTGCCAGTGAAAAGAAACTTCCACTTCCGTTAGTGGATTTCTTTATTGGTGCAGATGAAGAAGCGACGACAGCAAATTTAGGTATGTTGGAACAATCGTTACAACTGGCAATTCAACAGCAAGTCGAGCAACGACTTAAAGGGGATGGATATACCCCTCCGGCTGGTTCAACAGGTAGCACATTTACATTGGATTCGATCAAAGGAATGTCCCCCAACGAGATTAATCAGCATTGGGATCAAGTCAAACAAGTATTACAAAACAAATAATAATCAATAGAAAAGGACAGGGTGATTAGAATATGTCAGTACAACATTTTATTCCTACCATTTGGAGCGCACGTTTAAATGAAAGTTTGAAGAAGAATTTGGTGTACGGTAATGTGGTTAACACTGATTATGAAGGTGAGATTAAAGGTCAAGGCTCTACCGTGAAAATCAATTCGATTGGAGCGGTGACGATTGGCAACTATGATAAAGTGGCAGGAATCGGGAATCCACAGGAACTGGATGCTACGCAAAAAACGTTGGTGATTGATCAGGCGAAGTATTTCAATTTTCAAGTGGATGATGTAGATGCTGCTCAAGCGAATGTAAACTTATTGGATGGTGGGATCGTGGAAGCTTCGTATGGGCTTGCTAATGTGGTGGATCAGTATCTTGCTGGATTCTACACAGAGGTCAAAGCTGAGAATACGATGGGTAACGATGCAACGCCAATAATTCCAAGCAAAGATACAGCCTATGATTTACTGATTGATCTTGGCGTGATGATGGATGAGAACAATGTACCTGAAACGGAACGTTTTGTGGTAGTTCCTGCATGGTACTATGGCTTGCTGCTGAAGGATGCTCGTTTCACCAAAGACCCAAATATTATCCGCACAGGCTATGTAGGAGATATCGATGGGATGACGGTGTATAAATCCAACAATGTGCCGAATACCACAGGAGCCAAGTATAAAATCATCGCAGGTCATAAGAGTGCGATTTCGTTTGCCGGGCAAGTGGATTCAGTGGAGGCGTTCAGACCAGAGAAACAATTTTCAGATGCGGTGAAAGGTTTACAGGTGTTTGGAGCCAAATGTATCAAGCCTGAAGCTCTCGCTGTACTCACAGCCAATAAGTCTTAATTGAAAGTGAACACATTATAATAGAAGAAACACGTTCGGGGTGTCCGTTTTGGATGCCCTATTTTTATTTTTGGAGGGTGATAAGATGTGGTATTTGAATCAGGAAACAGGCTGCACATGGGAAGTCACAGATCAGGAGTTAGTGTTGAGATTACAGGCCAGTAGGCATTATGAGCAAGTGGAGGAACCTCAACCAGATGAGACTAAGCAAGAAGCAACCCAAACGAAAGCTCAAACTGTCAAGAATATGAAACGTACCGAGAAGGCACAGGTAAAGGAGGAACAGGAGACAGCACATGAGTGATTCATTGATTTTACATAAACGGTTATTAGGCATGGAACCAACAGACATATCCAAGGATGATATCCTGATCCACTATTTGAATAAAGCAAGGAGTAATATTTATGGCTATTGTAACCTGGCAACGCTACCTGTGGAATATGATGATGTCATGGTCGATTATGCGGTGTATCTATATAAAAATCGAGATTCGGTTGGCTTAACACATAAGCAAGAAGGTGAACGCTCAGCCACCTATGAAACAGGGATTCCGATAAATATTCGACTGGCTCTTCCTCTGCCTAAAATCAAGGTAGGGACGGATTGATGTTCTATGATACGAAGCTGGAAATTTTAGATGTTACTCATTTCAACTCTGTTCTGTCAGTAATGGCAGATGTACAACCTTATCGCAAAAGCTTTTCATTTGAAGATGGATACACCTTGGAGATGACACATCGAGCTTTCTGCCCATTGGAATCCTCATTGCAATTAAACGGCTATGTTCAAATCTACACGAGTATCTTTATTATTTTGGACATCAAGGAATGGAGCGATTATGTGGAATTGTATCTGTATCGCTGCAAGCAGGATTTTGGTTTGGAGGTGGAGGAGTGACAAGGAGCCTAGAGCCGATGATGGATTTCTTTCTTCGAGAAAAAGGTGAGCTTGTACATATCAACGATGTAAGACAGCTTGCTCTGATTCGAGATGCGGCAAATAATATTCAAAACACCGATGAAAAAATCATTCGAGCAGCAACACCTCTACACACAGGAGATATCGTGGATTATCGTTATGAACGTTATCTGATCACTAGTCAGGTGGATCAAAATGAAAAGTCGTGTCGAGGCAGAATGAAAAAGTGTAATCAACGGTTGGCTTTAAACTGGAGTGGACAGGTGAAATGGTTTGATGTTGTGGTGGAAGCCAGAACGTTTTCAACGGAAACAGGTAAAGTTATCTCCATGCCAGAGGGCAACATTCTGGTCAGTCTACAGGACAATATAGATACAAAGGGCATTACATTAAGCCAACGATTTTATATGACCCATCAGCCTTTTAAAATAGTTGGAATTGACCGCACGATGAATGGCATCATCCAGTTAAGCTGCACATTGGATAGTATTTCAACTGCTTACGACGATGTAGAACATAACATTGCTGATCGATGGAAATATGAGATTGCTCATACATATGCTTTACATATCAACCATGGAACGATAGCCCATGTACGGCTCAACGAAATAATACCATTGAATGTGACCGCTATGGATAATGGAAATGAGATGGCGAATCCAGTCATAACTTTCATTTCAAGTGACCCAAGTGTGGTTAGTGTAGATCAGCACGGTCAGGTTATGGGCATTGCTTTGGGACAAGCAAGTATCACCGTAAAATTAACTTATCACCCTACAATATTGAGTACGATTGAAATGAGAGTCGTCGAAAAGGGAACGCATATCTATTCGATAGCCATTACCGGAAATTCAGTTCTAAAAACAGGCCAAAGCGCCTCATACGTTAGTCATATCTATGATCATGGAGTGGAAGTGTTTGACCAGGCGGTGGAGTGGAGCCTACAGAATC
>NZ_JBITPI010000075.1:0-1205 GCF_050467745.1 Paenibacillus sp. NRS-1781
GGTAGCCTCCTACTCGATTTAGAGAGGAGCAACAAGATTGCTATTAATTTTACAAGCAATAATCATAGAAATATTACGAGTTGTCACTGCAATTGGTGTGTTTTTCACCTGGATGTGGATTGCAGCCTTTTTAAAAATGAAGGTAGAAAGGGGGATCAAGTGGATTGGAAATCAAATTTGTAAACGTAGAAACTCTAATTCCGTACATAAAAAACGCCAGAAATAATGAGAAAGCTGTAGATTATGTAGCAACCAGTATTCAGAGTTATGGATTTAAGAATCCAATTTTAATTGATAGTAACAATGAAATCATAGCAGGTCATACTCGTTTGTTAGCAGCCAAGAAGCTTGGATTAAAGGAAGTACCAACAATACTGGTAGATGATTTAACACCAGAACAGGTCAAAGCTTTCAGAATAGCCGATAACAAAACGGCTGAGTATGCAGATTGGAAATTTGAAATGTTGGCGCAGGAAATGGAAGAATTAAAACTGGCTGATTATGATCTTTCTCTAACTGGATTTGATATGAGCGAGTGTGAGCGTCTATTGGATACATTGCACGAAGAAACAGTGGATGAGGAAGATGATTTCGATGTAGAAGAAGCATTGTCTGAGCATCCGATCACTCGTAAAGGTGACATCTGGCTGCTTGGGAAGCATAGGCTCATCTGTGGAGACTCAACTAATCCGCAGGATATCGCAACATTGATGGATGGCAAGAAGGCTCAGCTCATTGTAACTGATCCACCCTATAACGTGGACTATACAGGTAAGACCAAAGATGCATTGAAAATTGAGAACGATAAGATGGACAATCACCAGTTTTATGATTTCCTATTGGCTGCCTATACTCAAATGTATGAAGTAGCTGATGACGGAGCAAGTATCTATGTATTCCATGCTGATAGTGAGGGCTTGAATTTTAGGAAGGCATTTATCGAAGCTGGATTCAAACTAGCACAATGCTGTATCTGGGCAAAGCAAGCCATGGTACTCGGTCATTCTCAATATCACTGGATGCACGAACCCGTATTGTACGGTTGGAAGCCGACAAGTCGACACTATTGGAACAGTGATCGGAAGCAGACAACCTTATGGCAATTTGATCGCCCCTTCCGAAATGAGTATCATCCCACGATGAAGCCGATTCCCTTGATTAGTTACCCAATTAAAAATTCGAGCAAGCTTGGTGACATCGTGTTT